>CANBPJ010000026.1 GCA_947371415.1 Burkholderiaceae bacterium | reverse complement strand
GCGTCTTCTTTAAATCATGCGGCTCAACCCAAATCTGTAACAACTTTTCAGCACCACTACTAGTGGTAATCGTCTCTTCAATACATTCCAGCTTGCCAGCAACTAAAGCAAACAAATAAGATGGTTTCGGAAACGGATCCTCCCAAACGACACTGTGCCAGCCATTGGGTAACTTCTCGGTGCTAATGAGATTCCCATTGGATAACAGGACCGGGCACTCTGCCTCACGAGCTCGTAAGGTAACGCGATAACGCGCCATGACGTCTGGTCTATCGAGGAAGTAAGTGATTTTCCTAAAGCCTTCAGCTTCGCACTGCGTAAAGAAGTTGCCATTAGAAACATACAGACCCATCAGGGACGTATTTTTCTCGGGCACGCAGACACAGATAATTTCGACTATAAAAGTCTGCTTACCTTCTTTGGGCAAAGCATGAATGGTTAAGGTTTCTGGGGTGAGTTCAAATTGACGATGCGCTTCTCCGTTGATGCGCAAACTTACAAACTCCAGCTCATGACCTTGCAATACCAGCGGTGCGCCCGCTTTATGATCAGGGCCAGGCAAAACCTCAAGACGACTCTTCACAATCGTCCTAGCGGGATCCAAGGCAATATCTAGTTCAACCTGTGCAAAGGTGTAATTGGGAGCGCGGTATTCGAGCCTGCGAAAGCTCTGTGGGAGATCAGTTTTCATAGGGCAATTTTAAGCCCCGAAACCAACTTTCACCTTAAGCCCAAATGAGGGTTGCCGCCCCAATAGCTATAAAGGTAATAGCGGCTACAGCGTGTACCCACTTGATGGGCATACGTTGAGTAAATTTATGCCCAATCCAAACTGCTGGCGCATTAGCCAACATCATCCCCAAAGTGGTGCCAACCGTTACCGAAAAGACGTCCGAATACTTCGCACCCAAGGCGATTGTGGCGATCTGGGTCTTATCACCCATCTCTGCCAAGAAAAAGAGTCCAAGCGTCAACATGAATACCTGAAAGGCGCGATCGGCTACCTTGGAATCTCCAGCATCATCAATATGATCGGGAACCAGGAGCCAGAGCCCTATCCCCAAAAAGCTCAATCCCAAAATCCACTTCAGGAGATCTGGACTCATCAATGTAGTGAGCCAATGGCCCAAAAATGCAGCACAGGCGTGGTTTGCAATCGTAGCAATAAAAATGCCACAGATAATTGCCAAAGCTTGTTTGGGGTAGCGTGCAGCCAACATCAATGAGAGTAGTTGGGTTTTATCACCCATCTCTGCCAAAGCCACTACACCCGTAGAAATTGCTAATGCGGAAAAGTCCATAGATGGAATGATAGAGGAAGATGCAGTCATCAGACTGAATACATCAGATCATCTTGATGCATTCAGTCTTTACAGCCTGGTCGAGACCACTAAACGGCTAGCAACTCTTCAGCGGATACAAAATCTACTTTTTGAGCTCGGGCTACCGGCTCAGAGGTGAGATTTCCTCGATGCACACTAAGACCATTTCGCAAGTGGTGATCTTTTGATAAGGCAGTTACCATCCCTCGGTTTGCCAAAGCATCAATAAATGGATAGGTAGCATTGGTCAAAGCAAAAGTAGAGGTGCGAGCTACAGCTCCGGGCATATTCGCTACGCAGTAGTGCAGCACGCCATCAACTACAAAGGTGGGGTCAGTATGAGTTGTTGGTTTAGAGGTCTCAAAACAACCGCCTTGGTCAATAGCCACATCCACTACTACCGCTCCAGCCTTCATTTTTCGCACCATGTCCCGGGTCACTAGCTTTGGTGCCGCAGCACCAGGCAACAACACGGCGCCAATCACCACATCTGCTTCGCACACCTCTAACTCAACTAATAATGGGTCCGCATAGAATGTCCGCACGCGATTGCCATACAGCATATCGATTTGCCTTAAGCAATCGATATTGCGATCGAAGATGCAAACATCCGCACCCATACCAACCGCCATTTGCAAGGCGTTTCGACCTACGACACCGGCACCCAATATCACCACCTTTGCAGGCGCTACACCTGGGACACCCGCCATCAAGATACCCAAGCCACCGTGCGTTTTCTCGAGATGGGTTGCGGCCGCCTGAATAGACATCCTACCCGCCACCTCACTCATGGGCGCCAGAAGCGGTAACGCGCCACTAAAGGAGGTGACTGTTTCATAAGCAATGCAAGTCGCCCCTGAAGCAAGCAAAGCCTTAGTCTGCTGTGGGTCTGGAGCGAGATGTAAGTAGGTAAAGAGAATTTGATCTTCACGCAACATAGCGCATTCTTGTGGTTGAGGCTCCTTCACCTTCACCACCATCTCGGCCTTGGCAAACACTTCCGCAGCACTATTAATGAGGGTAGCACCAGCCAAGCGATAAGACTCATCACTTAAACCAATTTGCTCACCCGCTCCACGCTGCAATAAAACAGAGTGCCCTTGTTTACATAGGCCCCTCACATTCCCCGGGGTTAAGCCAACACGAAATTCATTATTTTTTACTTCTTGAGGTACGCCAATAATCATTTATGTCTCCTTATTTGAATTCACGACTCAGTTTTGTTTTGCGATGCAGGCCAACGATGTAAAACATGGCGAGATACGCACTTAATAAACATGGACCCAAGACCAAAGCGATCCGTGCATCCTCATGAAAGCCCATCAACACCACTACTAGGGCAATAAATGCCAATCCGAACCACGAGGAATAGGGCCACCAAGGCGTGCGATAGGCCAATTCAGCAACCTGAGCTTTTGTAAGTGAGCGGCGAAATTGAATTTGCGTTATCAGGATGGCAATCCACACCATCAGCCCAACGAAAGTCACCGCAGCCATGATGTATTGAAATGCCTTATCTGGAACGAAGTAGTTCAAGACCACCCCAGTCATGCAGACAGCTACAGTAGCCATCACTGCGCGATGCGGAACGCCATACTTTGATAGCTTGGCGAATGGCGAAGGTGCATAGCCGTTCACCGAGAGCGCATACAAAAGTCGACCACCACTAAAGATGCCAGCATTACAAGATGACAAGGCTGCAGTAATTACTACAAAGTTAATGATTCCGGCTGCCTCACGCAGTCCAATCCGCTCAAACATCACCACAAAGGGACTACCCTGCTGACCCACTTCATTCCAAGGGAAGATCGCCAAAATGACGAGAATGGCGCCCATGTAAAAAATCAAAATGCGCCATGCTAAGGAATCAATAGCCATCGGAATCGTTTTGCGTGGATTCTCCGCCTCACCAGCAGATAAGCCAATCATCTCAATACCAACATAGGCAAATAAGACCATCTGCAAGGAAAGCAGCATCCCACTAATACCGTTTGGAAAGAATCCGCCGTGCTGCCATAAGTTACTGAGGCCGATTGGATTCCAATCATTGGTAAAGCCAAAGAAAATGACTGAACCACCCAATGCAATCATGGCAACAATAGCGACTACCTTGATTAAGGCAAACCAAAACTCAAACTCACCAAATACTTTGACGGCGATGAGATTAATCAACCCCATCATTAAGATAGACGATAGCGCCCATATCCATTGAGGCGTTTCAGGAAACCAGATGCCCATGTAAATACCCACGGCAGTTACCTCGGCAATGCCCACAACAATCCAATAGGTCCAGTACCCCCAACCGACCATATAACCCGCAAGCGGGCCAACATAGGTATTGGCATAGGCTGCAAATGAACCTGCAACTGGCTCATGGACGGCCATCTCCCCCAAGGTGCGCAGCACAATAAAGGCAACGATGCCAGCAAGCAGATATCCCAGCAAGATGGAAGGTCCCGCGATTTGGATCGCGCTTGCCGAGCCTAGAAATAATCCAACGCCGATGGTAGATCCCAAAGCCATGAGGCGAATGTGCCGGACTTTGAGATGGCGCTGTAAACCAGTTTGTTCAGTCTGCAAAAGAGACCCCCTTTCGATTTGTCGTTGGTAAGTCACCAACGAAGCAAAGTCTAGGGAGGACTGCCTTTCAACACTAGAGGATAGAAATACCTAAAGTGCTTAAACAAGTAAATGTAATGTGTGAAAAAAGAGTTAGCTTGATGCGTGCAAGCCTAAAGGGGAATTATTAAATTTGGGATGACATCAGAATGCGTAATTTCCTACAGGGATTCCCCCTAAGGATTTGTTGATGTTTTTAAGAAATCGTTTCTTGAGCAGCAATCAGGTTTAAAACTTCAGCGGCAGCAGCCAAACCACAGGCTGCAGTCACCATCACCGTTGAGCCATAGCCAGAACAAGCAAGACCGCCGCTAGCAACCCCTGCGCGAGGCTCATGAGAATAGATGGCGCGAATCCCAATTTTTCTTTTGAGGTTTCTAGAAAAGCCATGATCCTGCCTCAGGCCTTGGCGCACCTTTGCCAGTAAAGCATCTTGCTCGGTTCGAGAGAGATCGTCGCAACGTACAGAGGTCGGATCTGATTTGCCGCCAGCCGCACCACACATAACTAGAGCGCGCTGATTTTTGTCTGCCCAAACCGCTAAAGCAATTTTGGTTTGCACCGAATCTGTCGCATCCAACACGATCGCATCGGATGGAATCAGTTCATCTAAATTTTCTGGCTCCAAAAATGCATCGTAAGTAGTCAGCGTAATTTCAGGATTAATTTGTCGAATGCGCTCCGTCATTGCCTGCACCTTTGCCTTGCCATACTCACCCTCAAGTGCGTGCAGCTGACGATTGGTATTACTCTCAGCAATGTGATCAAAATCAATTAAAACAAGATGGCCGATAGCTGTCCGAGCTAAGGCTTCAGCGGCCCAAGAGCCCACTCCACCTAATCCGGCAACTACAACCGTAGCATGACGAAAACGTTCACGCAGCTCTAGGCCGTATAGACGAGCCACACCCCCAAAACGACGATCATCTAAGTTACCTTCTATCTTGTCTTCTGCCATAGCTTCTCTTTATACTGAAAAAATGGACCCCATTGCTCAACTGCGTAAAAACTACACCTTCGGTCAGCTTTCAGAAACTGAAGTTCCACACAATCCATTAGCCTTATTTCAGGTCTGGTTTGATCAGGCAATCAAAGCAGAGTGCCCAGAACCTAACTCCATGACTTTGGCAACCGCCGATAAAGCTGGCAATCCATCAGCTCGTATTGTCTTACTAAAAGGTGCGGATGAAGCTGGCTTTACCTTCTTTACTAATTATGAAAGCCAAAAAGGCAAGGATTTAGCTATTCGCCCGCACGCTGCCTTGTTATTTCATTGGCATGAACTTGAGCGCCAGGTCCGCATCAAAGGGACGGTTGAGCGAGTGACTGCCGCTGAGAGCGATCAATACTTTCATTCCCGCCCAGTTGCCTCCCGTATCGGAGCTTGGGCCTCACCACAAAGCACTGAGATCCCCAATCGAGAATTTCTTGAAGAGGCAGAGAGGCGTTTTGCAGCAGACTTTGGCGACCAAGCGCCAAGACCAGGACATTGGGGTGGATATCGCCTGCACCCCACTGAGATTGAATTTTGGCAAGGTAGGCCATCACGCCTTCATGACCGCATTCACTATCAGCTCGAAGGTGCTCACTGGCGTATTGCTCGCCTAGCACCATAAAAGAGATTTAAGAGCATCGAGTCTGCTTGCCCTAGCGAAACGCTGGGGCAATTAAAGATTGAAACTTCGCTCTGAATTTTGCCAATTTAGGTGCAACGACGGCCATGCAGTAGCCCTGCCCTGGGTGCTGCTGAAAATAATTCTGGTGATAATCTTCGGCTGGATAAATGACGGGTGCCGTATCAATTTGAGTCACAATAGATCCCGAGTAGATCCTCGCCCCCTCTAGCTCCTTCACAACTTCATGCGCCGTTGCACTTTGACTCTCACTGTGGGTAAAAATCACTGAGCGATATTGCGTACCGTGATCGTTACCCTGATAATTCAAGGTGGTTGGATCATGAATGACAAAAAAGATTTCCAACAAATCACGATAAGACACCGCTGCCGGATCAAAATACACATCGACGATTTCTGCGTGACCCGTTTGGCCAGAGCAAACTGATTCGTAGTCGGGATTGAGCATTGCTCCCCCCGCATACCCTGAGACCACTGCGCTAACGCCTGAGATTTGCTGGTAAACAGCCTCTAGACACCAAAAACAACCGCCACCCAAAGTGGCGCGCTCTAGAGATGGGTGGTTTTTATCGATGATTTTGTTCATGGCTTTATCCTAATGCCTTATTCAATCGTTTGCTTGCCATACAAAACCCAATGTCAATAAATCGCTTCACACTCCAATTAGATGAAATCAAAGCAGCTTATGCCGCCGAACCAAACCCGACGCTAGAGATTCGCCTTGAGCGCATCGGGCGCATTGAGCAAATGATTGCCGCCAATGAAGAAAAAATCTGCAAAGTTTTGGCGGCGGACTTTGGAACTCGTCACCCAATTGAGAGTCGGCTGCTTGAATTTCAGATGATTTATCAGGCATGCAAGCATGTTCGTAAGCACCTCAAAGAGTGGATGAAGCCCCAGTTAGTGCCGACCCCAGGATTTTTGGGCTCCTCTCATGCGTGGACCGAAATGCAATCAATGGGCGTCGTGGGGGTCATGAGCCCCTGGAATTACCCAGTTCAACTAGCACTTATTCCAGCAATTGCCGCCTTTGCAGCTGGAAACCGAGTTTGGCTCAAACCTTCTGAAAGAAGTTCTCGCACCTCTGGGTTCTTGGCAACATTGATCCAAGAGTATTTTCACCCTAGTGAATTTTGCGTCAGCATTGGTGGTGCAGAGCTAGCAGAATCTTTTGCGGCACTCCCTTTTGATCATCTCTTTTTTACAGGCTCAGCAGACATTGGCAAAAAGGTAATGCGTGCAGCTGCGGATCACCTCACACCAGTCACTCTAGAATTAGGCGGAAAATCCCCGGCGGTTGTTGACCCCTCAGCCAAGCTTAAAGATGCGGCGGCAAGCATCATTTACGGCAAGCTAGCCAATAGTGGTCAAACCTGTATTGCGCCAGATTACGCAGTGGTCCACGCAAGTGATTGCGATGAGTTTGTTCAGGAGCTACAAAATGCAGCCCAAAAACAGTTCTCCAATCCCGAAGAATTTACCGGTCCAATTGACGAGCATCAGTTAGCACGCTGGCATCATCTAGCTCAAGATGCAATAGATCGCGGAGCACAATCAATCCCACTGATTCCATCCATTCACAATAGCGCACACTCTTTTACCCCCATAGCGTTGCTCAATGTTTCTGAAGATGCCTTGATCATGCAAGAAGAGGTCTTTGGCCCCATTCTTCCGATCGTGGCGATCAACGATGTTTCCTCAACCATCCGCTATATCAATGATCGTCCAATGCCGCTTGCTCTATATTGGTTCGGCAAGAATAAAGACGTGATGAAACGCATTCTGAATGAAACACGCTCTGGTGGTGTGACGATCAATGACACCCTGCTGCATGCGGCTGTAGAGGACTTACCTTTTGGCGGTGTTGGCGCTAGCGGAATGGGCGCGTACCATGGCAAAGCGGGCTTTGAGGCATTTAGTCATCGTAAATCCGTCTTAGAAGTTCGCGGCTTCCTGGGTCTTCATTTTTTAAGCGGCACTAAGCTGGCAAGGCCTCCTTACGGCAAAGGAGTTGAGCGTTTAATGCGCTGGCTGCGTTAATTGCATTGCTTGTAATTAATTCGGGAAAACCCTTGTAATCCCACTATTAAAGTGCCATAATAGGAGGCTTTTTTAAGCAATTTGATTCATCGCCCCCCAGCTATATTTCAGCGATTAGTTTAGAAGTCATAAACACAACAACGCTGCCGCCTGTCTGATGGTCGATGCCTTTGACCATCACACTCGATAAAAAAACAAAGAGTGTATACACGGAGCCATCCCTTGAACGGGATGTGTAATAGCATGACTTTTTCTAAAGAAACTAATCACGAGTCTACGGACTCAAAACCGACTGGAACTGAGTTTCAGTCTTTCGCCCTCGCGGCTCAACTCCTTAAAAACGTTGCTGAACTGGGTTATACCCAAGCTACTTCAGTGCAAGCTCAGGTTATTCCTGCGGCTCTCGCTGGCGGTGACTTATTAGTTAGCAGCCAAACTGGTAGCGGTAAAACTGCAGCCTTTTTGCTACCTTTGATTAATCAACTCATCGAAGACAACCCAAGCAACTCACCTGTACCAGGCCGCGCTCAACCTAAAGTGTTGGTACTCTGCCCTACTCGTGAATTAGCTCAACAGGTTGCCGCAGATGCAGTGAACTTAGTTCGTGGCATGAAGGGTATTCGTATCGCAACTGTCATGGGTGGAATGCCTTATGGCAAGCAAATCCAAGCCCTTAAAGGCGCATTGCTAGTTGTTGCAACTCCTGGTCGTCTACTCGACTTGACCGATAGCAAAGCAATTCGCTTGGATGATGTAAAGCAACTCGTTATCGATGAAGCCGATCGCATGCTCGATATGGGATTTGCCGATGATCTCGAGGCAATTGATAAGCGTTGTGCTGCTCGCACCCAAACTTTGATGTTCTCAGCCACTTTTGCACCAAAGATTATGTCCTTGGCTAATGAGTTGACTACTAACGCTAAGCGTATTGAGCTTGCTCATGCTGGCGAAAAGCACGCGAACATTGAGCAGAAGCTGCATTGGGCTGACAGCATGTCACACAAGCATAAATTGCTCGAGCACATTTTGGCTGATGCCTCTTTGGATCAAGCGGTTGTGTTTGCAAGCACCCAAATTGAAAGCGAAAAAATTGCCGACACATTGCGTGCTAATGGTTACGAAGCTAGCGCCTTACACGGTGCAATGCCTCAAGCTGTTCGTATGCGCCGTCTCGAGTCTCTGCGCAAAGGTCACACCAAGATTTTGGTTGCGACTGATGTAGCGGCTCGCGGTATCGATGTGCCCCGTATTAGTCACGTGATTAACTTTGGCTTGCCAATGAAACCAGAAGACTATACGCACCGCATCGGTCGTACTGGACGCGCTGGTCGCAATGGTGTTGCTATCACTTTGGTTGAGCATCGTGATCGCGCCAAGATTCGCAATATCGAACGCTTTACTCAGCAAGATATCGTTGCTTCAGTTATTGCTGGCCTCGAGCCACAAGCCAAGCCTAGCTTCGGTGGTGGCGGTGGTCGCCCAGGTGGTGGTCGCTCCGGCGGTGGTTTCGGTGGTGGCGGTCGCTCTGGTGGCGGTGGCGGTGGTGGTCGTTATGGTTCAGGCGCTCGTTCAGAGTCTCGCTCTGGTAGCGGTGGTGGTGGAAACCGTTCCGGCAATCATTTTGAAGCTCGCTCAAGCGAATCTCGTTCTAGCGACTCACGTCCGTCCGGCGATTCACGTCCCGCTGCTGGCGCCAATCGTTTTGCTGATTCACGCCCTGCGCGCTCTGGTGATTCACGTCCAGCAGGTGGCAATCGCTCTGGCGACTCACGTCCGTCTGCTGGCCCCCGTTTCGCTAAACCAAAAACTGGCGGTCAACGCAGAAGCTTTAGCGGCAACTAAACATGGTTCACCGTCGTCGCCTCCGTTCTGCATGGAATCGAGTCGATTCCGGTGAATTACATCAAGCGCCACGCAAGTGGCAGTCTTGGCTTAGTGACACCGGTTCTTTAACCCAAAAAATTGAACGTGCAATTGGACAAAAACTAGAGGTTCTAGTGTTGCGAGATTGCCGGCAAGACCTGAATAGCGACGAAAGTCGCTATTTTCATTTCAAGATCATGCGTTGTCGCATACGAGAGGTATTGCTCTGCGCTAACGGCATTCCACTGGTCATGGCACGAAGCATCATTCCCAGTAGTAGCTCAAGCGGGAGCAACCATGAGGTCCTGCGTTTAGGCAAAAAACCATTAGGGGCAGTGCTGTTTGCAAAAACCCGGATGCACTCTCAGAAGAAACCGATACGTGAAATTGCGCGTCTGGATAAACAAAGTGCATTGTGGAAAAAGTGTTTTAAGCAACATCCCGCACTACCATCAGAAACTTGGTCGAGACGCACCCTTTACGAGCTGAAAGGGCGTCCACTCTTAGTGAGCGAAGTCTTCCTACCAGCCTTACTAAGTTACCCACTGAATTCAATCTAGGTATTTAATTTCTAGATATATAACCAAGCTTGCGATGCCGCAATCAATGCTTCGTCGCCAGGCTCACAAGTAAATACCTCTCCAAAGCCAACCTGCTCGGCAGCATCGGCGATATTGTGGTGTGGGCAAATCGCTGTAGCGAGGTCCAGCGGCAATTTAGCTTGCCCTAAATAGCGCACTGCCTCAGACGAGGTAAGCAACCAGAGTGATTGCGCAAAATCCATCTCATGAATCGCATGCCAAGCAGGACTATTGAGATCTAAAGGCACGCGCGCATAGACCGAAATGGCATCGACTTTGGCTCCTGCATTTTTTAAGGCTTCAGCCAACCAGTCGCGCCCACCCTCACCTTTGAAGATCAATACTTTTTTATCTAGCCAATTCCAATGCATTTTCTGCAGCTCACTCCACAGACCCTCTGAATCCCAATGGGCATTATCTTGAGGAAGGATCACGGGTGTGGGGGAGCCCTCAATACCGATGCCATGATTTTTTAAGGCCGCCATACTGCTGCCACCCATCACTCCAACAGGTATCAAGTGATTCGATAGATCTTGCCAAGACTTTTCGAGCAAACGCATCGTGCATTCAATGGCATTGGGGCTCACAAAAATTGCCAGATCCGCAGATTGAAGGGCTTCAGTTATTTCATGAGTTAAGCCATCATCACTTTTGGGGACAATGGTGAGTAATGGCAAAGAAATAATCTTGGGGAAGAATTCTGTAGCTATACCGATCTTAGTTAAGCTCGCTTGTAGCGCTTCAGATAATTGGCGTGCCTGTCCGCTGGGGCGTGTAATAACAATGGTCTTGGTGCTCATTAGCAATTAGCCATGCTAATGTTTACTTAGGCAAGCCATGGGGCAACAGACTAGCCGCGCCCCGCGCAATTAAATCTTGTGCCACAGAAAAGCCTAAGGCTTCTGCATCCTCAAGGCTCTTTACTGAACCTTCGGCACTAGCTAGGCAGCTGGCTTTGCCGTCTACGCTAGCAACAAAAGATCGAATATGCATCTGATCTTGATCCCATGTGGCGTATGCAGCCAAAGGTACCTCACAAGAGCCACCCAATTGGCGCGACACCATGCGCTCGGCAGAGACTGCATACAAAGTTGGTAAATCGTTGAGTGGGGCAAGCCAGGCTTTAATGTTCGGATGCTTGCTCAGGGTTTCAATACCCAATGCGCCCTGCCCAGCCGCAGGGGTGTATGGATCAATAGGTAAGCGAGCTCGAATACGACTTTCCAGACCAAGGCGCTTTAAGCCGGCAGCGGCCAAAATAATCGCTTGGTACTCACCACGATCTAACTTAGCCATACGGGTATCCAAATTTCCCCTTAAGGGCTGAATTTCCAAATGCGGGAACTTAGATCTGAGAACCGACTCTCGGCGCAGACTAGAGGTGCCTACGACCGCGCCCTTAGGTAAATCTTCAAGGCTTGCATAGTCGTTTGACACAAACGCGTCATGCGCATCTTCACGTGCCATGACGCAAGACAAATCAAAGCCCTCGGGCATGACCATCGGGACATCTTTTAAGGAATGCACTGCCAAATCAGCCCGACCGTCCTCAAGAGCGGTTTCGAGCTCCTTCACAAATAAGCCCTTTCCACCGACTTTAGAGAGAGCTTTGTCCAGTATTTGGTCTCCACGGGTAGTCATCCCCAAGATTTGGACATCACATTCTGGATAGAGCTTTTTGAGGCAATCCCGCACGTGTTCCGCCTGCCACATGGCGAGCCTGCTCTCGCGGGAGGCGATTACAAGGCGCTTAGGGGCGGTGGAAATGGTAGAAGTAGAGCTAGAAATGGGGGTTTGGGACATAGCATTTAAAATAATCAAAGACCTACACCAATATACTGCCTTTATGAGCTCATCAAAAAATTCCCTCGCCAACAAAGCCCAAGCTTGGTCGGCGCGTTTTACCGAACCCGTCGACGAACTGGTGCAGCGTTATACCGCATCCATTGGCTTTGATCAACGCTTTGCCTTGGTTGATATCGCTGGATCCTTGGCTCACGCTGAGATGCTAGCTACCCAAAAGATTATTAGCACACAAGATTTAGCAGATATTCAAAAGGGCATGGCCCAGATTAAAGGTGAGATTGAGGCTGGTGAATTTCATTGGCAACTCGCTCTAGAAGATGTTCACCTCAATATTGAAGCTCGCCTCACCCAATTGGTTGGGGATGCTGGCAAGCGACTGCATACAGGTCGCTCACGCAATGACCAAGTAGCCACAGATCTACGTCTTTGGTTGCGCGATAGTGTTGATCAAATCTCAGTCACCCTGAAGACCTTGCGTATCGCCTTGCTAGATCTTGCAGAAACTCACTCCGCCGCCATCATGCCGGGACATACTCACTTGCAAGTAGCGCAACCGATTACTTTTGGCCATCACTTGATGGCTTACTTCGAAATGTTTAGTCGTGATGCTAGCCGCTTAGCCGATCTACGCGCCCGCTTTAATCGTCTGCCATTGGGTGCGGCGGCCTTAGCTGGAACGACCTACCCGATTGATCGCGAGCAAGTTGCTAGGACTCTGGGTTTCGATGGGATCTGCAATAACTCTCTGGACGCAGTGTCTGATCGTGATTTTGCGATTGAGTTCTGTGCATTTGCATCCATTTTGATGATGCATGTTTCGCGCCTCTCCGAAGAGTTGGTACTGTGGCTGAGCCCACGCTTTGGCTTTATTGATTTACCCGATCGTTTCTGTACCGGTAGCTCCATCATGCCGCAAAAGAAAAACCCAGATGTACCAGAGTTAGCTCGCGGCAAAACTGGTCGCGTATATGGTGACTTGATTTCCTTGTTGACATTGATGAAGAGCCAGCCGTTGGCATACAACAAAGATAACCAAGAAGATAAAGAGCCTTTGTTTGATGCCGTGGATACCGTACAAGATACTTTGCGCATCTTCGCCGATATGGTTCCCCATATTCAAGTGAAGGCAGATGTCATGAAAGCAGCTGCCGAAGAAGGCTTTGCAACTGCAACCGACTTGGCTGACTATCTGGTAAAAAAAGGTTTGGCTTTCCGCGATGCTCATGAAGCTGTAGCTCATGCGGTTAAGGCTTGCGTTGGCCGCAATTGCATGCTGACTGACCTTAGCCTTTCTGAGCTGCGCTTTGCTTGTGGCTTAGATAATCGCCCTGAACTCATGGGTGATGATGTGTTTGCCCTATTGACAGTGGATGGTTCTGTCAATTCACGTCAACATGCTGGTGGCACCGCTCCAGCCCAAGTACTCGCCGCAATCAAACGGGGTCGCGCAGATCTCTAGATCGCATGGGGTTTTGGGGAACACTCTCTACAGGCATTGATCGCTTAAATCAATTTCTGGGCAAGATAGCCAGCATCATGATTTTGCTATCTTGCGTAGTCTCGGCAATCAATGCCCTGTTGCGCTATAGCTTAGATATTAGCAATAACTGGCCACTGGAGCTGCAGTGGTATCTCTTTGCCGCTGCCGTCATGCTGGGTGCCTCATACACGCTGAAGCGCAATGAACATGTTCGAGTAGATTTGATTTATTCGCAACTCTCCGATCGTGGGCGCATTTACGTTGATCTCTTTGGCTTGATATTGTTCTTGATGCCAGCCTGCATCTTATTTTCCTGGCTATCCTGGACGACCCTGTTCTACCCCTCATGGCTAGTCTCGGAGCACTCGCTCAATGCGGGTGGCTTGCCACGCTACCTCATTAAATTGATCGTGCCGTTTGGTTTCTTGATGTTGAGCCTTCAAGGAGTTTCAGAAATCATTAAACGGATTGGCGCCCTCGCAGGCGAGGAGACTCTTCCTGCCGTAGACCTCCATTATGAAAAGCCCATGCAATGATTCCGATTGAATGGATGCCACCACTGATGTTTGGCGGCTTGATCGTGTTTATGTTGATCGGCTTTCCGGTGGCATTTTCTTTGATGGCGGCAGGCCTCTTTTTTGCCGGAATTGCCATCAGCGAGAACTTTTTTGGCATGCCGTTCTTGCAAGCCATTCCACAACGTATCTTTGGTAGCGTTCTGGCCAATGACCTGCTCTTAGCTATCCCCTTCTTCACCTTCATGGGCGCCATTCTGGAGCGCTGTGGTCTTGCCGAAGAGATGCTCGACTCCATGGGCCAGTTGTTTGGACGGATCCGAGGTGGACTGGGTTACTCCGTCATCATTGTGGGATTCATTCTGGGGGCAATCACTGGCACTGTAGCCGCTCAGGTGATCGCTATGGCGATGATATCGCTACCGGTAATGATGCGTTACGGCTACAACATGCGCTACGCTACGGGCGTTTTAGCGGCTTCTGGGACTATTACGCAGTTAGTACCCCCTTCCTTGGTATTAATTGTGTTGGCCGATCAACTAAAAACCCAAAGTGGCAGCGCGGATGTCGGCAGCATGTATCTCGGCGCTTGGGGTCCATCCCTGCTGCAAATTGGCCTTTTTGCGCTCTATACCTTCTTCCTGTCACGCTTTAGACCAGCTTACCTGCCTGCCGTTCCGGAAAGTGAGCTGACCCTCAAAGGTTGGGCGCTCTGGAAAAAATGTCTCATGGGGATTATTCCCTCTGCAGTACTGATTTTTCTAGTACTTGGCACCATCATGACTGGCATTGCTACCCCAACCGAGTCTGGGGCAATGGGCGCCATGGGCGCCCTGCTCTTAGCTTGGATACGCAGGGCAAGCATTCCCAACCTCAAGGGATTGATACAAGAGGCTTATCAAAACACCATGCGTATTACTGCAATGGTGGTATTCATCTTGATTGGCTCAACCTGCTTCTCGGTGGTATTTCAAGGCGTTGATGGTGGGCACTGGGTAGAAGAATTATTTTCAAATCTACCTGGCGGTTGGATTGGTTTCTTGGTCGTCGTGAACTTATTTGTTTTCTTCTTGGCATTCTTTTTGGACTTCTTTGAGATCGCTTTCATCGTAGTGCCGATGCTGGCCCCGGTCGCAGTCAAACTACTGGCGCCAGTATTACTCGCCTCTATGAATGGCAATCCCCAAGCCGCCGCTAGCGCTGCACTAGTTTGGTTCGGCGTCATGCTGTGCGTGAATATGCAAACCTCATTTATGCACCCACCTTTTGGTTTTGCACTGTTCTATCTACGCGGTGTAGCGCCCAAAGAGGTGAAGAGTAGCGATATTTACTGGGGTGCATTACCTTGGGTGGGGCTACAACTGATCATGGTTGTAGTGGTGGCAGCATTCCCAGCACTAGTCACTGCCCTCCTCGATAAGCCTGCAGCAGTAGTGCAAAGTCAGGAGTTTAATTTCACGGGTGGCGATGAAGGCAAGTCAGACTCTTCACCGAGCAAGATTGATGAAGATGCTCCGGTGTTATTTCAATTAGATAAACCAGTTAAGTAGCCGCCTCATCATGCGAGATAGCGCTACTCGTAGTGATATCGGCAGGCAATAACAACGATCTGATCTTTTTCAATCGCATAAACCAGACGATGAACATCATCGATTCGCCTTGACCAAAAGCCCGACAGACTCTCACGCAATTCTTCAGGCTTTCCGATACCCTCCTCAGGACTTCTCATGACATCTTTAATAAGGGCATTAATCCGTCTTAACGTTTTTTTATCTTGCCCTTGCCAATAAACATAATCAGACCATGCTGCAGAAGTCCATACAACCCTACTTAGCATCTATTAGGGCCTTTTCTTTGGTCTGCCCTTTACGGTATTGCGCCAATGATTTCTCCAGATGTTTTACGTTGGCTGGAGATTTTAATAAATGGAGCGTTTCCATCATGCTGTTATAGGTATTTAAGGACATGACAACCGCATCATCAGCATCTCTGCGAGAGATGATGGCTACATCACAATCACTCACCACTTGATCAATCACTTGCTTAAATTGGTTTCTGGCATCAGAAAAATTAATGACTCTCATTGTCAAACCTTACTTGTTCAATATATTGTACAAGTATAGCCATAGACTCAGTGAGGTGCAAGCAAAAAAATACCCTACAAAAGCAGGGTATTGGGAGTGGTTAATTACTTAAACTAGATCACAGGGTGATATCGGGCTCCTGCCTCACGCAATCAACGTAGTACTCGCTACGTCCATCAATATCGCCTTTAACCAACCCATGGATATCAGTTTCAAAGCCAGGGAATTGCGCATTGAAATCGCGAGCAAAGTAGAGATAGTCAATGATGCGTTTATTAAAGCGCTCACCTGGAATCAATAATGGAATACCTGGGGGATATGGCGTTACCAACATCGCCGTAATACGATCTTCCAATTGATCCAAAGGTACACGATCCACTTCCTTGTGTGCCATCTTGGCCCAAGCTTCCGAAGGCATCATCGCTGGCACCATATCTGAGGTATACATCTCAGTAGTCATGCGGGCCACATTACGGCCTTTATAGAACTCATGAATCTGCTGGCAAATATCTTTGAGACCAACACGCTCATAACGAGGATGTTTGGCAACAAACTCCGGCAACACTTTCCAGAGGGGGGCATTCTTATCAAAATGATCCTTGAACTGCTGCAACTCGGTGACCAAGGTATTCCAACGACCTTTGGTAATACCGATAGTGAACATGATGAAGAAGGAGTACAAGCCACACTTCTCTACGATCACGCCATGCTCTGCTAAATACTTGGTAACGATGCTCGCCGGAATACCCATGGAACCGAAGTTACCTTCGATATCCAAACCAGGAGTCACTACTGTCGCCTTAATGGGATCGAGCATGTTGAAATCTTCAGCAACTTTGCCAAAGTCATGCCAGCTAGCGTTTGGCTCAAGGATCCAATCGGAGCGCTCACCAATGCCTTCTTCGGTTAAGTGATCTGGGCCCCAAACCTTGAACCACCAGTCAGCGCCAAACTTATCATCCACTTCGCGCATCGCACGACGGAAGTCCATTGCCTCAGCAATAGATTCCTCAACTAAGGTGGTGCCGCCTGGAGATTCCATCATGGCCGCAGACACATCGCAAGAGGCAATGATGGCGTACTGTGGGCTAGTAGAGGTGTGCATCAAATAAGCCTCATTAAAGCAATCACGATCTAGCTTGGCATCTTCTGCATCCTGCACCAAGACCTGCGAAGCTTGTGAGAGGCCAGCCAACAACTTATGAGTTGATTGGGTGGCGAACATCAAACTCTTTTTAGTACGCTTGCGATCAGAACCAATCGCGTGCATATCTTTATAGAAAGGATGAAAAGCGGCGTGCGGCAACCAAGCTTCGTCAAAATGCAAGGAATCCACCTTACCGTCGAGCATTTCTTTAATCATCTCAACGTTATAGATAATCCCGTCATACGTGCTTTGCGTCAGCGTCATCACACGGGGAACGACATCCTTGTTTTTGATAAAGGGGTTGGCATCAATTTTCCTCTTGATGTTTTTCCACTCAAACTCTTCTTTAGGAATCGGGCCAATAATGCCGAGATGATTGCGAGTTGGCATCAAGAAAATAGGGATCGCGCCCATCATCGTGATGGAATGAATCACCGACTTGTGACAATTGCGATCCACCAGCACTACGTCACCAGGAGCAACAGTAGAGTGCCAAACAATTTTGTTTGAAGTGGAAGTGCCGTTTGTTACAAAAAACAAATGGTCGGCGTTAAAGATACGCGCAGCATTGCGCTCGCTTTGCAACACAGGGCCGGTGTGATCTAAAAGCTGACCTAATTCTTCAACTGCATTACATACGTCAGCGCGGAGCATATTCTCACCAAAGAATTGATGGAACATTCGGCCTACCGGGCTCTTTAAGAAAGCAACTCCACCCGAATGGCCTGGGCAATGCCAAGAGTAAGAACCCTCAGAAGCGTAATTGGTGAGAGCGCGGAAAAATGGGGGCGCCAATGAATCGAGGTAAACCTTCGCCTCTCGAATAATGTGGCGCGCGACAAACTCCGGCGTATCTTCATTCATATGAATGAAGCCATGTAACTCGCGAAGAATATCGTTAGGCATATGACGTGAAGTGCGCGTCTCGCCATACAAGAAGATCGGAATATCTTCATTGCGCTTACGCACCTCAGTAATGAATGCGCGTAAGTTATTTAACGCAGGCAAATCATGATCTTCAGAGTCAGAAACAAACTCTTCGTCATCAATAGAAACAATAAAGGTGGAGGCGCGGGAGGCTTGCTGCGCAAAGGATGTCAGATCGCCGTAGCTTGTTAAGCCGATGACCTCCATCCCCTCGGTTTCAATTGCTTCAGCTAAGTCGCGAATACCTGAACCTGAAATATTTTCAGAGCGAAAGTCCTCATCAATAATGATGATTGGGAAACGAAATTTCATGAGTACCCTTTAGGTTTTCCAGGAAAGCAAATAGACAGGCTGAATATAAGCCACTTAAATGAAAGAATTAAGTCTTTGGAAGGG
>CANBPJ010000025.1 GCA_947371415.1 Burkholderiaceae bacterium | reverse complement strand
TTTTGCCATGACATAACTCCATTAATTGCGAAAAAAGAAGATTGTATCAGTCTCAGCCCACTTTGATCTACCCCTATTTCGCTTTAGTGGTGAGGATTTAGGTCTCGGAACCTAAAATGTGCTCAAAATAGCCCATTAAGTTAGTGATTACTCTTATTTTTAGTCAATTTTCATAAGGCCTGCATCAGAAAATGAGAAAAAACCGCTGCCACTCACAATGCAGTGATCTAAAAGCGGAATATCGATCAATTGCAAAGCTTTGGAGAGTGTCTTGGTTAATTCTTGGTCGGCAATGCTGGGAAGTGGGTTTCCGCTAGGGTGGTTATGGGCCACGATCAGGGCGCTAGCATTCCTAGAGAGGGCTTCCTTGAGGATTTCTCGGGGGTAGACAGCCATGTGGGTCAGGGAGCCTCTAAAGAGCTCCTGGCACTCTATTAGGTGCAAGCGGGAGTCAAGGTGCAGACATAGAAACACCTCATGCGGTAGGCGCCCAAATTTGGCTTGCAAGAACTCTCTTACATAGCTTGGGGATGAAAATATGGAGTCCTGAGAGAGTGTTTCCTCAAGGCTGCGCTTCACTAACTCATATGCCGCCTGAATTTGAGACCACTTAGAAATACCCATGCCATGAATCTGGGTGAGTTCTTCCGGGGTGCAGGATAGCAGGCGTGGAAAATTGCCAAAATGGTGGAGAAGGTCTTCTGCCAAGGCCACAGCGGTTTTTCCTTTGACGCCAACCCGCAAGAAGATGGCCAGCAATTCTGCATCACTGAGGGCGCCTGCCCCTAGGGCGCGTAGCTTTTCACGGGGCTGATCCATTTTGGGCCATTCGGTAATGGGGGTGTGCACGCTGGTCTCAGGCCTAGATACAATTACCTTATGACTAAGCTTACGGTTTTGCCTAATTCCTTCTTGACCCTCAACTATCGACTGACTTTGCCCAGTGGGGAGGATTACATCAATACTTTTATCGATCGCCCTGCGACGGTGTTGATGGGATCTGGACAATTTGCGCCTTGTTTTGAAAAAGTGTTGATTGGATTGGGCGTTGGGGAAAAGAAAAGTGCTTTATTGCCGCCGGAAGAAAGTTTTGGCGAACGCAAGGAAGAGTTAATTCAATGGGTTTCTTTGGGCGCGCTTAAAGAAGGGCGCGATGACGATGTGGAATTTAATCCAGGTGACGTGATTGAATTCAATGCTCCTGGTGGCGCGCAATACGCTGGGGTGTTGCAATCGATCAATGAAGAAGGTGCTTGGTTTGATTTCAATCACCCGCTTGCTGGAAGGCCTATTACCTTCGAAGCTGAAATCGTGGCAATTCTCTAACTGATGAGTGCGCCAGTGACTACACACGATTCCGCAGAAATATTGATGGCCCAACCCCGTGGTTTTTGTGCGGGCGTAGATCGGGCAATCAATATTGTGAATGAAGCACTGATACGTTTTGGTGCGCCGATTTATGTGCGCCATGAGATTGTTCACAACGCATATGTCGTGAATGGTCTGCGTGAGAAGGGCGCAGTATTTGTTGATGAATTGCACGAGGTTCCTAAAGGGGGAATCGTGGTGTTCAGTGCGCACGGTGTTTCTCAAGAGGTTCGTAAAGAGGCGCAGGAGCGTGGCCTGCAGGTATATGACGCTACCTGCCCATTGGTCACCAAAGTCCATCTTGAGGTTGTGAAAATGTGCAACGAAGGTTTCACAGTCTTGATGATTGGGCATGCCGGCCATCCAGAAGTGGAGGGCACGATGGGACAGGTAAAAGCAGGCGTTTATCTGATTGAAAGAGTCGCTGATGTTGCAGACCTGCCTTTTACTGCGAATGAAAAAATTGCTTTTGTTACACAAACCACGCTCTCCGTAGATGAGACCAAAGAAATTGTCGAGGTCTTAACTCAAAAATTTCCGAATATTGTTCAGCCTCGCAAACAAGATATTTGCTATGCCACTCAAAATCGCCAAGATGCTGTGAAATTTATGGCACCCCAAGTGGAGGTGGTTATTGTGGTGGGTAGTAAGGCGAGTTCGAACTCGAATCGCTTGCGTGAATTAGCTGAAAAGCTGGGTGTACCTGCTTACATGGTGGATGCGCCTGAGCAGCTCAAGGCGGAATGGTTTGTTGGTAAGAAGCGGGTTGGGCTTACGGCTGGTGCTTCAGCTCCTGAGAGTCTTGCGCAATCGATTGTTAGCAAAATTCAAGAATTTGGTCCTCGCAATATTCGAGCCTTAGACGGCGTTGTTGAGGATGTCACCTTTTCGTTGCCAAAGAATTTGGTTGGCTAGCAGCTCATGGGAAGCTAAGCGGCTTGATTCATGTGGCAAAAAATAAAGGGGCTCAAGGCCCCTTTATTGCATTGTTGCTTGATGTCCTTAAGCAACTTGCTTGAGAAGCCCTCTCAAGATATTGCACATCCGATGGATTTCATCATCGCTCACATTGAGTGCTGGCATAAAACGCAGTAGATTGGGTCTTGGTGAATTAATCAGTAAACCTTCTGGATTGCGATCGCGAGCCAGTTCAACTAATTTTCCGCCAATGTCGCTACTAAGCATCAGAGCCCGCAATAAACCTTCGCCACGTTCACCATCCAAATTAAATTCTGCGGAGATGGAGAGTAATTCTTTGCTAAGTAGCTCGCCTTTTGCGCGAACCGATTCTAAGAAGCCTGGAGCCAAGAGTTGTTCAATCACGCTGATTCCTACAGCAGTCATGAGGGGATTACCGTTATAGGTTCCACCTTGATCTCCCGGTACAAAACAAGCAACAGCATCAGTTGCCATCAGTGCGGCCAGCGGAACGCCGCCACCAATGCCCTTGCCTAAGGTCATGATGTCCGGCTCAATGCCGTAATGCTGGTATGCAAAAAGTGTGCCAGTGCGGCCACAGCCAGCCTGGACTTCATCCACGATCAATAGAATATTATTTTCTTTGGTGAATTGACGCAGGCTTTGCATGAATTCTTTGGAGGCGGGGATCACGCCGCCTTCACCTTGCACGGGCTCGAGCATCACTGCAACGGTTTTGTCTGTAACTAGCTTTTTGACGGACTCTAAATCGTTTAAGTCTGCTTTTGGGAAGCCGGCTACTTGTGGGGCAAACATCGTGTCCCACCCTGGCTTACCAGAGGCGCTCATGGTTGCTAGGGTGCGGCCATGAAAGCTGTGATCAAAGGTGATGATTTCAAAGGCGCCAGACTTATTGATTTGACCCCACTTACGCGCTAATTTAATTGCACCTTCATTAGCCTCCGCGCCACTATTGGCAAAGAAGACTTTATTGAAACAACTATTGTCTGTGAGCAAGTTCGACAAACGAATCATTGGCTCGTTATAGAAGGCCGGACTTGGATTGATCAGCTTCTTCGCTTGCGCATTCAGGGCCTCAATCATCCCTGGATTGCTATGCCCTAGGCAGTTCACCGCCCAGCCTTGCAAGAAGTCCAAGTAGCGCTTGCCGTTGTTATCTGTCAGCCACGAACCTTTACCCTCAACCATGACCACTTCTGGTCTTGGGGTAATAAACATCACTGAGTGAGCATCTACGGATTGGGCTGGCTTATTCATATTGTTTGCTTGGTGAGATCAAATCAGGCTTCTATTATCACGCTTAGTTTGTTGCAAGGTCAGCAGCGCTCGTAAAGGAGTCTGCATAGAATTCTTCCTCAGGCAAATAACACTGGGATGAAAAGTCCTGACGGGCAGCGTTGACCATGACGGGGGCGCCACAGGCATAGACCTGGAATCCTGCCAGATCGGGATGATCAGCAATTACTGCTTGATGTACGAAGCCATCTCTTCCGGCCCATTGATCCTCTGGCAAGGCATTCGAAATCACTGGGATGTAGGTAAAGTCAGGAATATCCTTTACCCAGCTTTGGCAGAGCGTATCGAGGTAAAGATCGCTAGGGCGACGTCCACCCCAATACAGGTGAATGGGACGCTGAATTTTCTTAATCTGCATTTGTTCCACGATGGATTTGATCGGCGCAAAGCCGGTACCTGCGGCAACAAAAATAATCGGCTTTTTAGAGTCCTCTCTTAGGAAGAAGCTACCTAGAGGCCCCTCAAAACGCAGGATATCCTTCTCTTTTAGCGCAGGCTCTTTTGCTCCAAAGACAAAATCGGTGAATAGGCCGCCCGGCAAATGGCGCAGATGCAACTCAAGGGGGCCTTCTTGATCGGGTGCGTTTGCAATCGAGTAGGCGCGGCGCTGCCCATCCTTCAATAGAAATTCTAAATATTGACCAGCCAAGAATTGGAAGCGCTCGGTTGCCGGGAGCTGTAGCGTAAGAATAGCCACATCGTCACTTGGTTTGGAAATCGAATTCACACGGCAGGGCACTTTGCGGATCGCAATATCGCTAGCGCCTTGAACTTCCCGTGCCTCGATAAGGAGATCCGATTTGGGGTGAGCACAGCAAAATAAGGTACTACCAGATGCCTCATCTGCTGGGCTAAGAGCAGTAGCGCTATGCTGACCATGCTCTACTTGACCCTCCAGAATTTTGCCTTTACAGGATCCACAGGCACCGTTTTTACAGCCGTAGGGGAGCGTAATGCCTTGCTGCAAGGCGGCCTCTAAGAGGGTCTCATCCTTTTGGACGGTAAATTGTTTGCCGCTCGCTTTGAGCGTGACTTGGTAAGACACTCTCATTCCTTTCAATAAATCGTTACGATGTGACCTATGCAATCTTTTGGCAAATCTCGAATCCTGATCATCGGCTGCGGTGACATTGGTCTGCGCGTGGCCAAGCAGCTTACGAAAAGTTGCCGCGTATACGCCTTAACTTCCCAGAAAACACGTTTTCAGGAGTTGAGAGCAGTTGGCGCGATTCCGATTTTGGGGGATCTGGATAAGCCCGATAGCTTGTGGCGCTTGAGTGGATTGGCAGAAACCGTGATTCACTTAGCGCCACCCCAAAATGCAGGTCATCGTGATTGCCGAACTCGCAACCTCCTCCGAATTTTAGCCCAAGGCTCTGACACCGTCAGGCGCCTGATTTATGTGAGTACTACCGGCGTCTATGGAGATCATGCGGGCGGCAGGGTGAGTGAGGTCACCCCCGTCAACCCGCAAAGTGAACGCGCCAAGCGACGGGTTGATGCTGAAAATAGTCTGCGCTTATGGGCACCTGCTCATGGCGTGGCGCTTACCATCCTGCGCGTCCCCGGCATTTATGCGGCCGATCGATTGCCCGTGGAGCGCATTCAGGCCGGCACGCCCGCTTTAATTTCGACTGAAGATGCTTACTCAAATCACATTCAAAGTGATGATTTGGCAAGACTGGTATGCGCCGCCGTTTATCACGGCAAGCCGCAGCGCGTCATTAATACCTGTGATGGTGGTGAAACCAAAATGGGTGACTACTTTGACGAAGTGGCTGACGCCTTTGGCTTGGATCGACCACCCAGATTGCCGGGTACAGAGCTAGAGAAAATAGTTTCTCCGATGCTGTGGTCGTTTATGCGGGAGTCTCGGCGTGTGACAAATGCGCGACTGAAGGAATTAAAAACCCCGCTACGCTATCCCAGCGTGGCAGAGTTTCTGAAAACTATTTCCAAGAATCCTTAAGTCCGACGGTGCGGTTAAATACTGGCTGACCCGGCTTGGAATCACTTTGGTCGGCAACAAAATACCCGTGACGCTCAAACTGAAAGCAATCTTCTGCTTTTGCCTCTTGCATGCAAGGCTCTAAATAAGCTGTAATGGTTTGCTTAGAGTTTGGATTAATTGCATCTAGGAAATTCTTATCACCGCTATCGGGATGCGGATCACTAAATAAGTGGTCATAGAGGCGCACTTGCGCAGGCACAGCCTCTGCTGCACTGACCCAATGAATATTCCCTTTAACCTTGTAATTGTTCGAGCCCGGCGTACCACTCTTACTGTCGTCAAAGTGAGTGGCGTTCACTTGAATCACATGACCATCGGTGTCGACTTCAAAGCCAGTACATTCAATAACAAAGCCATGACGCAGACGTACACGTCCACCAGGCTGATCGCCAATTGGTGGGTAGAGCCTGAAGAAGCCTTTAATCGGCTCTTTCATAAAATCATCCTCTTCAATCCACAATTCTCTTGTGAAGTTGAACTCACGATTGCCCCATTCAGGATGTTGTGGATGGCGTGGTGCAGAGCAAGACTCACTTGCGGAGGCATCAAAGTTTTCGATCACGAGCTTGAGTGGCTTGAGGACTGCGGTAGCGCGCGGCGCCTTCGCTTCTAGATCATCCCGCAAGGCTTGATCTAAGGTGCTCATATCAATCCAGCTGTCTGCTTTAGAAACACCAATACGTTCACAGAACAGACGAATGCTTTCTGGTGTGTAACCCCTGCGACGTATACCGACTATGGTTGGCATACGCGGATCATCCCAACCCTCAACATGCTTTTCTTCCACCAATTGCAGAAGCTTACGCTTGCTGGTGATGGTGTAAGTGAGGTTAAGGCGAGCGAATTCATATTGGTGTGGCACAGGATTTTTGAAGATTCCCAGTTCCGCCAATGAAGCCACGATCCAGTCATACAACGGACGATTATTCTCAAACTCCAAAGTACAAATAGAGTGCGAGACATTCTCCAGCGCATCTGAAATGCAGTGCGTGAAATCATATAAAGGATAAATGCACCACTTGCTGCCAGTACGATGATGATCAATATGGCGGATGCGATAAACCACGGGATCGCGCATCACAATATTGGGGTGCGCCATATCAATCTTCAGGCGCAGAACATGTTCACCATCTTTGTATTTGCCATCGCGCATCTCGCGAAAGAGCGTCAGGTTTTCATCGGGGGTGCGGTCGCGATAGGGACTATTTTTTCCGGCTTGACCAAAGTTACCGCGATTGGTGTGAATGTCGTCAGCACTTTGACTGTCGACATAGGCTTTGCCATTTTGAATCAGAATTTCTGCAAACTCATAGAGGTGATCGAAGTAATCGCTTGCGTGATAAATATGCGTACCCCAATCAAAACCTAACCATTTAACCGCATCCAAAATGCTATCGGCGTACTCGATATCTTCCTTAACGGGGTTGGTGTCATCTAAGCGCATATTGCAACGCGCACCACCAGCCTGATTGTTGTAGTCGTTTGCTAGGCCAAAGTTAAGGCAGATACTTTTGGCGTGACCAATATGAAGATAGCCGTTTGGTTCGGGTGGAAAGCGCGTAATGATCGAAGGAATAGCCTGGCCATCTCGATTACTGCGGTTCTGGTAGGCGCCACTCGCTAGGTCATGATCGATGATCTGGCGTAAAAAATTAGAGGGCTCGGCAACCATGCCGGCAGGTGATTTGGAGGGTTTGCTATCTTGGGACATGGCCCCATTGTAGAGAAAAGCCCTGCCCATAAAGAAAAAGCCCGCAAACTGCTGCGGGCTCGTTTCTAGGAAGTATTCGAGAATTAGTCTTCTACGAAAGCCTCTTCACGGGTTTTCTTGACCGCAGGTAAGGCCACGATCACTACCAAGAGGGCTGCTGCGATGAGCAAACCTAAGGACAATGGACGGGTTACAAAGGTTGTGAAATCACCGCGTGACAGCAATAGGGCGCGACGGAAGTTCTCTTCCATCATTGGTCCCAGCACGAAGCCGAGAAGCAATGGAGGAGGTTCGCAACCGAGCTTGAAGAAGATGTACCCAATAATGCCGAAAGCGGCAGTAATGTATACATCAAACACAGTGTTATTCACGGTGTATACGCCGATACAGCAGAACACCAAAATGGCTGGGTACATAAAGCGATAAGGAATCTTCAAGAGCTTTACCCAAATACCAATGAGTGGCAAGTTCAGGAGAATCAACATCACGTTACCAATCCACATCGAAGCGATCAGACCCCAGAACAAAGCTGGATTGCTGGTCATGACTTGTGGGCCTGGCTGAATATTGTGGATTGTCATCGCACCAACCATCAAAGCCATCACAGCATTTGGTGGGATACCTAAGGTGAGCAATGGAATGAAGGAGGTTTGAGCAGCAGCGTTGTTAGCTGCTTCAGGACCCGCTACACCCTCAATTGCGCCTTTACCAAACTCATGGCTGTACTTGGAGGATTTCTTCTCGACAGAGTAGGCACCAAATGCTGCCAAAGCAGCGCCGCCGCCTGGCAAGATCCCTAGGATTGAACCAATAGTGGTACCGCGCAAGATCGATGGAATCATGCGCTTCACATCTTCCTTGGTTGGCATCATGGTGGTCATCTTGTTCAAGAAGCCCTCGTCCTCGCCCTTTTTCTCAAGGTTGCCCATAATTTCTGCAAAGCCGAAAACACCCATCGCTACGGCTACGAAGCCAATACCGTCACTCAATTCGGGAATGTCAAAAGCGTAGCGAGAAACACCAGAGTTCACGTCGGTGCCAATCAAGCCCATTAATAGACCGAGAATGATCATGCCGATCGCCTTGACCAAAGAACCAGAGGCCAGAACAACTGCACCAATTAACCCTAATACCATTAGGGAGAAGTATTCAGCAGGGCCGAATTTAAACGCCAATTGGGAGAGGGGCGCAGCAAAAGCAGCCAATACCAAGGTAGCTACGCAACCAGCAAAGAAAGAGCCCATACCAGCGGTAAAGAGGGCTACGCCCGCTCGACCATTTCGGGCCATTTGATATCCATCGATCGCCGTCACCACCGAGGACGTTTCTCCTGGGATGTTGAGCAAAATCGCAGTTGTGGAGCCACCGTACTGTGAGCCGTAATAAATACCGGCCAACATAATCAATGCAGCAATTGGAGGCAATGCATAGGTTGCTGGTAGCAACATGGCAATGGTAGCAATTGGACCTAGACCAGGCAAAACGCCAATCAAGGTACCTAAAACGCAACCAATTAAGCAATAAAGGAGGTTTTGAAGAGTAAAAGCGGTATCGAAACCGAGGGCTAAATTAGCAAATAAGTCCATTTTTCAGTATCCCGGTCTGTTATTGAAGAAAGAAAGGTAATAAAGGGAACTGAAGCTTCAGCCCTAATACGAATACCGAGTAGGTAAACGCCACTAAGAAGGTGGCATTGATTAAAGTGCCCTTCCAGTGAAACTCGTGACTCGCGCTGGCAGACATAAATACCAGTACAAATACCGCTACAACAAAGCCCATGGTTGGCAAGAGGATGCCGTAAAGGACTACTGAGCCAGTAATTAAGCCGATGATGCGCCAGTTGAATTTAGGAATGCTTTCAATTGCGGCAGTTGCGCTTAAGGATTTAACCAGGACCAATAGACCTAGAAGTGACATCAGAATGCCGAGGAAGAATGGGAAATAACCAGGCCCCATCTTGGCTGCGGTGCCCATTGGGTATTGGGTAGCCACGATTGTGAAAAATAGGCCAATAACCATATACATGATTCCGGCGCCAAAATCCCGTTGATTGCGAATTTTCAAGTTGAGCTCCTTGTGTATCGACTTAAATACGTCGATCTATTTATTGATGTTACGGGATTGTAAGGCAGGATTGGATAGGTTTGCTAAGGGTTTGCCCCTGACTAGTGCCAATGCGATAATTATTCTCATGAAAGTCACCCAAATTCGCCAGGCATACCTGGACTACTTCGCCCAAAAAGGCCACCAAATTGACCCATCCAGCCCGGTAGTGCCTGGAGATGACCCAACCTTGCTATTTACTAATGCGGGGATGAATCAGTTCAAGGATGTTTTTCTAGGCTTTGATAAGCGCCCATATCACCGGGCTACGACCGCCCAGAAATGTATTCGTGCTGGTGGCAAACACAATGATCTGGATAACGTTGGCTACACAGCCCGTCATCACACCTTCTTTGAGATGTTGGGTAATTTCTCGTTTGGGGACTACTTTAAGAAAGAAGCGATCCAGTTTGCGTGGGAGTTATTGACCGAAGTTTTCAAGCTCCCAAAAGAAAAACTGCTTGTCACGGTGTATGCGGAAGATGATGAGGCTTACGAGATTTGGAATAAACAAATTGGCGTGCCTGCTGAACGCATTATTCGTATTGGGGATAACAAGGGCGCACGTTACGCTTCAGATAATTTCTGGATGATGGGTGATACGGGGCCATGCGGTCCTTGCACCGAGATCTTCTATGACCATGGTGAGCATATTGCTGGCGGCCCTCCCGGTAGTCCGGACGAAGATGGTGATCGCTATATTGAGATCTGGAATAACGTCTTTATGCAATTTAATCGCGATGAAGCCGGCAACATGAATCCGCTTCCTAAGCCTAGCGTAGATACTGGCATGGGTCTTGAGCGGATTGCTGCAGTCTTGCAGCATGTCCACTCTAACTATGAGATCGACCTCTTTGTTAATTTGCTCAAAGCTGCCAAAGAAGCGGTTGATGCTGCTGGTGGTGAGAATTGCGACCCTGCGAGCCCATCACTCAAGGTGATTGCAGACCATATTCGCGCCTGTAGCTTTATTGTGGTCGATGGTGTTATCCCTGGAAACGCCGGCCGCGGTTATGTGCTGCGTCGTATTGCTCGCCGCGCGATTCGTCATGGTTATAAATTAGGTGCCCGTAAACCATTCTTCTATCAACTCGTTCCAGCCTTGGTGCAGGAGATGGGCTCGGCCTATCCAGAATTGCTCGCGGCGAAAGATAAAGTGAGCGAAGTGATTAAACAAGAGGAGGAGCGCTTCTTCCAGACGATTGCCAATGGCATGGAGATTTTGGAGGGCGCGCTTGCTGGTGGCGCCAAGACGGTTGATGGTGAAACTGCTTTCCGTTTACACGACACCTTTGGTTTCCCATTAGATCTAACTGCTGACGTTTGCCGTGAGCGTGATGTAACGGTGGATGCCGAAGGTTTTGAATTAGCTATGCAAAAGCAGCGCGATCAAGCAAGGGCGGCCGGTAAGTTCAAGGTCGCTCAAGGCTTGGAATACTCTGGCAAGCCAACCCTGTTTCATGGCTATGACACCTTGAAACATGAGGGTGCCACAGTAATCGCACTCTATGTGGATGGTTCTGCTGTGCAGTCGGTTAAAGCTGGTGATGCTGCAGTGATCGTGCTGGACAACACCCCTTTTTATGCTGAGTCTGGTGGTCAGATTGGCGACCGGGGCGAGTTGCGTAATGAGTCAGTACGTTTTGCGGTTGAAGACACTTTCAAGATTCAGGCGGATGTATTTGGCCATCAAGGTGAAGTTCATGAAGGCGAGCTTAAGGTGGGCGATGCACTCAATGCCTTGGTAGATGTTCAGCAAAGAACTGAAACCATGCGCAACCATAGTGCTACACACATTTTGCATAAGGCATTGCGTGAAGTCTTGGGTGACCATGTGCAGCAAAAGGGTTCGCTGGTTGATGCCAGTAAAACCCGTTTTGATTTCACTCACAATGCGCCCATTACTGCAGCTGAGATTCGACGCGTAGAAGATATTGTGAATGCCGAGATCTTGGCTAATACGGCGACCTCTGGAAAAGTGATGTCATTAGACGACGCTCAGAAAACGGGCGCCATGATGCTCTTCGGCGAAAAATATGGTGACGAGGTTCGCGTACTAGAAATCGGTAGCTCCAAAGAGCTCTGTGGCGGGACTCACGTAGGTCGTACTGGTGATATTGGTAGCTTGAAGATTATTTCTGAAGGTGGTGTTGCTGCAGGTATTCGCCGTGTTGAAGCGGTTACTGGTAAAAACGCACTGAACTTCTTGCAGGGTCTAGAAGACAAAATCAATGAAGCGGCTACGATTCTGAAAACCCACCCAGGTGACTTAGTAAATCGCGTGGCTCAACTGCAAGAAAGCCTGCGTCAGGCTGAGCGTGAGTTAGATAAGGTGAACTCCAAGTTCGCCGCAAGCCAGGGCGATGAGTTGGCAACCCAAGCAATTGATGTCAATGGCCTTAAGGTGCTGGCTGCTCGTTTGGACGGTGCCGATGCGCAGGTATTGCGCGAAACTATGGATGCCCTGAAAGCGAAGCTGAAAACTGCCGCCATTGTCTTAGCCTCAGTGCAAGGCGATAAAGTCAGCTTGATTGCTGGTGTCACTGCGGATTCGATTGCCAAAATTAAAGCGGGTGACTTAGTGAACTTTGTTGCGCAACAGGTTGGCGGCAAGGGTGGAGGTAAGCCAGAGATGGCAATGGCTGGCGGTACTGACCCCAGTAAGCTGGGCGCGGCATTAGCCGGCGTTAAAGATTGGGTGGCATCTAAATGAGCGACGCTATCGAATTTAATCTCGAGGTAGATGCCATTGGCATGAATTGCCCGCTACCCATCTTGCGCACCAAGAAAGCTCTGGCCACTATGCAATCAGGCGAAGTTTTGAAAGTGAAGGCAACTGATGCAGGTGCCGCTCATGATTTTCCAGCCTTTGCTAAGCAGACTGGCAATGAGCTCCTATCCAGTACTACCGAAGGTGATGTGTTGGTCTTTTTTCTGAAGAGAAGATAAGTCTAAGTAGGGCTAATCAGGACTGGGATCCAGAAACCCTGAGCATTAAAAAAGGCAGAAATTTTTCTGCCTTTTTCTTTTCTATCCCGCGAGGGATGGAGGGTCGAGGTCTAAAGCAAGGAGCGGCTCTTTAAATACGCAGCAAATTCTGTGTTGACCTCTGGGTGACGCAAAGCAAACTCAACTGAAGCCTTGAGATAGCCTAGCTTGCTACCGCAGTCATAGCGCACGCCATCGTATTCGTAGGCGAAGACCGGTTCTTCTTTGAGTAAAGAGGCGATCGCGTCTGTTAGTTGAATTTCGCCGCCAGCACCAGGCTTGAGATTGCGAATATGTTTAAAGATATCTGAGGATAGAACATAGCGACCCACCACCGCCAAGTTGGATGGGGCATCTTTAGGTTGTGGTTTCTCGACGATCCCATTTAGGCGATAGATGCCCTTACTTACTTCGATGCCATCCACAATGCCGTAAGAGCTACTTTTGGCGGGATCAATTTTCTCTACCGCCAATACCGAACCATTTTGTTCGTCAAACACCTTGAGCATTTGTTTCAATACTGGCGGTTGGCCGTCGAGCAAGTCATCCGCAAGGATGATGGCGAAAGGTTCATCACGTACCAGTTTTTCTGCGCATAAGACAGCATGACCAAGACCTAGTGCTTCTGGTTGGCGGACATAAACACAGTCCACGTGACTGGGTTTAACACTACGAACAATCTCTAGCAAGGCAGTTTTATTCTTAGCTTCGAGTTCAGCCTCTAATTCGTAAGCTTTATCAAAGTGATCCTCAATCGCACGTTTGCTTCGACCAGTCACGAAAATCATTTCAGTGATGCCGGCAGCAATCGCCTCTTCAACTGCGTATTGGATGAGCGGCTTATCCACTACATTGAGCATCTCTTTCGGGCTAGCCTTGGTGGCGGGCAGGAAGCGTGTGCCTAGTCCTGCAACAGGGAAGACGGCTTTGGTAACGGCTTTAGTGCTTAATGGCATGGAAATTCCGATCGCTTTGATGGGCTATTTTTATTTCAGTCGTTCTAATTGTGCAACAAGCTTCTCATGGTTTTGCTCAAAGCCAGTAAGACGTTGTTTTTCTTGGGCGACAACCTCTTCCGGAGCTCTAGCCACAAAGCTTTCATTCCCCAGCTTACTGCGCGCCTTAGTGATTTCATTGGCTAAGCGCTCAATTTCCTTACTCAGGCGAATTCTTTCGGCTGCAACATCCACTTCAATTTTGAGCAATAGCTTCAAGTTCCCCACCAAGGCCATTGGTGCGCCAGGTGCATCTTTCTCTAAAGCGGATTCGTCATCATAGATCTTGACTTCTGAAAGCTTGGCTAATGCGGTGATGTAAGGGCTAGCCTTCTTTAAGAAATCCTGTGGGCCGCTAATCCACAAAGGCACTTTGAGCGCAGGAGAAACTTGCATCTCACCACGCAGATTGCGGCAGGCATCCACAATGGATTTAATTTGAGCAACCCAGGCCTCACTTTGCTCATCAATCTTGTCGAGCTGGGCAACAGGGTAAGGTTGCAAGGCAATCGTTTGTTTATCTTGCTTAGCTAACTCTTTGCCTACTTTAGGGCCGACTGTTTGCCAGAGTGTTTCAGTGATAAATGGAATCAGTGGGTGAGCCATGCGCAAGATGGTTTCTAAAACACGCAAGAGGGTACGACGAGTCGCGCGTTGCTGTGCAGGCGTTCCAGTCTGTAATTGAACCTTCGCTAGCTCTAGATACCAATCACAATACTCATCCCAGACAAATTGATAAATGCTGGTGGCGATATTGTCAAAGCGATAGTTTTGAAAGCCTTTGGCAACATCGGCTTCAGTTCTCTGTAGTAGAGAAACAATCCATCTATCCGCAGGAGAAAAGTCTAGCTGGCCCTCGGGACCGCATTGGCTATCGCACGGTGCAAAGCCATTCTCTTCATTGGTGCCTGGGCAGTTCATCAGCACAAAGCGTGTGGCATTCCACAGTTTGTTGCAGAAATTGCGATAGCCTTCGCAACGCTTCTGGTCAAAATTAATATTGCGACCGAGTGATGCGAGGGACGCGAAAGTAAAGCGCAATGCATCTGTACCAAACGCCGGAATACCTTCCGGAAATTCTTTCTTGGTTTTTTTGCCAATACTTTCAGCTTGCTTGGGGTTCATCAATCCAGTGGTGCGCTTGGCAACCAAGTCTTCAATCTGGATACCATCAATCAGATCGATTGGGTCCAAGGTATTGCCTTTGGACTTACTCATCTTTTGGCCTTCGGCATCACGCACTAATCCGTGCACATATACCGTATTAAACGGAACCTTGCCGGTAAAGTGGCAGGTCATCATCACCATGCGAGCAACCCAGAAGAAGATGATGTCAAAGCCAGTGACCAAGACGGATGAGGGGAGGAAGTGCTGGAGTGCAGGCGTTTCCTCAGGCCAGCCTAATGAGCTGAACGGCACCAGTGCAGAGCTAAACCAGGTATCCAAGACGTCAGGATCACGATTGAGTTGACCTGTGTAGCCAGCAGACGCAGCTTTTGTCTTAGCTTCTTCTTCAGAGCGTGCCACAAAGATCTGACCATCATCACCATACCAGGCGGGGATTTGATGACCCCACCAGAGTTGTCGAGAGATGCACCAGTCTTGAATGTTTTCCAGCCACTGGGTATAGGTGCTAATCCAGTTTTCGGGAACAAGTTTGATATCACCTTTAGTTACCGCATCTAATGCGGCGCCAGCAATGGATGAGCCTGGTTGATATTTGTTGTCAGGACTTGGTTTGGAGACGGCAACAAACCACTGATCGGTGAGCATGGGCTCGATGATGGTTTGGGTGCGATCGCCACGGGGCACCATCAATTTATGGGGCTGAACCTTTTCTAATAAAGCGGCATCGTCCAGATCGGCAACGATCTGCTTACGGGCTGCAAAGCGCTCTAAGCCTTGATACACGGCAGGCGCATTCTCATTGATCTTCGCGTCTAAAGTCAGAATATTAATGAGAGGCAATTGATGGCGTTGTCCAACGGCGTAGTCATTGAAGTCATGTGCTGGCGTGACTTTAACGACACCAGTACCAAAGCCTAAATCAACATAGTCATCTGCAATGATGGGGATCTCACGATTGCATAGTGGGAGATGTACAGACTTACCGATGAGATGTTTATAGCGTTCATCTTCCGGGTTGACCATGACGGCAACGTCACCCAGCAGGGTTTCTGGGCGAGTCGTTGCCACAGTCAAGTGTCCAGAGCCATCGGCTAGTGGATAGCGGATGTGCCACATCGAGCCATCTTCTTCTTCGCTCACTACTTCCAAGTCAGATACAGCTGTACCTAGAACAGGATCCCAGTTCACTAAACGTTTGCCGCGATAAATAAGGCCTTGCTCATGTAGGCGCACAAACACTTCCACAACCGCTTTGGACATCTTGCTATCCATTGTGAAATATTCTTTACCCCAATCAATTGAGGCGCCTAAACGACGAATCTGACGCGTGATCGTAGAGCCGGAAGTTTCTTTCCACTCCCACACTTTTTCAAGGAACTTTTCACGACCGAGATCATGGCGAGACACTTTTTGCGCATCGAGTTGGCGTTCAACAACGATTTGTGTGGCGATACCAGCGTGATCGGTGCCGGGCACCCATAAGGTATTTTTGCCAGACATGCGGGCGTGACGCACCAAACCATCCATGATGGTTTGATTAAACGCGTGACCCATGTGGAGGGTGCCGGTCACATTCGGCGGTGGCAGTTGGATGGAGAAATCTCCCTTGCCTTCATCTAGGGTGGCGTCGGCAATGCCTCGGCGTTCCCATTCCGGTCCCCAATAAGCTTCAATTGGTGAGGGTTCGTAGGATTTCGCTAGTTCGTCTATAGAACTAGTTAATTGAGAATTGGGTGAATTAGGGGTATTCGAAGCATTTGGCATAAGAGGCAAATTATAATTGGGGCGATGTACTCAGACCTCCTCGCAAACCTTAATCCAGAACAACGCGAGGCAGTGACCCTCCCGCCCGTCAATCAACATGGTCAGGCCCAGTCCGCCCTGATCTTGGCCGGTGCCGGTAGCGGAAAGACCCGCGTCCTCACTACCCGTATAGCTTGGTTGATCCAAACAGGCCAGGTTTCCCCTATTGGGGTCTTGGCGGTGACCTTTACCAATAAGGCTGCCAAAGAAATGATGTTGCGCTTAAGCGCGATGCTGCCAATTAATACCCGTGGGATGTGGATTGGTACTTTTCATGGTCTTTGCAACCGTTTATTACGTGCGCACCATAAAGAAGCCGGTTTGCCGTCCACTTTTCAGATTTTGGACACCCAAGACCAGTTATCTGCCATTAAGCGCCTTTTAAAGGGTTTAAAGGTGGATGATGAGAAATACCCGGCTAAGCAGTTGCAATATTTCATTGCGCATGCCAAAGAGCGCGGTCAGCGCGCTCGTGAGCTATCTGTAGGGGATGACTTCCAGGCCAAGATGGCCCAACTGTACGAAGCCTACGATGAGCAGTGCCAGCGCGAAGGTGTGGTCGACTTTGCAGAACTCTTATTGCGTAGCTATGAATTGCTTAAACATAACGAAGCGATTCGGACGCATTACCAAGAACGCTTCCGTCACATCCTGATTGATGAGTTTCAGGATACCAATGCCCTGCAGTACGCTTGGCTCAAATTACTTTCTGGACATGATGCCAGTCGCGTCAATGTGAGTAGTGCCGGTAGTAGCGCAGTCTTTGCAGTGGGCGATGACGATCAAAGTATTTATGCTTTCCGCGGTGCCGACGTGGAGAATATGCGTCTCTATGAAAGCCAATATCACCCGATGATGGTGAAGCTCGAGCAGAACTATCGCTCGCATGGCCATATCTTGGATACTGCTAACTACCTGATTTCGAACAACACGGATCGTCTTGGCAAAAACCTCCGTACCGATGCGGGTCATGGCGAGCCAGTCCGCATCTATGATGCGCCGAGTGATCATGCTGAGGCTGCTTGGCTTGTTGATGAAATCAAAGCCCTAGTAAACAGCGGCATTAAGCGTACTGAAATCGCTTTGCTTTATCGAAGCAATGCACAGTCACGCATCATTGAGCACGCCTTATTTTCTGCGGCGATTCCTTATCGTGTTTATGGTGGGTTGCGCTTCTTTGAGCGCGCTGAGATTAAGCATGCCTTAGCCTATCTACGTCTTTTGGAAAATCCCAACGATGACACCTCATTCTCGCGAGTAGTCAATTTCCCAACGCGCGGCATTGGCGCAAGATCTATTGAGGCCGTGCAAGATGCAGCTCGTGCACAAAATAGTTCCTTGTATTTGGCAGCCTCAACTCTGGATGGCAAAGCAGGCGCAGCGCTCGGCGGATTTGTGCGTTTGGTTGATCACATGCGTGAGGCAACTCGCCACAACACTTTGCCAGAGACGGTAGAGTTTGTGATTCAGCATAGCGGCTTGATTCAGCACTACCTCTCAGAGCGTGAAGGTCAAGACCGAGTAGAAAATTTACAAGAATTAATTAATGCTGCAACCGCATTTATTGCAGAAGAAGGCTATGGCCAAGATGCAACCGCCGCTACTCTGCCAGGAGAGAATGCGCCTGGTGTAGTGGAAGTCTCACCACTGGCAGCATTCCTCTCGCACGCCTCATTAGAGGCTGGCGACAACCAAGCGCAAGCAGGTCAAGATGCTGTGCAGCTCATGACCGTGCACTCTGCAAAAGGTTTAGAGTTCACCTCGGTATTTATTACCGGCCTGGAAGAGGGATTATTTCCACACGAAAATAGTATTAATGAGCAAAATGGCTTGGAGGAAGAGCGACGATTGATGTATGTAGCGATTACCCGTGCCAAAGAACGTCTATACCTCTCTCACACCCAATCCAGAATGTTGCATGGTCAGGTACGCTACAACATGCCTTCTCGTTTCTTGGAAGAGTTGCCATCGGATTCATTGAAGTGGCTCACCCCAAAAGTAAAGGATGCTCGTTGGGGTGGGGGCAATAGTTACGGTAATGCCAGTCGTTCAGGATCTACCTGGCAAGATGGGTATACCCGTCAGCGCGATTCGGAAACGAATGATTTCTTTGACTCTGGAAGTGATCGTCAGCGACCGGCTAAGCAGCTTGGGCGTGTTGGCTCTGCCTCTACAACCGTCACTAGAATGGCTTCGCCACCGCGCGGGAACTATCCGTTCACCATTGGTCAAAATGTTTTTCACACTAAGTTTGGTGAAGGCCGTGTTACTGGCTTAGAGGAAGAGCGACGTTTGATGTATGTGGCGATTACCCGTGCCAAAGAACGTCTATACCTCTCTCACACCCAATCCAGAATGTTGCATGGTCAGGTACGCTACAACATGCCTTCTCGTTTCTTGGAAGAGTTGCCATCGGATTC
>CANBPJ010000024.1 GCA_947371415.1 Burkholderiaceae bacterium | reverse complement strand
TCAGAAGAATCCGCATTACCATCGCCCTCCTAAGCTTAACAAGACTGCACTCTTGTCATTTAGATAGGTCTTGAAAGCATATTGATATTCTAGTCCGACCAGTATTTTATTGGGATAGGCATTGTATTTAGTTTGCCCTTGCCAGATGTTCCAGCGAGCGCCAACACCCACCCGCTCATCCACTCCATTGGGTTGGTTTAAGCTACTCCATTGTATGTGGGCATAAGGCTCAATAGTCTGTCCTTCTGCAATTTTATGATGATAACTAGCGCGATAATCCGACACCAAAGAAGTGAGCGAGGTAGAAAGGTAGTGCGCCGCATCTAAATATAGGTTTTGCGCCACCCATCCAGGGCCGCTGGGATGCCAGTCGTCACTGTACTTTCCTGAATTTAAAAATGAGCCGCTAGCCCTCAGCATCATTGAGGTCTGGGTATATTGACCACGATCTAGAGGGGTTTGCTCCTCAACAGCCAAATTAATAACATAGTCAGATAAAGGCTTCCATCGCAAACCTCCCGCAATCATTGGCGCATATATTGGAAGGGCAGAATTATTAAGCCCACCACCTGCAAAAATACGCGTGTAAGCAGATAGTGTTTTTCCATTATCGATTGCAGGATCACCTAACCGATATGCCGCCTCTGCCTGCGAATAGCTACGGTAATTACTTCCCGGTTGAGCCACGTTAGGCGCAGCCGTTACCTGGTTACCACTCATAGCATCCGCCGTAAATGACCAGCGACGTTCTAAATCCTCATGCATTCTTCTCATGCCAAACTGCTGATTTTCAATATCAGCCGTTCTTTCAGATGGACTATAGCGATTAAAGCTATCAATCGCCTGTTCCGAATATCGAATTGCTTGTTTATTTTTCCCGAGCTTTTGGTTGGTGTAGGCTAGCTGCTTCACCAGCTCCTCATCATCGGGACGCGTCTTTAATGCAGATTTTAAAAAGTTTAGGGCGCGAAAATACTGTCCCTCACGGTAATACGCATAGCCCAAGGATGCCTGTGTTGAGCTGTCATATGGGTTTAACAGCAATGCCTTATCTAGGTAGACAATCGCCTCGCTCACCTTTCCTTCAAGCAACAGAAGGGAGGCAATCTGTGAATAATAAGTAACAGATGGTTGAATAGCTGCCGCTTTATTTAAATCCAATAAAGCTGATTTTGGGTCAGATTTCAACTTTGTCTGCGCCTGTAGCCACCAGTAGCGATCATCTTTTGGCCCGTCTAAATCGTCATATATATCAAGCCATTTGTTCAATTCTTTGACGTCGCCTAGAGACTGTGCAGTTGTGGCCGCACTCAAGGCATCTTGGGGTGTAATCAAGTTCATCGGAATTGAATTCCATGCAGTTAGTGCGCGCAAATAACTCTTCGCAGAGAATGCTTGATACGCTACCGCCCTCTCCCTCTCGGGGCTTGGAGCCAGCTCTTCTGCACGCTCAAATGCAAGCAAACCCAATCCAGGTATTTTATCGCCATAACAGTGGCCCAGACGCGTCCAATCTTTTGACGTATAAAAGGCCGATTGATCTCCTAAAACGTTTCTTATTCCAGTGCAATCATTCAATACAGAAAGTAAGCGCACCTGAAGAGATCGCAACTCGGGGGTGTCCAATGGTTCGCTCAGTTTTTTCGGATAGCTCGCCAAGGTATCATTGTGTTGATCCAATAATAAAATGAGTCGATTGATAAGCGCTATTTTGTCAACCTCACTTGCGCCTTTGTATGGAAAGCCCTCTATAAGTAATTCAGTGGCCTGATGCTCGCCATTTTCATTTAGCAATTGATAGCTTAAGTGATCCAAAAAAATGGGGTCAAACCTAATAGAATTAGGAAGGCTGGCTATATAAGCGTCTGCCTCAGATTGACGACCTGCCATCAATAATTTTTGCAACACCTTTTCGGCCTGATAAATCCGATTCGATACGAATTCTGGTGAATAACTTAGAAGTAGATCGGGTTGCTTGGCGAAATCGGTTAGCAGTAGATTGATCCAATTTCTTTCATCAAAAGCATTATTAAATCTCACCTTTTTTTCTTTCAATTCCTCTAAAAATTGAGCGGGATCTTCCTGTTCGAGAACTTTTAAGCGTTGGAGCTCTTGGTTTGCCAACTCTTGGTTAACAACCCTGAGTTTTTCTTGAGCAATAGTATTATTTTCGTTGACCTTAAGCTCCTCTTTTAAAGCACTGGAGGCGGCAACATAATCCTTCTCAAATATTAAGGTGTTTGAGAGTCTCTTCAGTAGTTGCTGGTTTTTTGGGGTGATCAATAGCTGCTGCTCCAGCACCTCCTTGGCAGCTAGATAATCATCGCTTGCGATATAAGCATTAGCTAAATATAGGGCGGTAGCGGGGCTTTTGGGGGCTCTTTTGCGTGCCCATAAAAACTCTTCAATAGCGCGCTCTTTATCGCCATTCTTTAGGGCGCTCAAGCCCTTTTCAATATGGGGGTAAATTAAAAACCTCTGATACGAATTCAGGCCTGGCCCCAAATCAATTTTGGTAGAAGTCAGTGCATACGCATTAATCGATGCCAGGAGTAATAGGGCTGAAAAGAAAAACTTCATCACTTAGCGGCCCGATAGTTCAAGCTCAGACTCGATTAACTCGTGAATTTCAGGTTGAAGTTCTCGCTGTAGTGCAAGAGCCTTATCTAGTGTTTCCTGGCTAATAATATTTTTATCAACTAAAAAGTCCCCTAGATATAACTCTGTGACCGAATGCTGCAACAATAATGCTCGCAATGCGGCCTCATTGATATGCCCCAGAGAAACTAAAATTTCGGCTAGCAATACCTGCCTAGAAATATAGAATTTCCAAATATCATCCATCTGATTTGATTTAATTCTCCCCGAGACAAGCGCATCCTGCAAGACCTCCCGAGGATCAACGGATTTATTGCGGGCATACCATTTTCTGAGACCAATAGTGACCTGCCCCTTTGGCACAATCACATATGTGATTTTCTGATGCAACTTTCTACTGATGGCTGCCAATGAGATGGGGTCTAATGCGGATTCGCTTGCAATTACTAGGCCACCCTCTTCATGCCGAATAGGGAGAATCGCATAATGCAGGGCTACAGACGCAGGAATACTGCGAATGAGCTCCTCGGGAATCGCATAGGGATCAATAGATTCCGCCGATACCCCTGCTTGGATTGCAAGCGCATCAGCTAATTCACTGCCAGACAAAATGCCTTCGTGTACTAATGCACTCCCAATCCTCATGCCAAGCTGTTTGTGGCCCAAAACAGAATCAAGCTGCTCTAGAGTGATTACGCCTTGATCAATGAGAATCTGACCAATTTTTTTACGCTCTGTATTTTCAAGGCCAATTGTTGGAAAGTCATGGGTAGTTTTATCCCAAGCAATGCGGCGCACATCTCCATGCTCAATCACTTGCTTCACTGCCTTCCAGTTAGCCATGAAATTAATGTAATTTCCCCAGAGTAAGCGTGGGATAGAGAGCAATCCTGCCGCCAGCCCGTAATAGGATGAAACGAAAAAAATTCGTTGCGCAATGCGATTCATCATCAAGAAAAAATTGAGCCACAAAAAACCCATTAGCCATTCACTAGACTCAAATATAGATAGGAAACGGTATGCTCCTGGCCATAAATTTTGGTACAGCCAAAGTAACATCAACTGAACAAGAATGATGGTTGCAATGAAGCTAATAAAGTTTGTGATGGCGCCTTTGCGATCCCTCCACAGAAAGTAATTCAGTATTGGGTTTGGGGTCCAGCGATGCGTCCTATATCCTTGGAAAACAATTCCCGTAATCCACCGAGATTTTTGACGGATGGCTGTTGCTAAGGTATCCGGAAAATACTCACGTACACAAACTACATTTGATTCACGAATACTTTGCCCTATCAGTAGCTTTTTTCTGCTCGCCTCAGAGTCATCCAGGATAACCGGAAAGCGCACAAAAATTTCCCTAAGACCTTTTTCCTTTAGACGAAAGCCAATGTCATAGTCTTCAGTTAGGCTCTGAGCGTCAAATGCAATGCCATCTCCATCCTCCAACAATGCGAGTACCGCCCTACGACTAAAGCAAGTTCCTACGCCCGCACTAGGAACCTGACCTGCCAACGCCTCCCTCACCACCACATCCTTACCATGCAACTCTGCGAACTCATCCAAATAGTGCATGCAAGTAAAGTTTTTCCAACTTCTTTCAAAGGGGTACACCGGAATTTGAATTAAGTCATTTTTGGGAAGAAGGTAGTTAAATAATCGCAATTCCAATGAGGAAACAACATCCTCAGAATCATGCAATATAAAACCGGAGAAATTGAGATTAGCCTGCAATTCAAATTGTAGGATCGCATCTAGTACATTATTTAAGCAGTCTGCTTTACTGGTGGGGCCAGGCCGAGCGCATACCACCTTATGAACATTTGGGAATACGGCACAAACCCTATCTACATCCAACTGCGTTTCGGGATCGTTTGGATATGTGCCTACAAAGATATGGTAATTCTCATAGTCGATCGTGATCGCTGCTAACTCAGCCATTTTGCCAATCACCCCAGTCTCATGCCAAGCAGGAACCATAATGGCGAGTGGCTTCTCTGGAGCGGCAAATAATGCCGAATACAGCATGCGGGGATGCTTACGATAAATAGTGAGCGAGCGAATAAAACGTCGACACCAATAAACCAGATCAATTACTAGATCATCAATACTACTGATGGAAATGATGATGGCAACTGTAATGGCTACATACTTCAGCAAGAACAGATAGCTTGCAACAATATCTATCCAATACATAACTAGTGACTTAAATGACTCTTCAAAACGCTGCCAATACGCTCGCTGGCGCAGCCATCCCCAAATGGATTGCTCATCGGCTTCATTGCTTCATAGAGCTGAGTGCTTTCCCATAGAAAAGTCACTTCTTGAATGACAGCCGCACCACTAGTACCAATAATCTTGGCACAGCCAGCCTGCACGGCCTCCGGTCTTTCAGTTTCTTTTCTGAGAACTAATACAGGTACATGGAAAGTTGGCGCCTCCTCCTGAATTCCTCCAGAATCAGTCAAGATCAACCATGCATTAGCAATAGCCTGCTGCATTTCAAGGTAACCCAATGGATCAGTTAAGGTGACGTTGGGCAATGCTCCTAAAATAGGATCAACTGATTTTTTGACGATGGGGTTGAGGTGAACTGGAAATAGGACATGGAGATCGGAATACTTTTTAGCCAAGCTTGCTATGGCAGTGCAAGCCTCTTCAATATCGCTTCCCCAGTTCTCACGTCGATGCATGGTGACTAGGATATTTCTACCGGGAGTGATTTCTTTACGGATGTCATATTTTTTAATCACCCATTTCTGAGCATCAACCACAGTATTTCCTGTAATGAAAATATTTTTCTCTGGAATTGCCTCTTTAATTAAGGCAACTCGACCGCCCTCGGTAGGCGGGAAGTGGAATTGAGTAATTCGAGACAACATTTGGCGCAGACCTTCTTCTGGAAAAGGTCGCGTTAAGTCATATGTTCTTAATCCTGCCTCAACATGAGCCACAGGTATGCGTTGATAAAAGGCAGATAAACCCCCAAGAAATGCGCTTTCGGTATCCCCCTGAACAATGACGACACTCCACCGAGTCGACTCCATGACTGCATCTAATTGCTGCCTACATCCGATACTAAATTCTGAAAGAGAACTTCCCGCCCTACTCAAAACAATATCAGGGGTAATATCAAAACAAGTCAGAATTTGATCGGCCATCTCTTGATGCTGACCGGTATGCAACCACGCCACATCGCACCAATCTTGGGTACGTAAAAAATGGTAGACGGGAGCTAATTTGATAATCTCTGGCCGGGTACCGCAGACAATTAAGATTTTTAATCGAACCATCACCCTACTAACCTCAAAGAAATGTTAGCCAGAAAAAAGTCCATAGCAATGAAACCAAAAAAGGGGCGTAGGGATCTAATTGTTATATTTATAATAATTATTATTTTAAGTAATTTTAGATATTATTAATAGTACACACCTACTATTAATGGGGCCTTTAATGTAAGCGCTATTTTGGTGCATAAAAATAGATGCCCAGAGGAATCTTAAGTCGCTTTAGCCCAAATTAAACCCAAAAGGCTCAGGAGAGCGCTGTAATTGCAGTCTTGATCGCAGATGACAGATCTTGAGCTAACTTTCTTCTTGCGTCTAATTTTGCCACTGGGGTTTCGCGAGCCTTTTGAGACCATGCTGATCCCGGAAAGAAAGCATCATCCTTATACCTTGGAATGACATGCCAATGAATATGGGGAACCATATTGCCCAGTGCAGCAATGTTGATCTTATCTGGGTGCATTACGTGCCGCACCGCTTCCTCTACTGCAAAGACCAAGGCCATCAGGTGCTCACGCTCACCATGAGTCAGATCAGTCATTTCAGCAACATGACGATTCCAGATAACCCGACAAAAACCTGGTAGATCGAGATCATTCACGAGGATGACTCGGCAATCTTCCCCATGCCAAATCAATTCACCCTCTTCAGGCTTGAGCTCTTCTTTACAAAGTATGCAATTAGTCATGAGAGGAATGTAAACGAAAACGACATCTAAGTCACCCTTGTGGGGAAATTTAGATGCCGTGACAGTAAGGATAGATTTTTTACTGTGCTGCTACTATGCGCTACTTAGGGATGTCTTAATGGAACTGCTCTTCTTCTGTAGAGCCAGTCAATGCGGTTACTGAAGACTTACCACCTTGAATCACAGTAGTGACATCGTCAAAGTAACCCGTACCTACTTCTTGCTGATGCGATACGAATGTGTAACCACGATCACGAGCAGCGAATTCTGGCTCCTGTACTTTCTCGATATAAGCAGTCATACCGCGCTGCATATAGTCTTGAGCCAAGTCGAACATGTTGTACCACATTGAGTGAATGCCGGCGAGAGTAATAAATTGATACTTGTAACCCATCGCACCTAGTTCACGCTGGAACTTCGCAATGGTTGCATCATCTAAATTCTTTTTCCAGTTGAACGATGGTGAGCAGTTGTAAGCCAACATCTTGCCTGGGAACTTCGCACGAATTGCTTCAGCGAACTGGCGAGCAAAATCCAAATCAGGCGTACCAGTTTCACACCAAACCATATCAGCGTAAGCTGCGTATGCCAAACCACGGGAGATCGCTTGATCCAAGCCCTTACGTGTCTTATAGAAGCCCTCTGGCGTGCGCTCGCCCGTTAAGAATGGCTTGTCGTTTTCATCATAGTCAGATGTCAACAAATCCGCAGCCTCAGCATCGGTTCGAGCCAAAATGATGGTTGAAACACCCATGACGTCAGCAGCCAAACGTGCAGAGATCAATTTCTGAACAGACTCAGCAGTAGGGAGCAATACCTTTCCTCCCAAGTGACCGCACTTCTTCACTGAAGACAATTGGTCTTCGAAGTGAACACCAGCAGCGCCCTGCTTAATCAATGCTTTGCTTAATTCAAATGCATTCAATACGCCACCGAAACCGGCTTCAGCATCCGCAACGATTGGAGCGAAATATTCAATATAACCAGCGTCGCCTTTATTGATGCCTTTAGCAGTTTGAATTTCATCGGCACGTTGAAATGAATTATTGATACGCTCAACCATCTTTGGAACAGAATCTACTGGGTATAAAGATTGATCTGGGTACATTGCTGCATATGAGTTACCGTCAGCGGCTACCTGCCAACCTGACAAGTAGATGGCCTGAACGCCAGCCTTAACCTGTTGCATTGCCTGACCACCAGTCAAGGCACCCAAACAGTTAACGTAGGCTTCATTGTTTACCAAGTCCCATAATCTTTCAGCGCCATGCTTGGCCAATGTGTGCTCAATTTTCAATGAACCACGGAGACGTACAACGTCCTCAGCCGTGTAGCCACGGGCAATGCCTTTCCAGCGTGGATTGGTATCCCAGTCTTTTTGAATTGCTGCGATTTCTGCTTTGCGATCTGCCATGTTTTTCTCCCTAAGTTAAACAAGTACATCTAATAACCAATATTGAGACACTCAATTAAGACAATGAAGTCTTATGTCTTATATAAGAGTTTAAGGAGCTTGAAAAACCATGCAAGGACTATTTCAATATTTAATTGAAATAATTAACCCATATAATTCAATTACTTATATAGTAATTTTTACTATATGAAAACAATATGCAGGGGATGAAAACCATACCGAAGTGAAATGTTGCACTGCATTTTACGTATAGGAATGACTTTTCATATTATGAAAAGTAGACAGGGAAATTATCCCGGTTTGACTGCAGTGATCGTTGCCACCTTAAAACCAGTCAAGATGATCATTAGCTGCAGTAGAGCAACGCCCACAAATAAGAGCTTAGGCAATCCCACGTCCAAGAAGATACCGAAGACCAGCGGGCTCAGAGCAGCGCCCAGATCAATCCCTGAATACACGATGCCATACACCCTTCCCGATGAGCCAGATGGTGTTGCAGAGCGAATCATCAAATCACGGGATGGCGCTGCAATTCCCAAGCCAAGTCCAATGACAATAAAGGCAATCACAATCAACTCTACTGGCACCAAGCCTGTAGCCATTAAAAGACCCATCACAATATTGACGGTAAAGCAGATCGTAATAATGCGCTCAGGCACTTTTAATTTAGTGGCTAAATAGCCACCCAATAACATGCCTCCGGCACCGCCCAAAGACATGAGTGTTAAGTAGTAATTACCGGAGCTCACAGCAATGTCGTAGATTTTGAAAAGCGCAGTTGGCGCAAAAGATTGCAGGCCAGTAGTTGCTGCCATACTAAAGAAAAAGAAGATCCAACAAAGCCATACAACTGGCAACTTTAAGAAGCCAAAAGTGCTTAGGGGTGCGCCACCAGGATTGCTCGCAATATGACTGGCTTCCGATTCCTCTCGCCTAGCATGCACATCGTCTACAAGGCGCGCACGACTCACCCACAGCGTTGCCAGAATCAGCACCTCAAGCACTGCGGCTGATAAAAATGCTATGCGCCAATCCGCGATGGTTGTCACTGCCACCATAAATGCAGGGGCAGCTGCCCAACCGATATAACCCGTCACCCCATGAATAGAATAGGCATATGGCAAATTCGGCGGTGAAATTTTATGGTTAATGAGCGTGTAATCGACTGGATGGAAAACACCATTCCCACAACCTGCAATGATCGCGCCCAACACCAGCATGGCATAACCATTGCTTTGCGAATACACCAGCGCTGCTACAGCAAGTAAACCAACCCCAACAAGCAGAACAGGTCGAGCGCCAATACGATCCACCAGAAAACCAGAAGCAGCTTGAACAATGCAGGAAACCACAAAGAAGATGGTCATGAGTAGACCTAGTTCAGCATAGTTAAAGCCAAACTCTGCCTTCAACCATGGAAACATGGGCGGCAAAATTAAATGAAAGAAATGGGAGCTGCCGTGAGCCAGGCTAATAAGACCAACAACCCGGACATCACTGGTGCGTCTACTTTTTAGAGCGTCAGTCATGCACCGAGTGTACTGGCGCAGGAAAATTCCTGCTGATCTGGCTACTGCTTACTTAGCGAAGCTAAAGTCGCCGTTTTTATCAATATCCACAGGCACTGTGTCCTTGGGGCCGAACTTACCCTCCAAAATCATCTTGGAGACTGGGTTCTCGATATATTGCTGAATGGCACGCTTCAGCGGTCTCGCTCCAAATACAGGATCAAAACCTACTTCTGCAATCTTATTCAACGCAGCATCACTAACTTCCAACTGCATATCAATTTTGGCCAAGCGATCGGACAGGTTCTTGAGCAAGATCTTCGCAATATTAGCGATATTGCCTTTATCCAAACCATGGAATACGACGATCTCATCAATCCGGTTTAAGAACTCTGGGCGGAAGTGACTTTTTAACTCTTCAAATACCGCCTCTTTAATCTCCAATTGCTTCTTACCAACCATCGACTGAATGAGATGAGAGCCGATATTACTAGTCATCACAATCACCGTGTTCTTAAAGTCCACAGTACGACCTTGACCGTCCGTTAAGCGGCCATCGTCCAATACTTGTAGAAGCACGTTGAAGACATCTGGATGGGCTTTTTCGATCTCATCAAACAAAATGACGCTGTAAGGATGGCGGCGGACTTGTTCAGTCAAGTAGCCACCCTCTTCGTAGCCCACATAACCCGGAGGCGCACCAATCAAGCGAGCAACACTATGCTTCTCCATGAATTCACTCATGTCGATACGGATCAAGTGATCTTCGCTATCGAATAAGAATCCAGCTAAGGCTTTGCAAAGCTCAGTCTTGCCAACGCCCGTTGGCCCCAAGAATAAGAATGATCCATAAGGACGATGCTCTTCCGCAAGACCGGCACGCGAACGACGAATAGCATCAGAGACCGCACGAATAGCTTCTTCTTGACCCACTACACGCTTGTGCAGCAACTCTTCCATCTTAAGTAATTTATCGCGCTCGCCCTGCATCATCTTCGATACCGGAATGCCCGTCGCACGTGACACCACTTCAGCGATTTCTTCTGCGCCAACTTGGGTACGCAAGAGCTTGTGTTTTACAACACCGTCTTTATCACCCTTAGCTTCAGCTGCAGCTGCAGATTTGAGCTTGGCCTCAAGCTCTGGCAATGTGCCATATTGCAACTCGGCAACTTGCTCTAACTTTCCTTCACGCTGCAACTTATTGATATCTGCGCGAACTTTCTCAATCTCTTCCTTGATATGGGCGGCACCTAAGACGGCGCCTTTTTCCGCTTTCCAGATTTCCTCTAGGTCAGCGTACTCAGCACCTAGACGCTTGATTTCATCTTCAATCAAGCCAAGACGTTTTTGTGAGGCCTCGTCTTTTTCTTTCTTAACCGCTTCACGCTCAATCTTGAGCTGAATGAGGCGACGCTCTAGCTTATCCATCACCTCTGGCTTGGAATCAATCTCCATTCGGATGCGGGAGCCTGCTTCATCAATTAAATCGATCGCCTTGTCTGGCAAGAAACGATCGGTGATGTAGCGATGCGAGAGTTCTGCGGCTGCAACGATGGCGGGATCGGTGATTTCAATACCATGATGCAGCTCATAGCGCTCTTGCAGGCCACGCAAGATCGCAATAGTTGCTTCAACGCTCGGCTCTTCGACCATCACTTTTTGGAAGCGACGCTCAAGCGCAGCATCTTTCTCAATGTATTTGCGGTACTCATCTAAAGTGGTTGCGCCGATGCAATGTAACTCGCCTCGAGCCAAAGCAGGCTTGAGCATATTGCCGGCATCCATGGCACCATCACCCTTACCAGCACCGACCATCGTATGTATCTCATCGATAAAGATAATGGTTTGGCCTTCATCTTTAGCCACGTCGCTGAGAACGGCCTTGAGGCGCTCCTCGAACTCGCCACGATACTTAGCGCCAGCCAATAGCAAAGCCATGTCCAACACCAGGACACGCTTGTTTTTGAGGGTTTCAGGAACTTCGCCATTGACAATACGTTGGGCTAAGCCCTCCACAATTGCGGTTTTACCAACGCCTGGCTCACCAATGAGAACAGGGTTGTTCTTGCCACGGCGTTGCAGGATCTGAATAGTGCGACGAATCTCATCATCACGACCAATCACAGGATCTAGCTTACCCATACGAGCGCGCTCAGTTAAATCGATGGTGTATTTCTTTAAGGCTTCGCGTTGACCTTCGGCATCTGCACTATTCACTGATTCTCCTCCGCGTACTAAATCAATAGCCGCCTCTAACGATTTACGATTTAAACCATTCGCACGAGCAATCTTGCCCAGCTCACCCTTGTCATCAGCCACCACCAGCAAGAACAACTCTCCAGCGATAAATTGATCGTTACGCTTATTGGCTTCTTTTTCACATAAGTTCAGCCAGTTACTTAAGTCGCGGCCCACCTGCACTTCACCGCTAGTACCCTGCACTTCTGGTAGATTGCTAATGAGTTTCTCGGCGCCTTTTTCTAGACCCTGCACATTGACACCGGCGCGAGTTAATAAACTCTTGGCAGCACCATCAGAATCACGCAACATCGCCAACAATAAATGTGCCGGCTCGATATATTGATTGTCTTTTGCTAAAGCAAGGCTTTGCGCCTCGCTGAGCGCTTCTTGAAATTTAGTAGTTAATTTATCTATTCTCATTTTTTACCCTATCTACTCGATCTATTTTTTGATATATATATCTATAGAATATAGGGGCATTCTGACTAATTTCAAGTATTTCAGACCTTTTTTAAGTGAATTGACCCCTATTTTGACCTGGCTTGTTTATCTACTTGAGTGCTCGGATGGAAGCTACTATGCGGGGATTACCAACCGCCTAGAACATCGCCTAGCAGCCCATAACTCAGGGGAAGGTGCTCGTTATACGAGAGCGCGCAGACCAGTAATCCTACTGGCCACCCAAGAGCACCCCGATCGATCTGAGGCCTCTAAAGCAGAGGCAAGACTCAAGAAATTACCTAGAGCTGAAAAGTTGGGGTTTTTTTAATCTAGGCTATTGGGCGGGCTAATGCAGGATCCGTAAGTGCCAAAGGGATCACTTGGCTCCTAAAGCTTCCCGCTAATGCTTTTTTCAGGATCTTGTAAATATCCAAATCAAACTCAGCTTCCCCTGAATCAAGCAACTCATAGAGCTCTTCCTCGTTGATCGCCGTACCCAGATAGCGCCATCGATCAACTACGTGCATATGACCTGCCTCTTTGATCGCAATGGGTCCTGAATAAGGCCATACCTGCACCTGAAATAATCCCAATGCAGTCTTGAGCTGTAAATTGTGTAACTCGATGGGGGAATGTCCAACGCATGCGCCCCCGCATTGCTTTACCTGATAGCCAAAGCAAGCCTTGCCTTCAATGCGCTTCTCTAAGCCTAAGAGCGCCTCACAGAGTCGATATTTTTTTGCAATCGCTTTGAGGTAAGAGTTAGCCTCTCTTTTGCTATAGAACAAGCCATACAAGTTTTCCGCAATTCCGGGATCCAATTCGCGATGGCCGACGAGGTGCGGGGTTAGTACGCCACCCTCATTCAACTCTAATTTCCAGGCGCAGAGATCTTTGGAGCGACGTAATTTAATGTTCATGCTGGGCATGCGCTCTTTAATTAGCCGCGACTCCAGAATTAATGCGCCCAACTCTCCACTGGTCTCGATCCAGTCGATATCCCTCACCTGTAAAGAGAGCTTCATTTCTTTGCGCAAGGTAAGCGCCCCTTGAAAATGTCCCATCACCCTGCTGCGCAATGAAACACTCTTACCGATATACAGTGGAACCTGATTCTCGCCGTAAAAAATATAGCAACCAGGCTTTTCTGGAATGGAGTCCACTAGTGCCTTGTCAATATTGGGTGGCAAGCTCGCATTACCAATCAATTGATTGACTGCCTTCAGCAAAGCATCGCGCCCCACTTTGGCCTCACACACCCGCCAAAACTGGAGGAGCAGATCAGCATCACCTAGCGCGCGATGTCGCGAGCTAATCTTCAGGTGATGGGCGCTAATAATGGTGTCTAGATTATGCCTTGGCTGCTCTGGAAATAGCAGTCTAGAGAGCTTTACAGTGCAAAGCACTTTGGGCTTGAAGTCGACACCTACTCGCTTAAATGATGCTTTCAAAAATCCATAATCAAACCGGGCGTTATGGGCTACAAAAATCTTACCTTCCAGCTCTCGCGCAAGCTCTATTGCCAGATCCTCAAATGGGGGTTGCTGACTCACCATCTCTGGCCGGATGCCAGTCAAGGTTTGTATGTTTTGCGGAATAAATGCTTGGGGATTAATCAGACTTTCCCAAGTCTCCACCTGATCATGAATCAGGGATTTGATGCCAACTTCGGTAATGCGATCGCGCTCAAAATGAGAGCCTGTTGTCTCAATATCCACAAAGGCCAACGGAGGGTACTCATGATCAGTCAAAGACATGTGCGGCCAATAAATGACTTATTTTTAGCTCGCTTTGTGCAAGTAGTCACCAAAACTAAAAATAGAATTTGGCCCCAACGGAACATCCTCTACTTTTTTAAAGGTCGTTTTAATTACCCCCTGAACTTCGCCCCGAGAAGGCTTAACGACTTTTAACTCTGGGTAGGGGTAAGCCTGACGCTCTGGGGCAGATTTAGCTTCACTAAATCGGGGTACATACTCTTTAATGGCATCGGAGAGGCTAACCCTTTCCATGCAACTCATCATATAAGCCTCAAGTGACTGATACAACTCACTGGCGATATCGCAAGCCTCAACTTTGCGTTTTTTAATGTAGTTCATTGCCAGAACCACATCTTTAATGGTGACCATTCTGGGATCTTGTAACAGGGTATAGCCGCCGTTTCGCCCCTTGGTCCCCTTGACAATACCTGCGGCACGCAAAGCACTCAGCAGCAACTCTATTCTGCTAATGGATAATTTTTGGCGTTGCGCTAATTCCAGGCCTGTAACAGGATGAATGCTGCTCGAATGAGAGGCGATATCCACCAAGGTATTGAGGGCGGCTTTCACTGCTGTATTGAGGTTCATGATGAATTTGGCAAATATGTTGGATTAGTACAAGTATCGGATTGAATGTTGATTTCCGCAGAGCGTCAGTCTTTAACCCTTTTTCACTTATGGTTGGAATCAACCCAAGTAAGGCCTGATTTCGGCGATAAGAGCCTTAAATTGCTCACGCCTAAGAAACTGACCAATCTCGACACTCTGCCCTGTCTGCGCAATGAAAAATACCTTTTCGTGCTCTTGCGGCTGCGAGAGCCGAGCCCAGCGGGTGTTGAATTCCACAACAGTCTCTTGGTAGGCGATAAATTTCCTCACCACCAAGCGTGTACCGCTGATTTCTATCTCTTCAAAATCCAAGGCATGTCGGCAGTAAACCAAAAACCCTATGGTCACCGCGGTAAGCTCTATTGCAGTAAAGATCAAAATGATTTTTACTCCAGCCAATAAAAACCCAGTAGCCACAGTGATCGATAGGCAAACTAGAGCAAGGTAGAACTTGAACAACTGACTGGGCATCAATGCACAATTTCGCCTCATTTTCCAGGACTTCATTTTGAATAACGCCGTAGAGTCTTAGCTATTGATCGCTTTGGCTTTTTTGGCTTTCTCAAGTTGATCCGCACTTCGCTGCTGAAAGTCGACCATGGTGTGATAACCCATCTGGTAGCAGGGGCAATGCTTACCCAAAATCCAGCGAGCAAGCTTAATACGTAACTTTTGAATCATATTTATTCTCCTATCAATAGGGTGCAATTTAGCTTAAAAGCGAGATTCCTGCCGAACCTAAAGTCATTTTTACCGGTGAGCAGACTAAGGCTAAATCCTTTAAATTGGATATATGACAAAAACTTCCTCGACCAATTGCTGGATTCCCCTGTTTCCTTTGGGAGCCGCCCTATTTCCAGGCGGATTTATTGCCCTCAAAATTTTTGAGGCGCGCTACTTGGATATGATGAAGCGCTGCCTTAGAGAGGATACCCCCTTTGGTGTCATCAGCATTCTTGATGACAAAGTCGTTGACTCTGACGCTAAGGCGATGGCTAATTTTTCTGATATTGGCACTTTGGCGAAATTAGAGGAATTTGATCCTATACAGCCAGCCCTCTATATGACCAAGTCCTATGGAACGCAACGCTTTAGAGTGCTAGAAATAAGACAAGAGTCAGATGGCCTATGGGTAGGACGGATTCAGCTGATAGATGCTGACCCCGCAACCCCACTACCAAGGGAACATGAAAAAGTAGCCTCCCTCCTAAATGACATTATTTCCATCATCAAAAGTGAGGATCTTTTAGGGGATGAGGCCTTCAAAGAGCCAGTGAACCTCAATGATTGTGGATGGGTCTCCAATAGGCTGGCTGAACTTCTCCCGATCCCCCTTGCCCAAAAGAACCATTTGCTTGCACAAAGCAATCCCAGAATCCGACTCGATTTAATTTCTGAAATTATTGAGGATGACGGCTTGCGAGATATCGCAATTCATTAACAAATGATTGATGAACTGATTCGTCGATCTATCCGCGAAATGGTGGGCGGTGGAGGACCTCCGGTCGCCTTTTTAACACCGGCAGGCGATAGGGGTCTCTTTGGTCCTGAATCAATAGCCTGGAGGGTGCATGCCGACTTTATTTCAATGATGATTGGCGGCATCAGCTCTTTGGTCTTACAGGCACTTCATCCGCAAGCACTCGCCGGTGTATGGGATCACTCCAGCTTTAGAGAGGATCTCAAAGGTAGGCTAGGCAGAACAGCATTCTTCATCGCGGCAACCACCTACGGCCCAAATGACATGGCAAACAATGTCATTCATCGCGTGAATCAGATTCACCAAAAAGTGACTGGGCTTGATGAATTCAATCAGCCCTATAGGGCAGATGACCCCAACTTACTTGCATGGGTTCATCTGACAGAAACTAGCAGCTTTATGCGCTCATATGAGTCATACCGGAGCGAAACGCTAAGCACTAATCAAAAGGATCAATATTTTTCTGAGATGAAGATGCTTGGACAAAGATTGGGTGCCATTAACTTGCCTGATACGTATGCTGATACGGAGCTTGCCATTCAACAATACCAGCCTCAATTGCACTATGGGGATAGAGCTAAAAGTATCATTAGTTTATTGGAGCAATTTCCAAGTAAGCTGGGCTCTAGACCATTCGTCAAAATGATTAGTCGCGCTGGATTTCTAAACCTGCCTCATTGGGTATATCCCATCATCGATCGACCGCAACCAAGCAGACTGGAGCGCCTAGCGATGACTTCTGCCATTCGACTTATGGCAATGCCTGTTAGGGAAGCGCTGAAAGACGGCGTGGCTGCCCACTCCCTCCGTAGGATTTACGGATCATCCTTATGAAAAATCAATCATGATTACAAATTACCTTATTTCCGGCATGGTGGGGATCATGCTATTTTTTACCGTTGTAGTGGCTCCCACCGTATTTAAGGTGCTGCCCATGGAGTGGTCAAGCAAATACGTTAGAAACTTCTTCCCAAAATACTATGCCAGCTTGGGGTTCATCACATTGGTATCCGCATTTACCGAACAGAATCCAATCAGCAGACTCTATTTAATTGCATGCGCAGTGTTATTTGCTTTCTCTCTATTTTTTCTCACCGGAAAAATCAATGCCGCAAAAGATGAGGGGAAAAATAAGCAGTTTCACGTACTGCATGGCTTAAGCGTCGCGATTAATATTGCTCAACTCTGTATTTTTATCTACCTACTAACGAAGTCACTATGAAGACTTAGAAGGCCTTAAGACTCAGGTTTAGTGTTTTCAGGGTCAGAACTTGAGTCTGAGGGCTTGTTCCTTGCTGACATGAGGGGTGGCGCACTCATTTTCTCGCCATCCCATACCTGGCCACACCAACACTCCCCTGCATCATTAATAATGCAGACGCCTGAGCCACAACAACGCTTATCTGGTGCTTTCATGATTAACCTATCAGTCCCGAACAATTCATAATGAGGCCTATTCTAGAGTTTTTAACGAAATAGCGTATTCCTCCTCAGTCTATCCGCCTGCCATGCAAAACCAGTTATTTGATCTTTTGTGCACCCCCGAACCAATCGTTATATTGACAGAAGATGGTCAAGCTGAATATCTCAACAATTTTTATGGCGTAGATGAGTGTCACGATTTATTTAAGAAACTACTGAGCTCACTAGCGTGGGAATCAGATCAAATAATCATATTTGGAAACTTAGTTACTACCAGCAGAAAAGTTGCCTGGGTAGCCGATCCAGAGTGTCTGTATACCTATTCTGGAATTCAAAAAATCCCCCAAGCCTGGACTAATGAGTTATTAAAAATAAAGCACAAGCTAGAAGAAGTCACTGGGCATGCCTATAACTCTTGCTTACTCAATCTGTATCACACCGGCAATGAGGGTATGGGCTGGCATAGCGATAATGAGAAAGAACTCGATAGCAATACCCCGATTGCATCAGTCAGCCTTGGTGCTCGACGTAAATTGGCGTTTCGCCATAAGCGGGATAAAAAAACCACTTCAGTATTTCTTGAAAATGGTAGCTTACTCATCATGCATCCTCCTATTCAAGAGCACTGGCAACACAGCCTACTCAAAAGCAAGATCGTTACAGACCCCCGAATCAACCTGACCTTTCGCAAAATACTTCCTAGAATATGAATCCCAATAGAACAATTAAGAAGGTGGCTGTTATCGGCGCAGGGATTGCAGGTCTCTCCTGCGCAAGAGAACTGCAATCATTAGGTATGTCGGTAGACGTCTTTGAAAAGAGCCGCGGCCCCAGTGGCAGAATGAGTACGCGACGCACGCAAGACTGGTCTGCTGACCATGGGGCCCAATACTTTACCGCTAGGGATCCACGCTTTATTCAGGAAGTAGAGAGATGGAGACAAGCTGGCATTGCTGATATTTGGATACCTAAACTAAGGGTATATGAGGACAAGGTATGGCGCGATAGTGGTTCACAAGAAACGCGCTATGTTGGCACCCCTAATATGAACTCGCCAGGAAAATATTTAACTGAAGATCTATCGGTGCAGTATGAAAGCACAATCACTGAACTGAAGCTGAGGGATCGGCAATGGGTCGTTCACTGCAGTGAAAGCGGAGAAAATTCAGTGCTATATGATTTTGTTGTACTCGCTATACCCTCCCCGCAGGCGAGCACCTTACTTCAGAATCTAGATGCTCGAGCTTATAGTATTGCTAACTCAGCACAGATGAAGGCCTGCTGGACAATGATGGCATACCTTCCAAACCAACTGACGACAGACTTTGATGCAGCATTTATCAATCAAGAAATCATCAGCTGGATTTGTCAAAATGGATCGAAACC
>CANBPJ010000023.1 GCA_947371415.1 Burkholderiaceae bacterium | reverse complement strand
AGCAGTTTTGCCGGTGCCTGTTTGAGCTGCAGCCAGTAAGTCGCCACCCTTTAAAACTGCGGGGATGGATTTTTCTTGAATAGGAGTGGGGCTGGTATAACCTTCTTCGCTAATAGCACGAAGAATGGATTCTGATAAACCGAGATCTGTGAATAACATAAGGACCAAATAAATATTGGCCCGTATTCAATTAAACGACTATCCCGGCCAATGGGGTGAGCTGCCACACTTGAAGTGTTTGCAGAAAGAGGCCTTATTTTAAGCTATCCAGCAGGATTGACGGCGGTATTCCAGAGGTTCGGGGTTAAGGTGTTGGCATAGCCGGAGATAAATAATTTTTCTGCGCCGGTAATGGGGTCAAAAAATGCTCGCTGAATACGTCCAATATTGCCGCCATACACATGAATACTGATTGAAACTTGATCACTCACGTCATTCTCCACCACGTGAATATCGTGCGTATTGGGCGACACCGTGGCCACTTGCCCTGGTTCGCAAATGAGATATTGATCTGCCTTATAGCTGCCATCAGGCTGACGGTAATAGTTGGCGCTGCGTTCTTGCCCTCGTAACTGACCTACCATTCCCCAAACGGTATGGTTATGGAGTGGTGTTTTTTGTCCAGGACCCCACACAAAGCTGACTATTGAAAAACGATCAAGCGGATCTGCGTAGAGTAGGTATTGCTGGTAATAATCGGGATGCGGTTTGCAGAACTCTTGGGCTAGCCAGTCATCTACTCTGATGAGGTTCTCCAGAAGTATTTTTCCTTTAGAAAAAATAAGCTCTTCGCTTGGATGTGTTTCCAGAAGCGTGGCAAGACTTTTTACAAACGTCAGTAACTTACCTTCTTGCATTAAAACCCCTTGGTAATGTAATTATTGATCGGCAACAAAGAGCCAGTCTGGTAGCCCTTTAGGTTTCAGGGTGGTGGTGTCAACACAAACAATATGGAGGAGGGCGCTGGCAATCAGCTCTGGTTCAGCACCTTCTGTAATGCGTTTGGCAGTTTGTTTGACGGCAATTTGGGTGTGACCGCGATGTTCGATGATCTGATCAATGCTAAGTAGATCATCCAATCGCCCCGGTCTATGAAAATTCATCGTGATTTCACGAACTGGTAGCAGAATGCCGAACTCGTTAATGAGTTTAGTGGGGCTCAATCCTCTTTGCTGAAGCCATTCCGAACGACTTCGCTCGAATATCTCCAGATAGCGAGCGTGATAGACAAATCCCGCTGCATCGGTATCCGAGTAGCAAACGCGAAAGAGAAAGGGCGGGTTGGCTGATTGGGTCATGGGTAGTAAATTACTTTTAGATACATAAGATCATATCGCGATGCGCAATACCTGCTTCATCATAGACATCACCACGAGCAATAAACCCAAATTGCTCATAAAACAGAATAGCTGATAGCTGGGCATGTAATTCAAGCTGAGTGACGCCTTGGGATTTGCCGAGCTCAATTAATGCGCCGAGCAATTGCTTGCCAACTCCTTGTCCTCGATATGCCGGTAAGACCGCCATCCGACCGATTCGACCTCGATGCTCTGGCAAGGCAACAAGGCGGGCGGTTCCAATACAGTCGTGCCCTCGGTATGCCAGAGCATGTTCAGCTATGGGGTCAAACTCATCGAGCTCCATGACCTCAGGAACCCCTTGTTCCTCAATAAAGACCGCTTTACGGATAGGGTAGGCATCACTTTCCGCCTCCTGCCAGGATTTAATCAATATCACGGTGTCTATCTATCAAAGGCATGATTAAGGGGGTTAGCTGTAATGTACTAAATTGAGCCATTTTGAGCCTAAAAATTAGCCCTAAGGGTTATAAGTAGCTTACTTCATGGTTACAATCATTTGGTAATGTTGCTGCATAGGCGTCCCCATAAAAACCTTTATCTAGGAGTTATTTTGAAGAAATCCTTACTTGCCTCATTAGTTGCCTCACTTGGTTTGGTTGCCGCAAGCGCAGTGTTCGCCCAAGCGCCAGCAAAGATGTTGCCATTGGCTGTTGAAGCTGCCGTGTTAACCGCTACTGTAGATTCTGTTGATGTGAAGAAGCGCATCGTTGTATTAAAAGACGCTAACGGTAATTTGGCTCAAATGAATGTATCCAAGCAAGTAAATGATTTGGATAAAGTGAAAAAGGGCGATGTGTTTGTAGTTGAGCATGCTCAAGCGATTGCGATTGGTTTGATTGCTGCACCTAAAGATGCAAAGCCAGGCGTATCAGGCGTGCGTTCAGTAGTGATTTCTGGCAAAGGTTCTGCTAAGCCATTTGAAGAAACTACCGACACTGTTTATGCAACAGTGAAGATCAGCACAATCGATGCAAAAACTCGTGTTGTAACCTTCACATTACCTTCAGGTGAAAAGCAAAAAGTAAAAGTAGATCAAAGCGTTTTAGGTCTTGAGAAATTCAAAGCTGGTGATGATGTGATTGTTGAGTTTGTTGACGATACAGCCATTGGTTTTGTAACGCCAAAGAAGTAAGTATTTAACACCTCAACTTCGGTGCTACTAAGTGCTGAGGTGGTAAATAAAAAGGCCCGCATTTGAACTGCGGGCCTTTTTCATACCCAACAAGGATTAAGCGTCTTTAGCAATCATGACATCAGAAGCTTTCACTACAGCCCAAGCTTGATCACCTACCTTGAGTTGAAGTTCATCTACTGCTTCGTTCGTAATGGATGCGGTAACAATATGACCGCCACCAATGTCTAATTTCACATGAGAAGTAGTTTGACCCATTTTAAGTTCGACAACCTTGCCGCTAAGGGTGTTGCGTGCGCTGAGTTTGACTTTAAGTTCCATGATTTCTCCTAGTAGACGTATTGTTTAGCGTAAACAGCGTCATTGTAGAGGGCTTCTTTGTATTGGGCTTTGCCGTAGTTGCGAATGATGGTTTGACCTTCTTCAGATGCTACAAATTGAATGAACTTCGCGGCGATATCGCGATTTTCAGTGGCTCCCACGGGCGCTACCAACGCATCATAGGTATTCACAAGGTAAGGGTCACCACGATACAGAATCTGCAGTTCTGGGGCTACATTCTTTTCTGCTACCCAAGTACTGCTATCGGTCATGAAGTAGGCTTTATCCGCATTTGCTCTTTTGAGGGAGGCCGTCATAAAGTCATTGGTCACGATGTACCAGTTTCCCTCCGGTGTTATCCTCGCTTTTTTCCAAATATCCATTTCTTTTTGGTGCGTACCAGATTTATCGCCTCGGGAGATGAAGTTGGCCTGTGCTTTGGCGATCTTTGCGTAAGCATCAGCTCCGCTGCTAGCGGTTTTGATTTTCGCCGCATCCGCTTTTGGTCCAACAATGTAAAACTCGTTAGAACCAATCAGGGTTCTACCGGTTGCCCATCCTTCGGCAATGGCTTTATTTACACCATCAGGTGCATGCACCATGATCATGTCAACCTGTTGTGTTTTTAGCAGGTTAAGAGAGGCTCCGCTTCCAGCCTTAATCCAGACTAGGCGGGCACCTTCCTGTTTATCAAAGGCTTCGCCAAGCTGTTGCAGCAAACCTAATTCACCGGGACTGCCAGTAGCCAGCTTAAAACTCTTGGCGCCTTGTCCATAAGTAGCCTCTACTTGGGGAGGATTGGTTTGTGCGACTGATGCTTGCATAAATAGCCCAATCAACAGAGTAAAAAGTAGCGCGCTGAAAAAGTGTGGAGTTCTCATGGCAATTATTTCTTTGCATTCGGGAAGAAGAGTTGCTCGCCACCAATTTGATAACTAGCAATGACGTCCTGACCATTCTTGGATGTAATCCAGTCGATAAATGCTTGGCCTTCTGCTTTTTTCACATGAGGAAACTTTGCAGGACTTACCAGCATGACGCCATATTGGTTAAATAGCTTTGGATCGCCTTGAACTAGGATTACTAAGTCACCGCGGTTCTTAAAGGAAAGCCATGTAGCGCGATCAGCCAAGATGTAGCCGTTCATCGCAGATGCAGTATTTAATGCTGGACCCATACCTGAGCCAGTTTCTTTATACCAAGTGAGGGTAGGGGCAACCGCTACGCCAGTGTCTTTCCAGTAACGCAACTCCGCTGCGTGGGTACCACTTTTATCGCCACGAGATATGAATGGTGCTTGAGCAGTAGCGATTTTTTGAAACGCTATCTTAATATCTTTTCCGCCTGCAATTTTGGCTGGATCTGATTTTGGTCCAATCAATACAAAGTCGTTGTACATTACTTCAATACGTTTTGTAGCGTAACCTTCGCTGACAAACTTTTCTTCAGCGGGTTTGTCATGCACGAATACAACATCAGCATCGCCACGTCGACCAATATCTAAGGCCTGACCAGTGCCAACCGCAACTACTTTCACATCGATGCCGGTCTTCATTTTGAAGATTGGCAGCATGAAGCCAAACAAGCCCGATTGTTCTGTAGAAGTTGTTGAGGACACCACAATACTTTTCTCTTGTGCTTGAGCAGTGTTGCCTAATAGTGTGAGTGCGGTAATGGCAATAGCTAATATTCGGTTAAACGGGTATTTCATCTGAGTTCGCTTCCTTAAGGGTGTTCGGTTAAGATCTGACATATTACAAAACATGAATATGCAAAAAAATACATATGAGAATTCAGATACGGCCCACCCTCGTTTTTGGTAGCAAGAATGCAAAAGACCCGGATGTTGTCGACTTGGTGTGGCTAACTAGCCTGTTAAAAGATATTGAGCATGGCAAAACTTTAATGTCCGCTTGTAAAAAGATGGGTCTCTCTTATAGAAATGTTTGGCAAAAACTCAATGATGTTGAGCGGGCCTTGGGATTTAAGCTTATGGACAGGGTGAGGGGGCATGGATCCCAGCTATCTGAATACGCTAAATACTTGATTCAATTTACGGATGATTTTGATCAAAAGACAATGCGTTTGGGCCAGACCAGCCTATCTCACTTAGAAGAGGGCTTCGCTCAATTTAGAGTCAAGGCAAAAAAACAGTGGCGATTTGCTAGCAGCAGTGATCCGATTATTCAAAAAGCAGTGATTAATATAGGTGGTTTCGAGCTAATTACCGCGGGATCGGGCGAGGCCTTAGAGCGGCTACTCAATTATGAAGTCGATATTGCGGGTTTTCATGTGTCTGACCCGCAGAGTTCCCAAGTCATTTCAAAGCGTTTGCAAAACGAGGGTATGCAAATTTTTCCAGTGATGAAGCGAGTTCAAGGATTCATGGTGGCTAAAGGCAATCCCCACAACATCACCTCGCCTAAAGACCTATTGCGTTCTAAGATTCGTTTTATCAATCGGCAAAAGGGTTCTGGAACTCGACTGCTATTGGATACGCTTTTGAGTAAAGAGGCCATTGCTTCCAATGGTATTAAAGGCTATGAGAACGAAGAGTTTACGCACTCCGCGATCGCTATGTCCATTCTTGCCAAGAAGGCGGATGTAGGTATGGGCGTTAAAAGTGTGGCCCTCGAAAATGGCTTAGACTTTATTCAACTAAAAGATGAAATATTTTTCTTGGCCATGGGTGAAGAATTGAGTGTCAATAAAGAGCTTGCTAAGCTTATTCGGAAAATTCGCGCGCTCTCAGGTGAGACCCCGGGCTATAAATCGATTGGTCTAAAGAAGCAGATTGCTGGCTGGCTATAAACTCATCTCTATGAAGAAAAGTATCCGCCTATTAGGATTGCTGGTCTGCAGTGTTCTGGCCTCCCTTTCTTATGCGCAGCCTGTAACCATTGCTGTGGCAAGTAATCTCAAGCCGGCATTTGAGGAGATCTATAAGGGCTTCAGGCAGGTTCATCCGCAAAGCAAAAGCATTCGGATTGTTTATGGATCTTCTGGCAACCTTGCTAGCCAAATGAAGCAAGGTGCGCCATATGATTTATTCATTGCTGCAGACGAGTCCTATCCCTTACGATTGGTTGAGGCAGGTCTGACTCGTGATCGTGGCGCAGTTTATGCGATTGGGCATTTAGCGCTCATTACGAATTCTGCTGCTGGTCTGGTTTTAAGTTCTGACCCAGAGATCCTCAAAGCTGTACTCAGAGGCTCGGGGAAGATCGCGATCGCCAATCCTGATTTAGCGCCTTATGGCAGAGCCTCTGTTCAGTATCTTCAAGCGATCAAGATGTGGGCTGAGTTACAGGAGAGATTGATATACGCTGAAAATATTTCCATTGCGACTGTTTACGTGAGTAGCGGAGCTGTCAAGGTTGGTATTACAGCTCTATCATTAGCCAAGTCTTCGGAGCTGGCCTCAACCATTCAATATATTGCCTTACCGGATGATTTATATGCGCCTATTCAGCAGCGCATGGTTCTCAGGCGGGACCCAGCACCTTCTGCCATTGCACTTTATGATTATCTGCAAGGCGCCGCTGCTAAGCAGGTACTTGTTCGTAACGGGTACTCTGTCCCTCGGTAGTACTTGCCCCCTTTTTTTTGTTTTAAATCATTACTGTTGCCGCTCAAATGGGCCATTATTGAGCTCTAAATCCTATTTTCGGAGAATGATAGTCATTCTCATGTGGGGATATAATGACTCAATTATGAATCTTGAAGAAATCCTTCCGGGTGTTAGGGCTCGCGTCAGCAAGATAGCCAACACAGACAATCAGCAGGAGGACATTCGTGGTCAGCTCGAGGATATTGGCTTTTTACCTGGTGAACAGGTAGAGGTTTTACGAAAAGGGTTGTTGGGTCAAGGCCCAATTTTGATCAGAGTCGGATCATCCACCTTTGCCTTGCGAGAATCCGAGGCCCGGATGGTTGAGGTGGAAACACTTTAAGCATGTCTGAAGCGAAGATTCATTTCTTTCCAAGCGAGCCTTTGGTGGCTTTGCTGGGAAACCCCAACTGCGGCAAAACAGCATTATTTAATTTGCTCACCGGCAGCCGACAGAAGGTGGCTAATTATTCGGGCGTTACCGTTGAAAGAAAAGAAGGGCGCCTAACACTTGAATCTGAAAAAGTGATCCGTATCTTGGATTTACCTGGAGCCTATAGCTTGTATCCGCGCTCTTTGGATGAGCGAGTAACCTGCAATGTGCTCCATGGCAATGCCCAAGGTGAGAAGCGACCAGACCTAGTCTTGTGTGTTCTCAATGCCATGAATCTCAGGCGCAATCTGCGTTTGGTTTTGTCTGCAAAACGCCTTGGATTGCCTTGTGTCGTTGTATTGAATATGGTCGATGTAGCTCAGCGTCAAGGTCTGACTGTGGATGCTCAGGCCTTGTCTCAAGCATTGGGGTTGCCCGTGATTGCTACCGTGGGCATCCAATCGGATGGCGCTGATGAGCTTAAGCAATATCTCAGTCAACTGGACTGGAAAAACTTATCTGCTTTGTGCGCTAGTGATGTAGATGAGGGCCTTGAAACAGCCATAGATCATTCAGCCCATACTGAATCTGACAATGTACAAGTCCAGCGCATTTTGCAGAATTTGGGTCTAGATCAAATCATTCTAGATCGCTTGAGTGATCGCTTGGATTCGGTATTACTTCATCCGGTATTGGGTCCAGTCATCTTGGCGGCTGTTCTATTCTTCATTTTTCAAGCGGTGTTTACCTGGGCAACTTTACCCATGGAGGCGATTGATGCTGGAGTGGATTGGCTTGGCGCCTTGCTCACCCAATTGCTACCAAATAACTGGTTGCGCAGTTTATTGGTGGATGGCATTCTGGCTGGCGCTGGCGGTGTATTGATTTTCTTGCCCCAGATTCTGATTCTGTATTTCTTCATTCTGATTTTGGAAGAGTCCGGCTACCTTCCCCGGGCGGCTTACCTATTAGATCGCTTGATGGGGCGGGTTGGTCTATCGGGCCGATCCTTTATTCCGCTCTTATCTAGCTTTGCCTGCGCGATTCCCGGCATCATGGCAACGCGCAGTATCTCCAATGCGCGCGATCGCTTAGTCACGATCTTGATTGCGCCAATGATGACTTGCTCGGCGCGTCTCCCTGTCTATGCTTTATTGATTTCCGCATTTATTCCTGAGCGTAAGTTGTGGGCGGGCCTAGATTTACAGGGCCTAGTCTTGTTCTTGCTCTACGTTGCCGGCATTGTGGGAGCTATGGCGGTTGCCTGGATATTAAAGCACTTTACCAGCGAAAAATTTCAGCTCAATGCCCTGATGATGGAGTTGCCAAGTTATCACTTGCCGCGCTTAGGTAATTTAGCGATTGGTTTGTGGCAACGCGCAGAAATATTCTTGCGTCGAGTGGGTGGAATTATTCTCATCATGACGGTATGTCTATGGGCACTCTCCAGCTTTCCACTTCCTCCGGAAAACGCCACTGGCTCACCCATTCAATACAGTATTGCTGGGATGATGGGCAAAGCCTTAGCTGTAGTTTTTGAGCCCATAGGCTTTAATTGGCAAATTAGTATTGCTTTGGTTCCTGGTATGGCGGCTCGAGAAGTTGTCGTGAGTTCTTTAGCCACGGTTTACGCTCTTTCCAGCTCGGGTGTTGATGCGGCAAATGCGTTGCTTCCTTTAATTTCAAAGGGCTGGAGTTTGGCAACGGCCTTGTCTCTTCTGGCTTGGTTTGTCTTTGCCCCACAGTGCTTATCAACAATTGCAGCGGTGAAAAGAGAAACCGGTGGCTGGAAGATCCCAGTCATCATGCTGACTTACCTCTTTGGCTTGGCCTACCTGGCGGCCTTCATAACCTATCGGGTGGCAAGCTATTTTGGTTTGGCTTAGGACTTATTGATAGCGCCCATTTGCAAATTGAGATAAATTGTCATTAATGACAATTCATTATCGATTGGTATCCATATGAAGCTATCCCTCCGCCCCATGATTCTTGCCGCTGCTTTTACGGTTAGCTTTAGTGCATTTGCTGAACCTGGCGAGAATACCTATAAACAAGTTTGCGCAGCCTGTCATGGTGCCGGTGTTTTAAATGCGCCTAAGTTTGGTGATAAGGCAAAGTGGGCGCCCTTAATTGCTGAAGGGCAGGTTGTCTTAACCGCACATGCTTATGTTGGTGTTCGGGCTATGCCGCCAAAGGGTGGTAATCCCAATCTCAGTATCGAAGGTTTCTCAGATGCGGTTGCTTATATGGCTAATAAGGCCGGCGGCAACTGGAAGTCACCCGATGCAAAAATGCTTGCGGCTATCAATAAAGAAATTGAGGCGCGTAAAGCAGGCTTAAATCAAAAGCAATAATCCTAATAGTTAATACGCATAGCGCCCAATGAATCTGCAGCCGCATCAAATTGAGATCATTGGGTATTGCGCCGCCTTTCTGACGACGATAGCTTTTCTGCCTCAGGCGATTCAATCGTGGCGCACCCGAGACCTCTCGGGGATTTCAGTAGGAATGTATAGCTTATTTACTGCGGGTGTGGGTTTATGGCTTATCTATGGTCTCATTATTGAAAAGTGGCCTCTGATTTTGGCGAATGCCATGACCTTTGCCTTGGCACTGAGCATCCTCGCGCTGAAACTCCGTACCGCCAATCCAAGATGACATCCGCTCAAGTGATGTCATAATTAATTTACTTAATATTTATTAAAAAACTAGACTCTCATTAGAAAGGTTATTCATGAGCACTGCATACGTTATCGATCCACCGATCGTTCCTTCACTTCCTGTGGTGGGTGATACCCGTCGTTTTGCTGTGAATCGCATTTATTGCGTCGGCCGTAACTATGCTGATCATGCACGCGAGATGGGCCATGACCCTGATCGTGAGCCGCCTTTTTTCTTCATGAAGCCAGCGAACTCGATCGTGACAGATGGTAAAGATATGGCATATCCTAACCTTTCCAATGATGTGCATCACGAGATTGAGATGGTCGTTGCCATCGGTAAAGGTGGCGCCAATATTGCTGCTGATAAAGCGCTTGAGCACGTCTATGGTTATGGCGTTGGTTTGGATATGACTCGCCGCGATCTACAGGGCGAAGCGAAGAAAATGGGCCGCCCTTGGGATACCGGAAAAGCATTTGATCAATCCGCTCCTTGTGCCGCTATCACGCCTGCTGCTCAGTACGGTCATCCAAATAAAGGTAAGGTTGCTTTATTGGTGAACGGTGAAGTGCGTCAAGAGGGTGACTTGAATCAGTTGATTTGGAACGTTCCCGATACGATCGCTTATCTCTCGACCCTGTTCACGCTGGAGCCAGGTGATTTGATTATGTCAGGCACGCCTGCAGGTGTTGGTCCCGTGAAAAAGGGTGATGTACTTGAGGGAATGGTTGAAGGCTTAACGCCACTCAAAATCAAGATCATTTAAATACTGCAATTAATCGATTCACATAAAAATAAAAAGCAGTTAATAGGGGCAAGGGTGTGGGGATGAACTTAAGAACGCTGACAACAGCTTTGACAGTGATTTGTATTGGCGGTGCTGTATTAACCGCCTGTACTTCGGTTGATCAAGCCAAGACTGAAGCCCCAACACCGAGTCGTTACGCTAATGCCGGTCCATTGGACCTTCGTTTAAGTGCTTGGCCTTACCCTTATTCCACCAAGGAATTTAAGACTAGTCTGCAAGGTCAGCCAGCGACCATGGTTTATATGGACGTGCCAGCAGTCGGCAAGCAGAAGGGTGTAGTGGTTCTGTTTCATGGGAAGAACTTTTCCAGTGACTATTGGGCGCCTACGATTGCTGGTTTAACTGCTGCAGGTTATCGAATCATTGCTCCTGATCAAATCGGTTTTGGAAAGTCTTCTAAGCCCGATGTTGCATATCACTTTGATGATCTTGCTCGCAACACACAGGTATTACTCAAATCCCTAGGCGTTAACAAGGCTGCTGTGATTGCAAACTCCATGGGCGGTATGGTAGGAATTCGGTTTGCGCGCCTGTATCCGCAAGTGGTGCAAAAACTGGTCCTTGAAAACCCTCTTGGTCTTGAGGACTATAGCAAAGATATTCCACCCCAAACCAATGACAATCTGTTGAAGCTGGAGATGGCGCAAACTGAAACTAGTTACCGTCGTTTCTTGCAGTCATATTTCCCGGTATGGCAACCTAGTTTTGAGCAGTTTGTTGAGGTGTATGTTCGAGTTCAACAAGGTCCAGACTATCCTGCTTATGCAAAGACTTCTGTTTTAACGTATCAGATGATTGCAGAGAAGCCGGTAGTAAGCGATTTGCCACAATTGAAGATGCCAGTACTATTGGTGATTGGTCAAAAAGATCGTACCGTCTTTGGCCGTCGCTTTGCACCACCGGAAGCTGTTAAATCTTTGGGTAATTTTCCGGAGTTAGGCCGTAAAGCTGCACAGACGATACCGAATGCTAAATTAGTTCCATTCGATAATGTGGGGCATATCCCGCACATCGAAGCGCCGGATCTATTTATTCAGACGGTAGTAGATTTCTTAAACGCTAAATCCTAAACTGCCCGAGGTGTATTGCCTCGGCAATCCATCTCTACTTACCTAGCCACCTTGGCGGGCGCCCTTCAAGAAAGGCATTGACCCCTTCTTTGAAGTCGATGCTGTTGTAGGTTTCTCTCATCAGCTCTATGCACTCGGGAAGATTGCACTCCATCAGGCGTGCTATGGTGAGCTTGCTCACTTTTTGTGTGATGGGCGCAAGTGCTGCTAATTTCAAAGCCAATGTATTGCTTACTGAATCAATTTCCTCGGGTGAGGTAGTTTGATAGAGATAGCCTGAATGAAGTAACTCTGGCGCTTTGATGAGTTCTGCGCTCAATAGCATACGTTTGACCATCGGCACACCCAAGTGAGAAGCAAGCCAGGATAGATTGCTGGGCGAGAGGCAGTTACCCAAAGTCTTCGCTACTGGAATCCCAAATCGGGCATCGCTTGTGGAGACTCTGAAGTCACATGCCGTAGCGATAAGTAAACCGCTACCAACTGCCAATCCCTCGATTAGTGCAATTGTTGGAAAGGGCAAATGTTGCAGAGATTGAAAAATGGTATCAACTGCAACTTCATAAGCCTCATTCTCTTGGAGGTCAATAAACTGCTGGATATCGCTACCTGAGACAAAGGCCTTATCACCAGCCCCTCTAAAAATTGCCACCCGAATTTCTGGTTTGTTGGCCAAATCATCGCAAATCCGTTTGAGCTCTTCATACATGGGCCAAGTTAAGGCATTGCGCGCCGCGGGATTGTTAAAGGTAATGCGCGCAATAGATCCCTCTAGCTTTAGGTCAATGCAGGGTGGAGTCGGGTTCATTGCCTCATTCTATACAAAAGACCCTTTTGAAGACTTGTTTTTAGGATCTAGATCGACCTGCGATAGAATTATTGTATGTATATGTTTCTACCTTTTCTGACAGCCTTCATCGGCCTTGTCCTTGTTTGGTTTGAGAAACGCTTGGCGGGTTTAGTCATGCTAGCCATTACCGTTGGCATCCTGATGTTCTGGTTCAGAATTCATGCAACCGACCATCTCAATATCAGCCTGTGAAGAAATGTGAGCCACTGTGAGTAAGCATGCTTTTCCCTCCCTGGCAGCACTTGGTAATCAGTTAGCTTTAACTGCAATCATTGGCATGCTGTCTTATGCCTTTGTAGATCAATTTTACTTTGGTGAGCTACCATGCCCCCTATGCTTAATGCAGCGCATGGGTTTTGTGATCATTGGTTTTGCGCTGGTGCTCAATATTCGTTGCGGTGCCCATTCAGCGCATTACGGCTGGGGCATTATTGGCGGCTTAGTAGGCATGATGGTTTCTTTGCGCCAAGTACTCTTACATGTTTTACCGGGTGATGCGGGATTTGGCGCAACCTTTCTGGAGCTTCATTTTTATACTTGGGCTTTTGTTGGTTATGTTGGATTGCTCGCTGGCCTTGCTATTTTGTTGATGCTACCTAATCGTGATGTACGTTCACGCTCACTGTTTGCCAATACATTGGTTATCTTATTCATCGTCATCGTTTTTGCCAACCTGGCCTCTACCCTGCTGGAGTGTGGCATTGGCCCTTGTGCTGATGATCCTGTTAAATACGAAGGATGGATTTGGTTGCGCACACGTTTTGGTTTTTAAGTTGGCATTAGTGATCTCATGAAGATTGCTTCAGTTGTGGTGAAGTATTTGGTAATGTTGCTTTTTTGCCTTAGCTTCAATAGCACTGCTCAAACCCAAGTCCCTACTAGCAATCCCAATGGCACTTGGCCGAAGCAGGCCATTCGGATTGTGGTGACTTTTACCCCTGGTGGAGCACCCGATATTTTGGCTCGCGTGCTTGCCGAGAGTTGGCAGAAAACCTTGGGCGTGCCAGTGCTAGTTGAAAACCGACCTGGTTATGGTGGCAATATTGGTGCGGACTTGGTGGCTAAGAGTGATCCTGATGGCTACACCTTATTAATCGGTACGGTGGGGATACATGCAATCAACGGTGCCCTGTATGACAAGATGTCCTTTCATCCAATCCATGATTTCACGCCCATTAGTTTTCTAGCGAGCACGCCCAATGTGTTGGTAGTAAATAAGAAGCTGGGTGTGGTCAACCTGCATGAGCTGATCGAGTTGGCTAAGGCGAAACCCAATGAACTGACTTTTGGCTCATCTGGCGTTGGCACCTCTTTGCATATGTCAGGTGAGTTATTTAAGGAGATGACGGGTGTGCATATCCGGCACATTCCTTACAAAGGTAGGGCGCAGTCTTTGCCTGATCTAATCAGCGGACGTATTTCGATGCTCTTTGACAATCTTTCTTCGTCCTTGCCACTCATTAAGGCGGGAGAAGTCCAGGCTTTGGCAGTAACCACCTTAAAACGCTCCCCAGCCGCCCCGGAGATCCCAACCATGGCAGAGCAAGGCCTGCCGGGATTTGAGGCAACCTCGTGGTTCTCGCTCATGGCTCCGGCGAACTTGCCGCCAGCCCTGCAAAAGCGCTTAAATACCCTGACTCGCCAAACACTCAATCAGGCTGAGGTCAGAAAGAAGCTTCTGGCTAGTGGCCTAGAGCCGGCTCCAGGTAGCCCTCAGGAGCTCTCTAGATTGATCCAATCTGAGAGCAATAAATGGGGTAGAGTAATTTACAGATCGGGCGCAAAATTAGAGTAGTTAGCCTCTACATTGCAGCAATCATTAATTTAATAAATAAGCTAATAAAAGCCCAATTCCTGTCAGCCTGGATTTGGATGAAGCGTTAAAGGTAGTAGGAGGCGACCAATTAATGGGGTCCACTATGAATACAAGTCAAAAGTACGTCAAATCAGTTACATGTAAGGCACTTCTTACGCTCCTGGCGACAGCTGGGCTATGCATGCTTGCTCCCTTAACAGCGCAGGCAGGCAATGTCGGTTGGGCTGTTTCTGTTGGCGGCGGCTATGGCGGCGGGCACGGTGGTGGTTGGCGTCCTGCAGCATATGGACCAGGATGGGGTGGTGGCTGGGGTCCAGCTTGGCGCGGCGGCTATTATGGCCCTGGCTATGGTTACCCTTATGCAGCTGGCTACTATTCACCGCCGGTTATATATGCAGCTCCGCCCATGGTGACGTATGCAACACCTCCACAACCCATGGTGTTAGCATCGCAACCGCAGCCTGCTGTTTGGTATTACTGTGAGGCGAGTGCACAATATTTCCCATACGCACAAAGTTGCGCATCGGGCTGGCAGACGCAGCCAGCAATGCCCCCATCCAGCAACAATATACCTAGACGTAACCAGAATTAATGATACAAAAAGTCATACAGATTGAAGGATTCAATATGAAACGTACCGTATTTACTCTGATCGCGATTAGCTCTTTGGCTGCTTGCGTATCAGCGCCAACGGGCCCAACCATCGCCATCATGCCGCGCGAAGGAAAACCTTTTGAGGTATTTCAGCAAGAAGATCAGCAATGTCGCGAGTTCGCTGCAAACGCAATTAAAGACACGAGTAATGCTGCATTAAAAGAGGGTGCTACTAGTGCAGTGATTGGTGCTGCTTTAGGTGCGGCAGCAGGTGCGGTGATTCAAGGTGGCAGTAGTCAGAATATTGGTACTGGTGCTGGTATCGGTTTATTGGGTGGCGCCGCCATGGGCGCCATGAATTCCTCTGGAAAACAAAATCAAGGGCAGGTTCAATACAACATTGCCTATCAACAATGTATGTATTCCAAAGGCAATCAGGTCCCAAGTTATCCAGCGCAGGGCGGTAATCCCAATTACGCTCCACCTAATAGTGGTTTTAGACCTATCCAGTAAGTTGTAAAGTTAAACCTCGACTGGCGGGTGCGTTTTCTCAAAGCGCGCCGCCGTCCTTCTAAAGAGGTAAAGCAGTAAGAGCGCAGCTAAGCCTAAGCTCATGCTATTGCCAGCCCAAAATCCACTGGCACCTTGTAAAAATTCCGGGGTATTGCCAAATATATTAAAGCCCATCAAGTAGCCCCCGCCTAGCCCAACACCCCACAGTGAGCCTGCATAAATCAGCATCGGCCAGAAGGCAATGCGATAGGCTCGCAGAATAAATGCCGCAGTAATTTGCAAAGCATCAAAGACTTGGTAGAAGGCAATAAACAAAAATAGTGGAATAGAAAATACCTTCACTTCTTCAGGTGGATCATAGAGGTCTAATAGGGTTGCCCTGAAGATCCATACCGCTACACCGATCGATACGCACAAAGTGGTTGTGAAAAACACTGATGACCAACCGATTTCTTCGGCGCGCTCTGGTTTGTTGGCACCAATCGATTGAGAGACCAAAGTCATCGTAGCAATCGAAAGGGATAAAGGAACCATGTAAATGACGGTGCCCATATTGGCCACAATCTGATGGCCTGCCAATGCGGTAGTTCCCAGGCGTGCAATGAACAGCGACATGAAGGTGAAGGAGGTGACTTCAATCAAGTAGCTCAAGCCAATTGGTGCACCTAATTTCAGTAGTGTCCAAATACGATGCCAATCAGGCCTACTAAAGCGCGCAAAGATCTTGAAGGGTTTATAGAAGCTATCAAAGAGAACAAAGCCTAGGGTGATGCTGAGCCAAAACCAATTGATGATGACGGTTGCCACTGCGCAACCCGGTCCGCCCATAGCTTCAATTCCGAATCCGCCATAAATAAACAAGAGATTGAGTGGCAGCTTTAAACCTAGGCCAATCAGCTGGACCACTGTAATCACTGCTGGCCTAGAAACGGCATTGTGCAAGGCCATTAGCACGCGCATTGCCATGCTGGCAGGTAATCCAATTGCCAGAATATTGAGATAGAGCCTAGCTTTACCTTCGATATCCGGAGTGACTTGTGAGATTTGTAGCAAGTAGTCGGCATTGAGCAAGATCGCGCCGCCCAACAGAGTAAGGCCGACTGCAAGCCACGTTGCTTGTCGTACCTCTTCGCCGATTTCGCTAAAGCGTTTAGCGCCAAAGAGCTGCCCGGCTATCGGTGCAAGCGCAGAAATCACACCAGTGAGACCAACATAGATGCTGATAAAAATGGCTGAAGCCATGGCCAATGCAGCCAAGTCATCGGCGGAGTAGCGTGCTGTCATGGCGGTATCTAAAACGCCAAAGGCAATTACCGCCAGTTGGCCAATGAGTATTGGTCCTGCCAGCTTTAAAAGGGAGGGAACATCCTCGCGCAAACGCGATAACTTAAAGTGCAGCACGATTTATTCTTTAACGGTAGGCGTAATTTGGTAGAGGCGTAAACGCTCATCACGGTCAGATGCGCGGCGATCTTCCCAAAGTAATTCAATTTTCTTTTTATTGAGACTGGCATAGGCCTTTGCCTCAAGAGAGCTGTGGGTCAGCATGAGATTGCAACTAGGATCATCTCGCAATGGAAGCTTAGTAAAGTAACTAAACGACGCTAATTGAGCGGGACCAAGGTTGCTGGTATCAATACAGCCTGGCGTGTTGGCAATAATGCTTTCCAAACGATCAGATACATAGCGATACGTTTTGGCGTAATTAATTGTGGGCAACCAGAGTGTCATTAACAGTACCCACATTAGTGTGGTGCCGGATGCAGAGATGATGAGGCAACGCCAGATTTCTTTTGGAGCACGCGAGGTTCTCCAGCGCACAATCGCCAACCACACGCCGGTAATGACGATGGCAACCAGAAAGCCAATGTAATCAAACTGCGCCTCAAAGCCTGGCAAGAGTCGCGCTAAATTAGCGGCCGTAGATTCTGGATAGCCAGTAACCTTTGCTAACCAGATAATCCAAATGGCTAGAGCAATCATCGTGAAGCTAAACATCGCAAACCAGTCGATGAAGCTAATGAGACTGCGTTTCAGAATCGGCAGGCTAAATGCAGCAATGATCGAGAGACTGGGAATCAAAATGATCAGGTCATGTTCATTGGCTTCTAGTCTGAATAAAACATAAATCAAGCAAGCAATAAACAAACTCAGCGGAATGCAAAGGTGGGGTGCACGCCATTGACCTGCTTCTTTTGCTCGACCCCAATGGGCAAGAGAGATGATGGCCAATGGCCACACTGGCCAGGCATAGGCCCAGAAGTTGACACTCAAAAATCCAAGTGACTCAATCGATGGGGTAGCACGCATTTCTGGCATATTGCGCCAGCCTTCTTCGGCGATGTGACGCCACTCAGGGGTGAGGTTGCCGAGATACCAAAGTGCCGGCCAAATTGCAAAACCAATTAAGCCCAATACGGTGCTCGTTAAAGTCCACCGAAAGCGTAGCTTTGCGTTGCTGGCAATGACTGCGATGATGGTGGAGCTCACAACCAGTAAGCTCAGCGTGAGGTTGCTGGAGAGGGCAACAATCGTGATACCAAGACCAGTCCATAGGCCGCCTTGCCATGGCTTGTCTAGGCCACGCACTGTGCCGTACAAGACAATGCTAATGCCCATCAGTTGAGCCATCATTGGCGTAGTCTCATGCGCGCGTTGCGCCAGTCCGACACACGCCAAGAAGATCAGCAGGGCGCCATCGGCCAAGGTCATGCCATAGTTTTTGCGACCAGGCTGACCGCCAACAGCAAGGGCCATAGGTTGCACTTCTTGGCGACGACCTAAAAGGTAGGTGGCGTACCAAATTGCCAGGGCGGCAGAAAAGAAACAGACTGCGGAATACAGGCGAGCTGCATTACTCATGCCAATCCATGGCCCAAACAGATCCATGAGGGTAGCGCCCAGCCAATACGGAAAAGGTGATCCAAGCGAGATGTCACGCCCAGCAAGATGCGGAACAATCCAGTCGAGCGCCTTGCCGTGCTGCAGAGTCCACATGCCACCAAAGCCAATGGCATCCTCATTCTTCCATGGGTCACGCGCAAAAAGACCGGCAAAACCATAGATGATGGTCAGCGCAAAAATAATGATGCGGGGAATCGAGGTGGTGGCAGCGGCGGTGAGTTTAACCATGTGTTAGCTAGCTCATTTAGGCATTACAAATTAGTACAACTAAAACGGGTAATAAAAAAGGCAGCAAACGCTGCCTTGATTATCTCGCAGGGGAGGGTTAAGGCCCAACCCCTGTATTGAGTAAGCCTATTATTAAGCCTTCTTTTTAGCTGGCTTTTCAGCAGCTTTAGCTTCTGCAGCGGCAGCTTTTTTCTCAGCAGTCTTAGCGGCGCCATCACCAGTTGCCTTAGCAACTGCTTTAGTACCAAACTTTTGACGGAACTTCTCAACACGACCGGCAGTATCCATAATCTTCTGGGTACCAGTGTAGAAAGGATGTGACTCAGATGAAGTCTCGATCTTGGCCAATGGATATTCATTGCCATCTTCCCACTTGATTGTCTCTCTAGTAGACATAGTGGAGCGAGTCTTGAAGCTGAAGTTATTGGAAACGTCTACAAAGACGATTTCACGATATTGGGGGTGAATGCCAGGTTTCATTATTGAGTCCTATTAGCGGGCAGCCGTTTTGGTCCAAAGACCTAAATACTTACCCAAGTTAAATGCAAATTATTAAAGCGGTAAAGGCGAAATTATGCCATGAAATCAACAACAAAGCGCACTTTTAC
>CANBPJ010000022.1 GCA_947371415.1 Burkholderiaceae bacterium | reverse complement strand
GAAAAAGAAGTCATTCGTTTTCAGAAGGCGATCATTGCAGCGGGAAGTCAGCCAGTAAAACTTCCATTTTTGCCTGAAGATCCTCGTATTGTAGATAGCACTGGCGCTTTATTGCTCAAGAGCATTCCAAAGCGTATGTTGGTTATCGGCGGCGGGATTATTGGACTTGAGATGGCAACTGTTTACAGCACGCTAGGCTCGCGCATCGATATTGCCGAAATGATGGATGGCCTCATGGCTGGTGCTGATCGTGATTTAGAGAAGGTTTGGGAGAAATTTAATGCCGGACGATTTGAAAAAATTATGCTCAAGACACGGGCCGCTAAAGCGGAAGTAAAGGCGGATGGTATTCAAGTTAGTTTTGAAGGTGAGAATGCTCCAGCTGAGCCTCAGACCTACGACCTCGTATTAGTAGCGGTAGGGCGCACGCCAAACGGCAAAAAGATTGATGCATCAGCTGCTGGCGTGATTGTCGATGAGCGTGGTTTTATTCCCGTTGACAATCAAATGCGCACCAATGTAAATAATATTTTTGCAATCGGTGACTTGGTTGGTCAACCCATGTTAGCCCATAAGGCTGTGCATGAGGGTCACGTTGCTGCTGAAGTGGCTGCTGGCGAGAAATCCTATTTCGATGCCAAACAAATTCCTTCGGTTGCTTACACTGATCCCGAGGTAGCTTGGGCTGGCTTAACAGAAGAGCAATGTAAGGCTCAAGGAATCGCGTACGAAAAAGGCTTATTCCCCTGGGCTGCTAGCGGTAGAGCGATTGCCAATGGCCGTGATGAAGGTTTTACAAAGTTGATTTTCGATGCTACAAGTAAGCGCATTATTGGTGGTGGAATCGTTGGAACTCACGCAGGGGATTTAATTGGTGAGGTCTGTCTTGCAATTGAGATGGGTGCAGACGCAGTGGATATTGGTAAAACCATCCATCCACATCCAACCCTAGGCGAGTCTGTAGGATTAGCTGCAGAAGCTGCTCATGGCCACTGTACTGATTTACCTCCTGTTAAAAAGAAAACGCATTGATGCATTGATGCCGTTTGTATTGCTGGCTATGAAAAAGCCCCGAGCTATCGGGGCTTTTTTTATATCTCCACTGTGACAACAGCGGGGAGCATTATTTTTTGACGCTAGTTTTGCTGGCTGGCTTGCTTGCAGTTTTCATTTTTTGATCAACAGTGCTCGTAGCATTGTTGTGATTAGTTTGCGCGACCTCCACGGCATGTTTTACAGCTTTTTGGCTAGTTTCAAATACATTGGTAGCGGAAGCGATTGCTTGTTTCATGGCTGTCACGGCTGTATCAGATCCCGCGGGTGCGTTTTTAGTCCAATCTTCTACTAAACCATTAATCTTTTTTTGACCAGCTTGGAATTCTTTCTCGGCAGACTTGGTAAAGCTTGCTTGAGTTTCATGGGCCAGCTCATATAAATGACGACTATATGCCATGATTTTTTCAGCCATTGGCTGAACGGCTTCCGCTTGATGGGCGAGAAGTTGTTGAATATCTTTTACTTCCAGCGCCTTCTTTGCGCTACCCATGCTTTCGCTCAAACTTTGTTTAGCAATTTGCATATTAAGTTCCACTAATTTCTCAATACTCTGTAGGGCTTGGTTGGTGAGGCTGCTTAAAGTTTCTAAATTGGCTTTTTGTGCTGCTGCAATCTGTTCTGGCGATAAGTTCATTTCAATCCTTTTTTTGTAGTCTCATTCTTCGCTCACTATGAGCTTTATCTAAAATTTGTCAATTGATTTGCTGATCGTTCTACAGTTTTTATGTTGCATCGCAACATAACTAGATGCGTTGGAAATCTTAGGCTGCAGTATGTAAAAAAAGCCTAAAATCGACGATTCGCTATAAAAAACTCCACATATTCAATTGCTTACTTATGAATTTAAAGCATGACAACTTCATTGCCCCCTTATTTGTGCTGATTTGGAGTACTGGCTTCATCATTGCACGTTTAGCTATGCCGTATGTTGAGCCGGCCACTTTCCTTTTCTGGCGTTTCTTAGGCGTTTTAATGGCAATGGCTTGCCTGAGTTTGGTGTGGAGAATTAGTTGGCCAAGTTGGTCACAGTTCAAGCATATAGCAGTAGCAGGAATATTGCTTCAGTTTGGCTACCTATTGGGCGTATGGTTCGCAGTTCGTCTTGGTATGACGGCTGGCCTAGTAGCCATCATCGTGGGCTTGCAGCCCATCATCACTGCCTGGTTTGCTGCCTGGGTTTCAGAGAAGGTAACAGGACGTCAGTGGATTGGTTTGGGCTTCGGATTTACTGGGGTTGCCTTAGTTGTGGCCGAGAAAGTTGGCTTTGCTCACATTCCGTTTTTTAGCTACATCCTAGCTTTTGCTGCCTTACTTTCAATTACCTTTGGCACACTCTATCAAAAGAAATTCTGCCCAGTATTTGATCTGCGGGCAGGGTCATCGATTCAGTTTGGGGTATCAGCCATTCTTTGCTTTGCTTGTATGTACTTCTTTGAGTCAGGCGTCATGATTTGGAATGCTTCTGTTGTTGGCGCATTGCTATGGGCAATTTTTCCTTTATCGATTGGATCAATCAGCCTGCTTTTTATGATGATTCGTAAGGGGGCGGCAACCAAAGTGACGAGCCTGCTTTATCTAACGCCTCCTACTACCGCCCTAATGGCATGGTTCTTATTTGATGAGCCATTCACTCTCATGATGGCAGGGGGTCTATTACTCACTATGACGGGAGTAGTTTTAGTGAATCGAGGGCAGGCAACTGCTATTGCGACGATTGCAGAATAAGCAAGCACTAAATATAGGCATTTTTGCTATCTATAAATGCAATAAGCGTAGCGAAGATCAAAAAGTTAATTATCATTCTGTATGTTAAAAGTTTTGGAAGGTATTTTGGGATGCGTGTGAATCGATTTTGGCTCATAGCTGTAGTTAGTCTTCTGTCATTCGGTGCGGCTACTTCATTTCAGGTGAGAGCGGCTAATGCAGATTCACCAACTGCGAAATCAACCAAGGTATCAGTAAAGACTGCCGTCAAATCAGAAGCGAAGAAGGTCGCCAAATCTTCCAAGAAACCCAGAGCTGTTCGCATTACCGTTACCCGGACTAGCGAGCCAGTTGTGGCAGCTAGACCATCATTTGCAACCGCTTTAGGTTTGCGTGGTCAGCATGATGATCTCAGCCTGAAGTCCAGTGTGGCCATGGTAGTAAACCAAGACACCAAAGAAGTTTATTTTGAGAAAAATTCTGCAGTCAGTCTGCCAATTGCATCAATCACTAAATTAATGACTGCAATGGTGGTGCTCGACTCTAAATTACCGCTGGATGACACTATTGTGATCAATGCGGATGACGTTCATATCTATCGCAGCTCGCGCCTTGCTGGCGGAACGGTATTGACGCGTGAGGAAGCCTTGTTGCTGGCCTTGATGTCTTCTGAGAACCGAGCCGCTTATACCCTTGGTAGAAATTATCCAGGCGGTATTCCAGCATTTGTGGATGCTATGAATCGCAAAGCAAAAGAGATTGGTATGGTCCATTCGCATTTTGCGGATCCTACTGGCCTGTTGAGCGAGAACGTGGCCTCAGCTGAAGATCTCACGCGCATGTTGAGCGCCGCTTACCAATACAAAATGATTCGTGAGTTTTCTACTTGGCCAGATCTAACGATGGTAATTTCAAAACGCCCACAGAAATTCTTAAACACTAATCGCTTAGTGCGTGCCGGCGATATGAATATTGGCCTACAAAAAACGGGATTTATTAATGCGGCAGGTAAGTGTTTGGTAATGCAGGCTAGAGTAAATAACACGCCGTTGCTACTGGTCTTCTTGGACTCGGTAGGAACACAATCTCGTTTTGCCGATGCCGTCAGGGTGAAAGATTGGTATGAACGTATGCCATCTGGGGAACCTCAAGCGATTCGCCGCTTGATGTAAGCAATATGCAGTGCTACTTTTGACTTTACGTATGTGGTTCCGTTGACTTGGGTTTGTAGCCCATGCCCTTAGAAATCTGTAGAGCTGTATCTTGTAGTAAGCGTAACCATTCTGCTTGGATGCGATCGGTAGGTGAGCTGAGTGAGAGGCCTGCTACTAATTTTCCGCTGTCATCAAAAATCTCTGCTGCCACGCAGCTCACTCCTAATTCCAGCTCCTCATTGTCGCGTGCATGACCTAATTGACGTACTTGATTGAGTTCGGAATCTAATTTTCCCAGTTCGGTAATGCTATTTCTGGTGTGGCCCGCTAGGCCAGTACGTGTGACATAGGCTCGTACTTGGCTAGGATCGTCACTAGCTAAAAATAATTTGCCAACGGAGGTTAGGTGGAGTGGGGCACGACCGCCAATAGCGCGGACAACCTGCATACCAGATCGCTCACTGTAAGCGCGATCGATATAGACGATTTCATCGCCTTGGCGAACAGAAAGATTAATGGTTTCACCAGTAAGCTTATGTAGTGCTCGCATCGGTCCTTGCGCAGCCTCACGCACAGACAATCGCGCTTTTACTAGATTGCCGAGCTCCAGTAACTTGAGGCCGAGTCGATAGGTGCCGCCATCGCCACGCTCTACTAGACGACAGGCAACTAAATCATTTAGGATGCGATGTGCTGTAGATGGGTGTAGATCCGTTTGCGCAGCTAGGTTTTTAAGGCTGCTGGATTCTTCGTGGGTAGCGAGGGCATCGAGGAGGTTCATCATGCGCTCCACAACCTGGATCGCTGTTTTTCCAGCTTCACCAGGTACTTTTGGCGCTTTTTCAGGCTTACTCATGGTCATGCTGGCAATTATAGCGATTTTTTAGCTAAAATTGCACAATATGAAATGGAAGCGCAGTCCTAAAAGAGGATTTTAGGTTGCTCCTGAGCTACGCAAAGCGGCGGCACACTCGGCAATGAGTTTGGGTCCCCGATAAATCAAGCCACTATAAATTTGAACCAAGCTAGCACCAGCGGCCACCTTCTCCTGTGCATCGATACCAGACAAAATCCCGCCAACTCCAATAATGGGTATTGCATTACCCAAACTTTCTTTGAGGCTTTGGACTACTTGGGTCGATGCAATGCGGACTGGTGCGCCTGATAAACCACCAGCTTCTTGCCCAAACTCGAGGTCTTGAACGGCATCTCGTGCAATCGTCGTGTTGGTGGCAATGATCGCATCAATGCCAAACTCCATTAAGAGATCCGCAATCAGTTTGATGTCATTGCGATCTAGGTCTGGAGCAATTTTTAAAAAGAGCGGTTTGCGAACACCATGTTGATCGCTGAGCGCTTCACGAGCTAGGTGGAGGGAGCCTAGCAAAGAGCGAAGCATTTCCTCTCCTTGGAGTGCACGTAAATTCTGGGTATTGGGTGATGAGATATTAACGGTGATATACGAGGCAACCTCATATACAGCCTCCATTGCTGTCACATAGTCACTAGCAGCATTTTCAATCGGAGTGCTTGCATTCTTCCCAATATTTAAACCGACAATGCCGCCATTCTGCCAATACGCAGAATTACGCACGCGCTCTACGCACGCATCGACTCCATCATTGTTAAAGCCCATGCGATTAATGATTCCCTGCGCCGCTGATAGGCGAAACATGCGCGGCTTTGGATTGCCAGGCTGAGACTTTGGAGTTACTGTACCAATTTCTAAAAACCCAAAACCTAATGCACCAAGCGCTTCAATATGCTTTCCGTCCTTATCTAAGCCGGCGGCTAGACCAACTGGATTGGGAAAGGTGATGCCACAAATAGTGCGTGGATCTGGAGAGGGTTGCTCAATCAAGCAACGTAATAGACCCCAACGCTCAGCTCGATCTAAATTAGTCAGGGTGAGGTTGTGGGCTTGCTCTGGGTCAAGCGAAAAAAGCCAGGGGCGAAGAAGGGGGTAGCTATCGATCATGGGTAGATATTATGGCCCAATGATGGGTTGCCAGTGATCGTCAATTAAACCTTCAATAGGCTGAAACTTGGCCTTATAGGACATTTTTTCACTATCCGCGATGTAGTAACCGAGATAGAGGTAAGGGAGATCAAGCTCTAAGGCTTGCTGAATTTGCCACAAAATGCTAAAGCTTCCATAGCTCGCTGAAGCACTACCAGTATCAAAGAAGGTGTAGACCGACGAGATACCTTGATCCAAGATATCAATCATGCTGACCATACGCAGGCGACCTGGATGGGTGTCATGAGGCCCATCGCGAAACTCAACAATTCTAGAGTTAACCCGACTTTGCAATAAAAACTGCATGTACTGATCTTGATTGTCTTGTTCCATATCGCCCCCAGCATGTCGCTCATTCTGGTAGTGTTGATATAGCTGATAGTGTTCCTCCTGATAACCTAGGTTGAGAACACGAATATCTAGTCCAGAATGTTTTTTCCAGGACCGACGCTGACTTCGGTTGGGCTTAAAGCGCTTAACTGGAATACGTGTGGCAGTACAAGCATTGCACTCGTCGCAATAGGGGCGATATGTATATAAACCACTTCGACGAAATCCGGCATTGACCAGCTCACCATATAAGTCTGCATGTATTAAATGCGAGGGTGTTGCGACTTGCGAACGAGCAGTCTTGCCAGGAAGATAGCTGCAAGGATAGGGCGCCGTTGCATAAAACTGCAACGCTGTTAGCGGGAGTTCTTTTAGTTGGGTCATAGCCAGTGACGCAGAATTTCTTTATCAAATGCCCAAGATAGCTCAATATTAGTTTGCTTTAGGGCAATTTGCAGATGTGCTAAAAATTGATCACGAGGAATTGGCGCAGCACCCAAGGAATCTAGATGTGCAGTCTCCTGTTGGCAGTCAATCATCTCGACTTGATTTTGATAGCACCATGCTGCGAGAGAAGCTAATGCAATTTTGGAGGCATCCGTTTGATGGCTAAACATGGATTCACCAAAAACCATCCCACCGTAAGCCACGCAATAGAGGCCACCTATCAGGCGCGCATCTTCCATGACTGCAATGCTATGGGCATTGCCTTGCTCGTGGAGGTTGGTATAGGCGTCCATGATTTCATGGGTAATCCAGGTGCCATCTTGATCTTTTCTTTTGGCGGTTGCGCAGGAGCGAACAACCGCACCAAAATCTTGATCGACCAGGATTTGCTTTTGAGGGTCCAATAAAAAATGCCGAATGGATTTCTTCAGAGAATCATGACATTTAAAATCGGCAGGCTTTAGCACCATCCGCGGGTTAGGTGACCACCATAAGACAGGCTGGTTATCTGAATACCATGGGAATATCCCCGTCTGGTATGCGCGGGCTAACTGCCCCGGGTAAATGCGGTCGCTTACCGCAATTAAGCCTGGAACGTTTGGATCGGGATCCTGGCAGTGAATGGGATTTGGAAATGCATCCTGCGCTCCCAGCCAGTTGATATTGCCCATATGCTTGAGATGCCTAAATCTTTTCTGATGGAAGAATGTCTCTGCTGCGAACACTAAATTCATCTTCAGCATCAAAAACACCTGCAGCGCGATCAGCAAAGAACCACTCTAGAGTTTGCTTTACCGTGGGAAATGCAATTTCATTCCAGGGAATATCTTCTTCATTAAATAGAGCAACCTCAAGACTTTCTTCTCCAGCATAAAATTCCGAAGAAATCATATTCGCCAGGTAAAAGAGATGCACTTGTTCTGCATGGGGAACATTTAGCAGGGAGTAAAGGGGTCCAATATCAACAATCGCCCCTGCCTCCTCTTGAGTTTCTCGAGCCGCTCCGGCGCTAGTACTTTCACCTAACTCCATAAAACCGGCTGGTAGCGTCCAGTAACCCTGTCGCGGCTCTATTGCCCTTCGACATAGCAATATTTGATTTCCAAAGACAGGAATGCTGCCCACAACATTGCGTGGGTTGAGGTAGTGAACCACACCACAAGACTCGCAAACATGACGTTCTCTTGAATCATCCGCGGGGATCTTCAAGGTAATGGGCGAGGCGCAATGTGAGCAAAACTTCATGCGGACTTTCTAAAAATGAGCGGGGATGGGGCCGCGTAGGGCATTGCTAAGCATAATCTCTTCTGCATTCCGAATTGCATCAATACTTAGGTTGGTCTCATGGGCATTCCATTTTGGGTCATTCAGAATGATCGAGCGCATTACCCCTGGAAGAACGCCGGCTGTAATGGGAGGTGTAAGCCAGCGATCGCCAGACCTAATAAAAATACTGCTTCTACCACCTTCGGTAACAAACCCTTGCTCATTGACAAAGAGTGCATCGAATCCACCAAGACTCTCAGCCAATTTCCAGGCCTGATCATAGGCATCTCGCGCGCTCACTTTATGCCGTAAAAATACGTTGCCAGATTGAAGTACGGCATGGTTGGGGTTGGGAAGAATTTCACTGGCCCAAAAGATCTTGACTGGATTGATTAGTGGGAGAAGGGGGGTGGTTTGAGATCCAACTTGGCCGTCATGATCGAGGTCTACTCGCAATCGATATGGTGTACCGATAGCGCAATCAGAGCAAGCAATTAGGATCGCCTTTTTAATATCCGACAGCGAGCAGGGGATTTCAAACGCCTGTGCAGAACTTACTAGACGATCTAGGTGGAGTTGAAGATTCTGAGGTTCACCTTGATGGACCAAGATGGTTTCAAATAAGCCCAATTTACTGGGCAACTCACTTAAGAATGAAGCCTTGATAAGGCATTCTTCCCACTCTTGCTGGGGTTCGGAATCAATGGTGATGCCGGCACCCACGCCCAAGGTAAAGGGTGAGGCATGGGTTTGCAAGTCGCGATCAATTTCAACGGTCCGAATGGGCACGCTGAATGCGAAATCACCACTAGGATCTAGCCAACCAATGGCACCACAGTAGTAAGCGCGATCTTTAGCCTCTAGTTCCTGAATGATCTCCATGCTTCTTTTTTTCGGAGCACCCGTTACTGACCCACAAGGAAAGACTGCATTGAGTACATCTTTTAGTTGAATACCCGGCCTTGCTTCTGCCTCAACAGTCGAGGTCATTTGAAGAACATCGCCATGCCTTGCAACCTCGAATAATTGCGGAACTGTAACGCTGCCTGGTAATGAAAGGCGACTGAGATCATTGCGCAATAAATCGACAATCATGACATTTTCAGCCCTGTTCTTTGGATCATGTGACAGATCGTCCGCTGAATTGCTCAAGGCGCTAGCGGTACCTTTCATAGGCATGGCTTTTAAAGTATTGCCTTGCCGCTGAATAAATAATTCAGGAGATTGCGAAAGGACAAAGTGAGAGTCTTCTACAAGAAATGCACCAAACCTGCCTGGTTGACGATCTCTTAATCTCGAATATAAAGCCAGCGGGTCACCATAAGTCTCGCCTGTAATCCGAAAGGTATAGTTAATTTGATAGGTATCGCCATTGCGAATATATTCTTGAATGGTCTTTATATCTGAAGTGAACTGTTCTTGATTTACAGAAAATTGAAGATTGGCTACGCCGGCTATTTGATCCCCGGGAGCCAATTTCCGTAAGCTGCTACTGATAAATCTATCTACTTTATCTTTGCTTAAACTCTCATAAGACTTAAAAGCCCACGCTTGAATTAAAGGGCGCCAATGAGTTTGCGCCACATCCTTACGCTGTTCCAGGCTGTGAATATATTGACCCAGCTCATAAGCAAATGCCGCAACTACATACGTGCCGCTAGTAAGCGCTTCATTGATCTCATGAAGGCACTGATCTACTGCGGCAATGGTTTCTAATGGGCTTGAGCTGGCATAGACTGACCAATCCCGTAGGGCTTGGTCATATAGGCGGCTACTGGGCTTAGCCTCTGTACTTTGGGCATCATCAAGCAATATCATCGGACGTTATCGCTTAGGCTCTAAACAATTGAGGCGGAATTACTTTAGAGCCGTGGCTGATTCAATGGTCACCGTCTTGCTCGGCACGTCTGACATGCGCCCCATTTTTGGCGTCGATGCAATCATGGTTGGGATTTTGCGAATCGCATCAATTGTTTGGGTCCCAGAAATGACTTTACCAAATACAGTGTAGCCATCACCCATGGCATTGGGATAATTCAATCCCTCATTATCCTTAACATTAATAAAAAACTGGGCTGTTGCAGAATCTGGATCGGAAGTGCGTGCCATAGCAATGGTGTAGCTTTGATTCTTTAGGCCATTTTGTGCTTCTGACACTACAGGCGCATTAGTCGGTTTTTGCGTTAACTCCGGAGTGAAGCCTCCGCCTTGAATCATGAAGCCATCAATCACACGATGAAAAATAGTGCCGTTATAAAAACCACTATTCACATAGTTCAAAAAATTGGCAGTCGTCTTTGGTGCCTTAATGGAGTCTAGCTCAACAACAAAATTTCCCATCGTTGTTTTGAATTCCACTTTAGGGCCCGCAAATGTTGCAGCACTAGCAAGAAGGCTGCTTACTAAAAATAGTGAGGTAATAATTTTGCGCATGAAGAAGATCCTTAAAGTTCCAGAAATTATTGATTAAATTCAATTGTATTGCTCAAAGCCCTGAGGGCACTTGGCCGGCATAGCGGTATGCTATTTCGGTAAACATGCCTGGCCTGTCTAGGTAATCTAGTGCCCAGTCGATCGTATCGACCCCCCAAAAAGCATGTTCATTGAGGACAAGGGTGGGGACTCCAAAAGCGCCATCGGCTTTTGCCAATTCCGTATTTGCTACTAGCTGTGCTTTAACTTCTGGACTGTCGGGTTTTTGGGTATCTGCTGCTAGGCCAAGATATTGGCAAAATTCTGGCCAAGATAAGTTGGGATCTTTGCCTTCTACCCATACATATTCAAATGCGCGCTCAACCATGGCCCATTGTGCATTTTGTTGAATAAGTAAGCGTTGTGCTGCAACAGTGAGAAAAGGATGGCGCTCTGGAAATTGAAACGGTAGACCCAATTTTTCAGCGAGCCATACACAATATTGGTAGGTGTGAGGACGTTTTGCTTCCACCTCTCCAGGGCCCCTATTATCAGTTGCGCGAAAAAGGCCACCCAGCAATATGGGCACAGGCTTGATCTCGACTCTCTTCTCTAGGCGATGGCGCTGCTTAATATAAAAATATGAGAATGGAGAAATAATGTCGTAATAAAAAATACCCTTCATAGGCTTTTCGCTCATCAGCTCTTGATTCATTTCTTTTTGGATTCCTCATCAAGCTTGCGTAAAAAAGCCATCTTCTCGGAAATCTGAGTCTCCAGACCCCGATCAACTGGCTCATACCAATGTGGCTCAGCCATTCCATCCGGTAAATAGGATTCTCCCGCAGCATAGCCATGGGGCTCATCATGTGCGTAGCGGTATTCTTTCCCGTGACCCAACTCCTTCATGAGTTTGGTGGGGGCATTGCGCAGGTGATTCGGTACAGGCTTGCTTTGATCATTGGCGACATAAGCTCGTGCAGCATTAAAAGCCTTGTAACTGGCATTGCTTTTGGCGGCGATTGCAAGATAAACCACAGCTTGCCCTAAAGCCAGCTCGCCCTCAGGAGAGCCAAGTCGCTCAAATGTCTGTGCGGCATCATTAGCTAATTGCATTGCCCTGGGATCGGCAAGGCCAATATCCTCCCAAGCCATCCGAATAATCCGTCGGGCTAGATAACGTGGATCTGCTCCACCATCGAGCATCCGGCAGAACCAGTAAAGGGCCGCATCAGGATTGGATCCGCGAACAGATTTGTGTAGTGCAGATATTTGGTCGTAAAAGTGATCCCCACCTTTATCAAAGCGACGCGCTTGTATGCTTAGAGCATTCTCAATGAAGTGCTGATCTACAGTCTCAATATTCGAATTTGGTGTCAGTACAGCATTGCGCACTTGCTCCACCAAATTGAGTAGTCGACGAGCATCACCATCTGCATGAGAAATCAGACTATCAATCGCAGTCGATTCGAATGCAATATTGGGCAATGTAAATTCGTGTGCTCGATCAAACAGCTGCTTAAGTTCTATCGCGTTTAATGACTTCAGTACATAGACTTGTGCACGCGATAGTAGGGCAGAATTCACCTCAAAAGAGGGGTTTTCAGTCGTGGCGCCAATGAAAGTAAATAGGCCCGATTCAACATGGGGCAACAAGGCATCTTGCTGACTCTTATTAAAGCGATGAATTTCATCAACAAACAGTATTGTTTGCCTGTCATATTGAGACATGCTTTGTTGAGCTTGATCTATTGCCTCACGAATTTCTTTTACGCCTGCTAGGACTGCTGAGATAGCAATAAATTCACGATCAAATGCTTTAGCAGATAGTCTGGCAAGGGTAGTTTTGCCAACTCCTGGAGGCCCCCACAAAATCATGGAATGTGGTTTGCCAGACGCAAAAGCCAGAGTCAATGGCTTTCCTGGCGCTAGTAGATGAGTTTGACCAATGACCTCTTCAATGCTTTTAGGCCGCAAGGCCTCTGCCAAAGGTGCCGTTGGTGCTTGATCAAACAGATTGCCCATGTGCACTGCTTTAATTCTGCACAAACAAAATAACGAGGGCCGCCCAAACTAAACAGCCCCCTGAAACTATCGTAAGCTGATTGCGTAAAGTGATAAATTCTTTACGGGCCTCTTCGTTAGAAAAATAGTATTGATAGGTTTCCTTATCAATATTGCGTTGTATTACTAATGCGGAAGCCAAAATGACTAATCCAACTGGAATATAAATATGTAGGGCTACCCAGGCTACTAATGCGGGAATGACGCCCCAGATCCAAGCATTGCGATCTTCCCAGCGATCGCTCGGTGCTGCCTTTCCTAGGGTATGTAAATTGGCGCCCCAATGTAATGCCCCCATAAATGCAGTGATGATTGCTCCATAACTAGCCAAGGATTCAGCGCTTAAATAATTCAGTGGGGTTGGTGCCAACTGAACCATCAGGGCTAGGCCAACAAAAGGAATGAGGCCGGCATAGGCTAACTTACGCACTAGAGGGGGTAGAGTGTTCACAAAAACTTCTTTATTAAAATAGGAGTGATATTGAGATGGTTCGCTGAAGAGTTATTGATCGTAGGTGTAAACGCCGCGACCAGTCTTACGTCCCAGATAGCCGGCTGCCACCATTTCACGGAGAAGAGGACAAGGGCGATACTTCGAGTCGCTGAAGTTCTCAAAATACACTTCCATGACTGCTAGGCAGGTATCCAAGCCAATTAAATCAGCCAAGGCAAGTGGGCCAATCGGTTGGTTGCAACCCAACTTCATTCCAGCATCAATATCATCTGGGCTGGCAAGCCCTTCATATAGAACGAAGAAGGCTTCATTGATCATTGGCAACAAAATGCGGTTAACAACAAATCCAGGGGAGTTCTTAACGGTGATCGGTTCCTTGCCAATGCGCTTAGCCATTTCAATAATGGCAGCATGGGTAGCATCAGAAGTTTGTAATCCACGTATCACTTCAACTAGCGCCATTAGTGGAGGAGGGTTAAAGAAATGCATACCAATAAAGCGGCTAGGATTGGAGTCGAGTGCCGCAAGTTTGGTTATTGACAGCGAAGAAGTATTGGTTGCGATGATGGTTTCTTTGCTGACGATCTCATCGACTTGATGCAAAATTTTTTCTTTAATTATTTGATTCTCAGTCGCAGCTTCAATCACTAATTGCAAGCCCTTGAAGTCGGCGTGGGATGTACTACCTTTAATACGCTTGAGTGCGGCATCTTTGGCTTCGGTTGTAAGTATTTCTTTCTTTACAAGGCGATCCAGACTTTTGCTAATTTGACTTAGACCACCCTCAACAGCGGCATCACTAATATCAACCATCACGACATCTAGGCCAGCCACTGCGCATACCTGCGCAATACCATTGCCCATCGTGCCCGCACCAATTACTCCGACTGACTGAATCTTCATGCTATTTCCTTTTTTGATACTGTGATGAGCCAAATAATTGTTCCATTGCTTTGTCATCATGTAAGGGCTTGCGTAACGCAGTTAAGACCTCAACACCACGCTTTACAGCGGGACGTTCGCTAATCATTTCAAACCAGCGCTTGAAATTGGGGTACTCATTGATATCGATTCCTTGATTCTTCCAATTGCGCGTCCATGGAAAAATGGCGATATCTGCTATTGAGTAACTTCTTCCAGCAATATAGGGATTATCTTTCAGTTGATGGTCAATGACCCCATACAAGCGTTTGGCTTCATTAGTGTAGCGATTAATCGCGTAATCAATTTTCTCTGGCGCATAAATCCGAAAGTGGTGGTTTTGCCCTAAAAGAGGACCGACGCCACCCATCTGAAACATTAACCACTGGAGCACCTCATATTTACCGCGGGTAGTTTTAGGTAAAAACTTACCAGTTTTAGAGGCAAGGTAAAGTAGGATTGCCCCAGATTCAAAGAGGTGAATGGGTTTCCCATCAGGCCCCTGTGGGTCTTTAATGGCCGGAATTTTATTGTTTGGGCTTATTTCTAAGAAGTCTGGCTTGAACTGATCGCCGGCGCCAATATCAATCGGATGGGCAATCCAATCTTTGCCCAACTTGTAGCCGCATTCCTCAAGCATGATGTGCACCTTATGCCCATTTGGAGTTGGCCAGCTATACACATCAATGATGTCTTGTTTGGGTTTATTTGTTGCCATGATGGGTTCCTTATTTATTTATAGAGTTTGCAAACGCGCTAACGCATCTGCAAGTGTTTGTTCTTTTTTGGCAAAACAAAAACGAATGACGCCTGAGTCAATGGGAGTTGCATAAAACGCAGAAACTGGAATTGCTGCTACACCGATCTCACTTGTGAGCCAGGTACAGAAATTGGCTTCACTCAAGTTCGATTCCGGGATACCGAGCTGCGTGTAGTTAGCGCACTGGAAATACGTTGCTGGCGATGGCAGTAATCTAAAACCGGTATCTTGCAAACCTTTTTTGAAGTAATCCCTCTTGGATTGGTAAAAGGAGGGTAGGTTTAGATAGTGATCTGCAGTGCTCAGATATTTCGCTAGGGCATGTTGCATGGGGGTGTTTACCGTAAACACATTGAACTGATGTACTTTGCGAAACTCGACCATCATCGACGTAGGTGCTGCTACGTAACCTACTTTCCAGCCAGTTACGTGATACGTTTTGCCAAAGCTAGAAATTAAAAAACTTCTCGCAGCAAGAGTGGGGTGGCTAGCAATGCTTTGATGCGCATGCCCGTCATAAACCATATGCTCATAGACTTCATCACTTAGGATCAAGGTATTCGTATTTTCTACTAAACGCGCTAAGCGATCAAGATCGGATGATTGCCACACCATTCCAGTTGGATTGTGCGGCGTGTTGATAATAATGAGCCTAGTTTTTGGTTTTATGACTTTAGCTAAATCATCCCAGGGAATTGAATACGAATTGACCGATCCTTGATCATTGCGATTGGCAATCAAAGATACGGCAATGGGTTTGCCTCCAGCCAACTGAATCGATGGTCGATAGCTATCATAGGCTGGCTCAATAATGACAACTTCATCGCCGGGACTCACGCATGACAAGATGGCAGTCATGATTCCCTGTGTGCCACCTGCGGTGATGGTGATTTCCGATTCGGGATCATAGTTATGACCGTACAAGGCTGAAATCTTTCCCGCTACACCACATCGCAACTCTGCAACCCCTGCCATTGGCGGATATTGATTGTGGTCAGCCAGCATGGCTGCGTTAACATGGGCTATCAGCTCTCTATCGCAAGGAAAGTCAGGGAAACCTTGACCCAAGTTGATTGCTTGATGTTCTGCCGCTAGGGCTGACATGACCGTGAAGACCGTTGTCCCTACCTCGGGTAGGCGACTTGGAAATGCTGGCGTCAGAAGGGGATTTTGGTCCATGCGGGCGCTTTAAGGCAAATAAGGTGGGTAGTCGCTAGAATGGGAGAAATTCATATTCAAATTGTGCCATGCTGATTGTCCTTTCACCCGCTAAATCTCTAGATTACAAAACCCCGACCAAGGTTAAGGCGCCCACCTTGCCTGAGTTTGTTTCGGAATCCGCTAAGCTAATCGCCGACCTGAAGAAGCTCTCACCTCAAGAGGTCGCCAATTTAATGGGCTTATCCGATCAATTGGCTGCTCTGAATGTTGGGCGTTATCGTGATTGGTCCAAGACATTTACTGAAGAAAACAGCAAGGCAGCTATTTACGCCTTTAATGGTGATGTCTATGATGGGTTTGATGTTAAGACGCTCAATACCAAGGCGGTAGACTTTGCCCAGGACCATATTCGAATCCTTTCGGGCTTGTATGGCGCTTTGAGGCCCCTCGATTTAATGCAGGCTTATCGTTTGGAGATGGGGACCGCCTTTAAGAATGCGAGAGGTAAAGATCTTTATGCATTTTGGGGTGAACGAGTTACCGATTCTCTAAAAAAGATTCTGGAAAAGCAAAAGAAACCAGTGCTATTGAATTTAGCATCGGAAGAGTATTTCAAGGTACTGCAAGCCAAAAATTTGGATTGCCCAGTGATTTCTCCGGTATTTCAAGATGGTAAAGATGGCAAGTACAAAATTATTTCCTTTTATGCCAAAAGAGCTAGAGGGTTAATGGCGCGTTACGTTGTTGAAAATCAGATTACCGATCCTGCAGATTTGAAGGGCTTTAATTTGGATGGCTACAAATATGTTGTCTCTGAATCTAAGCCTGAAAAACCGCTATTTAGACGTCCCGAAAGAAAGTAGGAGGGTGCATCATGGCTGTACATCGCACTAAATCCTCGCAACGCTCTTCTCCAGATGTGGAGCGCTTGGTTGCTGATGCCATTTCTTTGGCAGCCTCAGGCAGTCATATTGAAGATCAGTTTTGGGAGGAGCGTTTAAATTTACGTTTAATGCGTTTGCTCAAAAGTCAAAATCAAAATGTGATTGATGCGGCTTTAGATCAAACCTTCAGAATTAATACTGTCGCCTTCGAGGTTCTTGCCGATTGCGCCGAGACCTTGGCTGAGTCTTTATCAATGGAGCATGATGCTCAGAGTTGGGATGTTCTGCTACTGGCTCTTCCCATCGTTGCGCATACCCGTTATCAAATTCCTTCAGGCCCCCTATCAGTCAATGCTATTGAGTCAACTGCTAGCGCGCTGCACAGCTCAATCGCTTCAGCAGATACGCGCCTGGCAATCGTTCCCTGGCTCTACAGCATTGATCAAATGCCGCACTCCCATTGCCAAACTCGGCTGCTTACCGAGAGTTTGGCAGCAGCGGCCATCACTGGTAGCGAGATCAAAATTGAATTGCGCGAGATGTCTGAGACGATTGCTGTCTTGGCTGATCCACGTTTTATTATTGCAGCCGTTGCCGCTCCATCTGGTACGCCATTATTTCGTTGGCAAGCAGAAGCCCCGACAAGACAAGAGCGCGGCATGAGTCTCATTGGATGGCAAAACACCATGCAGGAGCCGATTGCCTTACTCTTGCCTGGTTGCGAATTTGAGCTCCTATTACCGGAGGCTTACTTCACTAACTGTCGATTGGCGGATAAGCATGTCCGCCCATTAAGCATTAGGGCTGGGGTGAATTTCTTGGAAAGTACCCTTGGAGTACTGCCTTCTGGCATTTCATGTGTTGTTGGCGCCTTCGGTGAAGACCAGGCCGATGAATATCGCATCTCCTTCAGTCTCAAGGGCTCATCGGAGGTTGTCTATGGGGTGATTTGGCCTTTGTACGATCGCGAGAGCGTTGCCAATGATGCGCTCAATGATTTATCGGATGACGATAGCCCGATGAAGCGAATTGCAGATGCACTTCGTGATGCCGGTGTCGATGATGTCTTCCGTCATGCAATGTTGTTTGATCCAGAGCTTTGCGACGATTGCGGTGCACCCTTATTCCCAGATCGATCGGGTGATGCTGTGCATGCAGAATTGCCGGATGATGCGCCAACGCAGCAACCATTATTTCATTAGATCAATTCCAGAACTCTTAGTTGGAATAGAAAAAAGCCGAGAATTTCTCGGCTTTTTATCTTGAAGCTAAAACAGAAATACTGCGATTAGTTCTGTGTAAAAGGCTCTGCACCAGCAAATAAATGCGGAAGTTTGCCAGTTTTCATTTCTGCAGTTTGGCAGAAATCAGCAAGACGAGTTCCAGACTTAATATTAAACAGCATTGCTTTATTACCTAGCACTACAAGATCATGTCCGGTAGTGGTGTTTTTGTAACGCAAGCTACCTGGCAAAGAATTCTCACGATTCAGGTCAAAGGTTTTTGATTCCCATGTAAGGCGAACCTTTTCCGTTGTTCCTGTGGTTTTGAATTGTTTGCTTTCGCTGCAAGTCCAGACGGATACTTCTTCGCTAGCGGTGGCCGGCGCTGAACCCAAGAGGCCAGCTATAGCCAAGCTAACGATCAAAAGAGTTTGCTTCATGTGTGTCAGTCCTTATGAGAGGAGATGCTTAACGCCTGCTTGTTCTTCAAGTAATTCATTCAGAGTGTGGTTCATGCGCTCACGTGAGAATTCATCAATCTCTAAGCCTTCAATCATCTTGTACTCGCCGTTTTCGCAAACCACTGGGTAGCCGTAGATCACTTCAGCTGGAATGCCATATTCACCCTTAGATGGAATACCCATAGTGACCCATTTGCCATTGGTTCCAAGAACCCAGTCACGAATATGATCGATTGCTGCATTGGCGGCAGAGGCTGCAGATGAAAGGCCGCGCGCTTCAATAATTGCAGCACCACGTTTACCAACGGTAGGAATGAATGTATCTTTATTCCAGGCTGCATCGTTAATGCTGTCTTTTACGGACTGGCCATCAACGGTGGCGAAGCGATAGTCAGGATACATCGTTGGGCTGTGATTGCCCCAAACAACCAATTTCTCGATATCAGCAACTGGCTTGTTCAGCTTGTTTGCCAACTGTGAGAGAGCGCGGTTGTGATCAAGGCGCAACATTGCAGTGAAGTTTTTCGCAGGAATATCAGG
>CANBPJ010000021.1 GCA_947371415.1 Burkholderiaceae bacterium | reverse complement strand
GAGCCTTGTTGAGAGATCGAATTCGTAGTCATTCCCCTGATTTTAGGTGGCATTTACAGAATCCATCCGTTTGTCCATCCGATTGTCTAAACTGTAACTATGTTGAGACTTCCTATTGAGCTAGAAATTGGCCTGCGCTACACCCGATCTAAGCGTCGCAAGACGGTGGGTAAGCGTGATGGCTTCCTCTCCTTTATTTCCGGAATCTCCACCGCAGGCATTGCCTTGGGGGTTGCCGCCCTAATTGTGGTGCTCTCAGTAATGAATGGCTTCCAGAAGGAAGTCCGGGATCGCATGCTGTCCGTACTCTCTCATGTTGAAATTACTGCCCCAGATGGTTTGGCCAATTGGGAGCCGATTGCTCTCAAGGTGGCTGCTCAGCCCCACGTAATTGGCGTTGCTCCAATGGTCAGTTCGCAGGGCTTACTCAGTCGCGAGAACATCATGCGTGGTGTGGCGATTCGTGGCGTGCTACCCAGTGAAGAAGGTAAAGTTTCTGACTTGCCCAAGCAATTTGTTGCGGGCAGTATTGAAGATCTCAAACCAGGTGCTTTTGGGGTGGCCTTAGGTGCGCAACTGGCAAGCATGGTTGGTGCACGCGTAGGTGATCGTATTAACCTCATCGTGCCTGAGAGTGATCTCACTCCAGCGGGTGCCATGCCCAGAATGCGGACACTCCAAGTAGTCGGCATTGTGGATAGCGGTCATTATGAATATGACAGCTCTCTCGCCATCATGCATTGGAAAGATGCCGCGGCTTTATTGCGCCTACAAGACCCATCCGGCCTGCGCGTTAAGGTAGACGATATGCAGCGTGCACCTGAGATTGCTGCTGAGTTGGCTCAAGTGGTCCCACAGGCCCTCTGGGTAACGGATTGGTCGCGCTCTAATCGCAATTGGTTTGCCGCTGTTCAAACCGAAAGAAAGATGATGTTCATCATCTTGACTTTGATTATTGCGGTGGCCGCATTTAATTTAGTCTCCACCCTGGTAATGACCGTCAATGAGAAACAGGCTGATATTGCAATTTTGAGAACTATGGGTGCGAGCCCGGGATTAATTCAGCGGATATTCTTAGTGCAAGGTTTAGCGATTGGCCTGCTAGGCTCCTTGGCTGGCGTTGGCTTAGGCCTCCTCATTGCTTTGAATATTGATGTGATTGTTCCAACCATTGAGGCTATATTCCGAGTGCGCTTCTTGCCACGCGATGTCTACTTTATTAGCGAGCTCCCCTCGGACGTCCGTTTATCTGATGTCGTCACAGTGGGTTTGATGGCCTTTGGCCTTTCCGTATTGGCAACCTTGTATCCAAGTCGTCGCGCTGCCCAAGTTCAGCCTGCGGAGGCGTTACGCTATGAATAATGTCAATAAAGAGGTTGGTAATTCAGTGATCCTCAGTGCATCTGGCCTTGCAAAGACCTATGGCAAAGGACCGACTGCAGTTGATGTCCTCAAGGAAATTGATTTGCAGGTGAGTGCTTCTGAAAAGGTGGCGATCGTAGGTTCTTCTGGGTCCGGTAAAAGCACTTTGCTGCATTTATTAGGAGGTTTGGATACCCCAAGTGCTGGCACTGTCATTCTGGCTGGAGAGAATCTCCATCAATTGCCAGTGAGCAAACTAGATCAACTGCGTAATCATAGCTTGGGCTTCATTTATCAGTTCCATCATCTTTTAGATGAATTTAGTGCTGTTGAGAATGTTGCCTTGCCTTTGCGTATTCGTGGCCTTGGCAATGAGGAATCAATGGAGCGAGCAAACAAGATGCTGCATGCAGTTGGCTTGGCAAAGCGCGTACAGCACACTCCCGGAGAATTATCTGGCGGCGAGCGTCAACGTGTTGCAGTTGCGCGTGCGCTGGTGGGTAATCCCTCCTGCGTCTTGGCCGATGAACCTACAGGTAATCTCGATACTGAGACGGCTGATGGGGTGTTTGACCTGATGTTAGATATTGCCCGTGAACAAGGCACTGCATTTGTGATTGTGACTCATGATCCGGTTCGCGCAAAACGTTGTGATCGTATTTTGCATTTAGAGCGCGGAGTATTAAAGACCTTCTCGCAATGAGCGAAGCCATCATAGACCTGGCTTGGATTGATACCCACTGCCATCTAGATGCGCCAGAGTTTGCTGGCATGCTTCCGGAGATTGTTTTAAGAGCAGCAGACGAGGGCGTTCAATCCATTCTGCTGCCCACTGTTCAAGCTTCTGATTGGGATCAGGCTAGAGGCTTGGTAAAGCAGTACAGCGAAGATATTCCAGGATTGGTATACACGCTAGGTATTCATCCGCTGTATATCAAACAAGCTCAAGAAGTTGACCTTGATATTCTGAAGGCTCAGATTGAACAGTCGCTAAGTGATCCTCGATTTGTTGGTATTGGCGAGATTGGCTTAGATTACTTTGTTGAGGGTCTTGATCCCCAGCGTCAAGAGTATTTCTTTCATGCGCAACTAGATTTAGCGGAGCAATTTCAGTTGCCCGTGATTTTGCATGTACGCCGTTCACAAGATGCCATTCTCAAAGTCTTGCGAAAAAGAAAAGTTCCCAGTGGAATTGCCCATGCATTTAACGGCAGCCATCAGCAGGCTGGGCAATTTATTGAGCTTGGTTTCAAGTTGGGATTTGGTGGTGCGGCAACCTACGACCGAGCATTGCAAATTCGCCGTCTTTTAAAAGAGTTGCCACTCGATTGCATCGTCACAGAAACAGATTCCCCTGATATCCCGCCAGCTTGGCTTAAAGAGGAGGGCGGCACATTTAATGAGCCAGCCTTACTTCCCAGAATTGCTACACAATTAGCCCACATTCGCGGTATCAGTGATGACATATTCTCCAAAGCAGTCTGGCTAAATGCGATGCAAGCATTGCCACGTTGGTCCAGGTTAGTGACCAGCAATACCAACCCTCAAAAAGCTTCTTAAGAGCTTGCGCATTCATATTGCGGCGTTTATCGCCGGGGGAGCGCTCCTTCTATTTTTGCCTGCAGTACCCGATCACTGGATGCCCATCTGCACCTTTTTGCTAGCGCTTGGAGTTCTTGGTGCCCTGGTAAATTGGCGCCTAATTGAGCATCCTCATGCAAACAAAATCTTTGTTGGCATATCCTTCTTGGCTCTAGGTTTTGCTTGGAATGCCCATTACGCTCAGAATCGATTGGGCAATGTTCTGTCGATTGAGTTCGAGGGCAAAGATCTAATTCTTGAGGGTAGAGTGAATGCCTTGCCTCAAAGTTCATTAAGCGGCGCAAAATTTTCTTTCGAAGTAGATCATGCATCCTTAGGGCGACAGCCAATTGAGTCATTTCCTCGGCAGGTATATTTGAGTTGGCAGCCTGCATGGCGTAACCCTCAAGATATCCCTGAAGTCATTCCTGGCCAACGCTGGGAGTTTAAGGTCAAGATAAAGCGACCTTATGGCTCCTTAAATCCCCATACTTTTGATTTCGAGCGCTGGTCCTTTCACCAGGATTTTGGTGCTAGTGGTTCCGTGCGATCTGGCGAGTTATTGCATGAGAAGGACATTGGTTTAACAGAATTTACTCTGGCAATGGAATATCAACGCTGGAAGTTGAGGCAAAAGATACGGCAGTCACTCCCAAAGGATGCTCGATACGCTGGCGTAATTGCAGCTCTGGTGATGGGCGATCAAAATGCAATTGATCAAGAGGACTGGCGTGTATTTAATGCCACCGGAATCGGACATTTAATCTCCATCTCAGGGCTTCATGTCACGATGTTAGCTGGATTTGGCGCCATGATTGCTGCGTTCCTTTGGCGCCGTAATGCTCTACCACTTTACATGCCAGTGGGTAAAGTTGCTGCTGCAACGGGGTTTCTGACAGCATTTGTCTATGCCTGGTTAGCAGGCTTTCAGATTCCAGCACAAAGAACGATGTATATGGTGGGTGTTGTCGCCTTCGCCTTGTGGTCTGGCAGAAATCCGCGATCCTTTGATATTTGGTGGTGGGCTTTAGCATTTGGATTGCTGATTGATCCTATGGCGCCCTATACCCCTGGATTTTGGTTATCGTTTGGCGCTGTTGCCGCCATTCTGTATGCAATGCAAGGTTCCGAAGGTCTTTTAGGGGTGCCTACCGGCAAAGAGCTTGAGGTGCATTGGAGTCGTAGATTAATACAGGCATTGAGAGAGGCCTGTCGTGTTCAGGCAGTTGTTACTATTGCACTCCTACCATTGACCTTATATTGGTTTTATCAAGTCTCAATCGTGTCACCACTGGCTAATGCATTTGCGATTCCTGTGGTGAGTTACATCGTGACACCTTTAGCGATTGCTGGCGCTTTGCTACCAGACTTTATTGGTAAATGGCTTTTATTGCCCGCCCATGCCACGATGGAATATTTAGCAATACTCCTCGGCTGGATGGCTCGCTGGAAATGGGCAGTTGCTTGGTCCAGTCAACCCGCATGGTGGGCGCTCACCTTGTCAACTATTGGCATAGTGATGGCTATTCGTCCTGGAGTCATTGCGAAGAGCTGGATTTCTAGAGCGATTGGCCTTGCATTCTGTGTCAGCTTGTTTATTCAACCAAACCCCAGCATTAATTTAGCTAGCGGAGAATTTCGTGCGACGGTCTTGGATGTCGGACAGGGCACGGCAGTTCTTATTGAAACTGCATCCAAGAGGTTGCTTTATGACACTGGCCCCATACAAGGCAAAGACAATGCAGGCCAAAGAATCATCCTGCCGTATTTGAGGGGTAGAGGGATCGATCAGATTGATCGAATGGTTATTAGCCATAGTGATAGTGATCACATTGGAGGGGCTGCTACCTTACTTCAAGAAATTTCTTTTGACTCCATGATGGGATCGTTGCCGACTACGAACCCATTGCTCGCCAATCTAAAAATGAAACGCGTACCCGCTATTCCCTGTCGCTTTGCTCAGCATTGGTCATGGGATGGCGTGGACTTTTATATATGGCATCCGCATGAAGATGCACTTTTTGAGGAGCAGCAAGCCAGAAAACCCAATGAGATGAGTTGTGTACTTGAGGTGCGTAATCAACATACTTCCTTTTGGTTGACTGGTGATGTGGAGAAGCAGGGTGAGGCGGATATCACTGCTCGCCTAGATCAACTCAATCTACATGAACTAAAAGACAAGAAGTTAATTTTTATGGCACCACACCATGGCAGTAAAACATCATCATCTTTAAATCTACTAAGCGCCTTAAGTCCTGACTTAGCCTTTGCACAAAATGGCTATCGTAATCGCTATGGCCATCCCCACCCCACGGTCATTGAGCGATATCAGAGTATGAATATTCCTTTTTATCAAACCCCTGCAACTGGCGCGCAAATTTGGGAGTTTCAAGCAAAACATAATCTGATCTTGGTTGATCCCTTATTTTGGCGACAGCATAAAATGCGTTTATGGCATCGACAGCCCCAATAAGGCGTAAACTAAAAGTATGAAGAAGACCGTTGTACTAATCTTTCTAAGTCTATTCGTCAGCTTGATTAATGCTACGACGATGCCTGTCAATCTGAGCGGAGAAAGTACCTCCGTAATGATTGCTGGTCATGATCACTGTCAAGAGGCAGCGCCAGCCAGTCATCATGAGAGCGGTAAATCAAGCGCTGGTTCTAGTGTTGCTCATTATTGCTGTGCGGTAGTCGCGGTTCTAATGGCCCTACCTGTTTTTTCTGTATCTAAACAAGTCGACACGCACTTGCTTGCTGACGTTGTCAAGCCTAGTTCCAATATTCTTGAGTCAATTTACAAGCCCCCCAGAAATTACCTGTAATCACTTTTGATTGCGGCATTGAGATGCCTGTTGATAATTTCCGTTTTGGAGAACAGTAATGAATATGACTCACTATATGCAGTTGTTGGCTGACAATCAGCCTTGGAATCTGTTGATTTTTATGGCCATACCAATCGTGCTTGCCGAGACCTTGGCAATCACTGAGCTTTATATCCTCTTTACCCGCAAGTTTGATGGCTTTGTGTATCACCTCAATCGGTTTTCGGGAACTACGGTAGGACTGTATTTCATTGGCATCATCGCGTATCTGATGATGACTGCTGTCATACCTGTCACTAAAAATCATGAGTGGCGCACAGTGATTGATGTCGTTGCGGTGGGTAGCTACCTCATCGGAGGCTTGCCTTTAATTTGGATTGCCTTGCAAGAATTTGGTTTTGTAAACAAAGCCCTGGATCAAATGGGTAAGTTAAAGATTCATGCTATTTGCGTTGCATTGTTTCTAGTATTTGGACACATTGCCATGATTGCTGGCATGCTAGACCCTTCTTTATTGGGTTATAAGGGCGCTGATGGCCATCAAATGGGTGTGGCCTCGGCGGTGAGTGCTGACTATGGGTATTGCGATCCGGCAATGCACGGGGATATGAAAGCGATTCATGAAAAGATGCATCAGCAAATGATGAATGGGGTAAAAATGCCGCAGGGCAATATGAAGCAAATGCCCATGAACCCACATGGTCATCCATACTAAGTGATTCATCAGTAGCGATGTTTTTTCAGACCGCCTTCGGGCGGTTTTTTTACTCTTAAGCCTCTAGGAGGACAAACTCCCCAAGAGAAAGCTTTTCTCTAAATTGAGAGAAAGAAAACTGAGCCTTGCCTGCGCTGGAGTTTAAGATTTCAATTTGACCTTCTGGGGTGAGGGTCGCCAAATACTCTCCCGCCGGAAACAGTATCTCAGCGAGATTGTTTCTGCTTGTGGAGCAGGCGCTTAGCACTAGACCTTTTGTGATTTCGATACGCATACCGCATCTTAAATACTAAAAATTAGCATTAAATGACTGATTGCACTCTTTAGAAAAATGTCTGCACCAACTTGGATTTAGTTGGCCTAGAACGGGAATAACCCTAGATTTATTGAGATTTTGGGGGTTTTGGTAGATCCCCATCTGTTGCATGCACAGTCTTAGTGCGGATATTTTTTTGGTAACTCACAAAAAAATGTCTAATGAAATTATCGGGAATTTTTGTGCTACGCAGTAATCACCTTTGATGGCTAGCTATGAAATTAATCACTGCAATCATTAAGCCTTTTAAGTTGGATGAGGTCCACGAGGCACTTGAACATATTGGCATTCAGGGGATGACATCCTACGATGTTCGAGGCTTTGGTCGCCAAAATGGACATACTGAGCTTTATCGTGGTGCTGAGTACGTCATTGATTATTTATTAAAACTGAAAATTCAGATTGCTGTTAGCGATGAGCTTTTGGATGATGCGCTACAGGCGATTTCTAGAGCCGCTTTTACTGGAAAAATCGGTGATGGGAAGGTTTTTGTAAGCCACCTTCATGAGGTGATTCGTGTTCGAACTGGTGAGACTGGTACTACTGCTCTATAGGTCTTACTGTGACCGCGACATCTAATACATGATCTGCGCCACCGTGTATCACACCACGAATAGGTGATACATCCCCATAGTCTCGACCATAGGCTAGATGCGCATAATCCTCACCTGGAGAATCAAATCCCCAGCGATTATTGGTCGGATCTAAATCACACCAATCACCTGGGCCTAGATTGCCTTGCGCATCTACAGACGGAATATAAACAGACGCCCAGGCATGGGAAGCATCCCCCCCAATCAGACGCGCCTGTCCGGGCGGTGGGTTGGTAAGGATGTATCCGCTGATATATTTAGCGGGCAACCCAATGCTACGCATAGTCGCAATCAGAATATGGGCAAAGTCTTGACAAACACCTTCTCGATTTTTGAGAGCCTCAGCTGCTGGCGTATCCAGGTCAGTGCTTTTGCTTACGTAATGAAACTCACTGTAGATGCGTCGCATTAAATCAATTGCAGAATCAAGAATGGGGCGGTTAGCAGTAAAGTTGGCGCGGGCAAACTCGGCGAATTCGGGGCCAGGAATGATGTATTGAGATTCAAATAAGAACTCTGAAGCGGGATCCCAGTGCGTGCCGGAGTGATAGCGAAAGTATTCACGAACCAATTCCCAGGAGGGGGTTTTGGCAGACTCTAGATGGTTGGATTGGGATTTTCTAGTTTGTATTTGCGATCTCGCAGAAATCACTAGTGATTTGTGGCGGGTCTCTAAAGAAAAATATGTGCAGGTATTGCCGTAAATATCACTATGGTCTTCTTGCCAGGCCGGCCTTGGGTCAATAGACAGTTCAGTCTGAATAATCTCCTGCGTACCTGTATTGCTCGGCTTGAGATGGGTCAGGTGTTGCGCAATCTCTACGTTAGGGTCGTACTGATAGGTGGTGTCGTGGATGATCTCTAAATACATAATTATGGTTTACAGCTGCACCCTGTAATCAATCTCATGAATCAAGTTAAAGTAGCGAGCGCTAATGTCATCGGAAACGTTCCATGCAGAATAAGAGCAATTGCTGAAACAGCTTCTCAGATTACTTAAAGCGCCAGAGGCATCCCGAATACATAAACTTTCTAATGAATAGTCTTGCAGATTGGTGACGCTGCGAGTGAGCTCATCAGGTTGATCGCGTTCTGTGCCAGCCAACTTCGATAACCTGGCTCTCAAGGCTTTGCTGACCCAAGCAAGTGAACGGGGATTCTCATCATCGAGCACCAGCAATTCAATGAGAGGCTCAAGCTCACGACTTTGTTGGTGCTGTGCGTGAAAGGTGATGGTGCTATCAAAAAGCGCCAACAAGGCCATATAGCCAGAGCTATCTGTATTCGGATTGCGAAGTAAATCAGAGTCGATGGCCAAATCGAGCACTGACGTCAAAAACGACAGACGTTCAATGTGGCGGCCAATCGATAACAGTTGCCATCCATCATCGCGAGTCATGCGATCGGTTTGTGCGCCAGTGATAGCCGCTAAATCACTATTAGCGCGATTGAGTGCTTCAATTGCTAGTGAAGGGGAGAAGTCTTGATAGGCGGTTGCTTTGTGACAGCCTGCTTGAAAATGTTCAATACAGTAGTTGATGGTGCTCCACTGTTCTGTGGATAGGCGCTCTCGTATATTAGAGGCGGTACGTTTCATGGCATTGAGGTTGTAGCCAACGCTCGTGACATGATCGCCCTTATCTAGACAATCAATCAAGGTTCTTTCAAAGATTCGGTGGCGATTCTCAGTTTGGTCAAGATTGCTGGGGACGCCTTCAGGTACCAAGCCATATTGAACGCACAGCGTCTCCAACCACCCCCACAATTGCTTGGAGGGAGTGTATTCACTATTAATACTTTCTAGGTAGAGTTTTGCTAAGCGCAACATATTTTCACTGCGCTCGGTATATCTGCCAAACCAATAGAGATTTTCAGCGGCGCGACTAGTGACGATTCGCTTTCTTTGGGCTGTGGTTTTGATTGCATGCTGCGGCAGAGCTGCATCCAAAAGGCTTGCTTGATTACCCTGCACCCACACATCAGCACTGCTACCACCACGTTGCATGGAAGCGATCCCAGAATCAGAGCCAGCAATACGCGCTAAGCCACCTGGCAATACTTGCCAGCCATCTGAGCCATTACTCAGCGCAAAGACTCTGAGCATATATGAGCGAGGCTCTATTAAAGAGGCGTTATTCAGATTGAATGCATTGAGCCATACCGGCATTTGCGCTAAAGGAATATAAGTTTGAACCGTATAGTCTTGAGGCTGGCGAGTGATTCTGCCGATCCATTCATTGAGTTGGGGTTGACTAAGGCTGCCACCTAGGCATGCCTCGTAACCAATATGCCCTGGCGTGTGGGGGTAAGTTGGCTTGATTGCGCTATTTTCTAAATGGGGAATAGCAGCCTCTAAGGCAGCCCTCTCCCCACACCACCAGGTATCCATCGCGGGCAATTGAATTTTTTCATTCAAGAGCCGCTCGCTAATGCCCGGCAGAAATCCCAGTAAAGCGGGAGACTCTAGAAAAGCAGACCCTGGAGCATTAGCCAGAATAACGTTGCCTGCCCGTATTGCCTGCAGTAAGCCAGGAACGCCTAGCGTTGAATCTGAGCGAAGCTCTAAAGGATCCAAAAACTCATCATCTAAGCGCTTTAGTAAAACATGTACTGGTTCTAGGCCGCGAACTGTCTTCAGAAATACATGCTGGTCACGTACCGTCAGATCACTACCCTCAACCAAGGTGAGACCTAAGTAGCGCGCAAGGTAAGCATGCTCAAAGTAGGTTTCGTTATAAGGTCCTGGAGTCAGAAGGGCAATATGGACATTGGAGCCTGCAGAGCTTTGGGATTTCAAGGAATCAATCAAATCCCGATATGCATTGGCCAACGGCGCAATCTGCATTGATTCATAGGCTTTCGAAAATTGCCTTGCAATTAAATTGCGATTCTCTAGAAGGTAGCCAAGTCCAGATGGGGCTTGAGTGCGTTGCGATAGCACTGACCAAGAGCCATCGGGTGCGCGGGCTAAATCAAATGCAATGATGTGAAGATGTTTGTTGCCGCAGGGCTTTACACCATGCATTGAGCGCATATACCCTGGGTGACCCTGTATCAATGCGGGCGGTATCCAGCCCTCTTTTAATAAATGCTGCTCACCATACACGTCGGCCATGATGGCCTCTAATAAACGCGCTCTTTGTAGAACGCCGCATTCAATTTCTTGCCAGGCCGCCGTATCGATAATGAGCGGAAATAAATCTACTGACCAGGGCCGTTGGGGGCCATATTCGTCTGCATAGACGTTATAGGTAATACCATTTTCTCGAATCTGTCGATTGAGCTCTTGAGTTTTTTGATCTAGGTCTGCTAAACCGGTTGGCTCTAGTTGATCAAAGAAAACTTTCCAGTGATCTGCTAGTAGGGAGTCGTCTCGATGCAACTCATCAAAATGACCCGCCTTTGCCAAAGCAGCTAGCTGGGCAACTTCTTCGGCAAGAGATGCGTATTGGGTAGTCGAAGGGTTGGTTTGAGAGGAGTCCACGGCCTATTGTCTCACCGGCGCATATCCAGTGTGAACGGAAATTCTTGGCTGACCGCTAAGTTGATATTGGCATGGATTCCTTCGATGGTCCCCGGGGTATGGCCCATCCGGAAGAACCGTGAGAGCCTCCGACTTTCAGCCTCATAAGCATTAATCGGGAAGGTATCGTAATTGAGGCCGCCTGGATGAGCTACATGGTATTGGCAGCCGCCAACAGAGCGTTTCATCCAAGTATCAATCACATCAAATGTGAGGGGGGCATGGACCCCAATGCTGGGATGCAAGCTGGATGGGGGATTCCAAGCTTTGTAACGAACGCCCGCGATATATTCACCGGCAATACCGGTGGGCTGAAGTGGCAATGGCTCTCCATTGCAGGTAACGGCGTAGCGACTCTGGTTTAAACCGGTAATGCGAACTTCTAGCCGCTCAATTGAGGAGTCTACATAGCGGGCTGTTGCGCCAGAAGCATTTTCTTCACCCATAACATGCCAAGGTTCTAGCGCATTGCGTAGGGTAATTTCTGCGCCCATGGTTTGTACTTGGCCGATCAATGGGAAGCGGAACTCTAGATGGGGTGCAAACCATTCTGCCTTGAAGTCATAGCCAAGGCCCTGCATCTCTTCAATGATGTCTGCAAAATCCATCTTGATGAAAGTTGGCAGTAGGCAGCGATCATGCAGCTCTGTACCCCAGCGAGTGGCGGGTGCCAAATAGGGTTTATCCCAGAAGCGAGCAATCAGTGCACGAATGAGTAACTGCTGAACAATACTCATTTGGGCATGTGGCGGCATTTCAAAGGCGCGCAACTCTAGCAGACCAAGTCGTCCTGTTTGACTATCCGGTGAATACATCTTGTCGATACAGAACTCACTACGATGGGTGTTGCCAGTGACATCAATCAAGATGTTTCTGAGAGTGCGATCTACGATCCATGGAGGCATGCTGGCCCCATACTTTTCGCGATTCTCATGAATTTGCTTGAGAGCAATTTCTAATTCATAGAGTTGGTCATTGCGAGCCTCATCAACCCGTGGCGCTTGGCTGGTTGGCCCAATAAACATGCCGCTAAAGAGGTAGCTCAGGCTTGGATGGTTGTGCCAATACAGAATAAGGCTGGCAAGTAGTTCAGGGCGACGCAAGAATGGGCTATCAATTGGAGTGGCGCCACCCATGACAAAGTGATTGCCTCCACCAGTGCCAGTATGGCGACCGTCCGTCATGAACTTCTCCGCAGACAAGCGAGATTCAAATGCAGCGTTGTAGAGGAATTCAGTATGTTCAACTAACTCATTCCAGTTATGCGCTGGATGAATATTGACCTCAATCACACCAGGATCCGGAGTAACTTGTAATAGTTTTAAGCGAGGATCGCGAGGAGGCGGGTAGCCCTCAATGACGATTTGGTATTGCAACTCTTCTGCTGTTGCCTCTACTGCTTGAACGAGGTTCAGGTAATCCTCTAGGCGAGCTAAAGGCGGCATAAATACATAGAGTGCGCCATTCTTACCGCCATGTGCATTTTCTGCGGCAGGCCCGTTAGAGCGCATTGGATCGCGCGTCTCTACGCACAAAGCCGTTCTCGTAATCCAGGCTGCTGATTCTTGTCGTGCAGGTATGCGAACTTCCTCTGATTGACTCCATGCGCTAGTACGAGGTGCAGCGTTATCTTTGCCTAAAGCACGAAACTGTTGCTGTATGGGGGCGAACGAAGCCAGGGGTGGCTTTGGCGCAAAAGGATCCTCTTCAATGAGGTAGGGGTAATCAGCTTTACTTGTCCAAGGCAGGGAATCCAAGGGCAGGCGATAGCCCATTGGGGAGTCGCCAGGAAGTAGCAGTAGTCGATCATCGCGATAGATCCACGCCCCCGTCTTCCATTGGGTATCAAGATAGCCCTGACCTTTGCCTGCCTCGATGGGCAATACATAACCAATCACAGAATCCAGTTTTTGTGTGAAGACCCGCTTTAAGCGAGTGCGCTCCATCTCATCATCGAGATTGGATTTGAATGGATCAACGTTTACTGGAAGTTTGGATTCTCGCCAGAGGTAGTAGAAGGTATCTTCATAGGCGGGCTCGATAAAGCGATCTGATAATCCCAGATTTTTTGTGAGCGTATGAATAAAGCGATCCGCATCTTTACTGGTGTAAGTGATGGGATGAGATTCATCGGCAAAAAGTTTAGGATTTTTCCAAATAGGAGTGCCATCAGCTCTCCAGTAAATCGATAGCGCCCAGCGTGGCAGTTGCTCACCTGGATACCATTTACCCTGGCCAAAATGGAGGAAGCCGCCATCACCATATTCGGCGCGTAACTTTCCGACTAGATCAGTAGCGTAGGCGCGCTTGGTGGGTCCGAGTGCATCAATATTCCATTCACGTTCATCGCGTCCATTGACGGACACAAAGGTAGGTTCGCCACCCATCGTGAGGCGCACATCGCCAGCGATCAACTCTTTATCTACTTTTTCACCAAGCTGAAGAATATCTTCCCATTGCTCTTCGGTATAAGGCTTGGTGACACGTGGAGATTCATAAATGCGAGTGACCTCCATGGTGTGCTTGAACTCAACTTCACACTCATCGACGCCGCCTTCAATTGGGGCTGCTCCTGATGGCTCTGGCGTACAAGCTACGGGGATATGACCTTCACCAGCCATGAGTCCGGAGGTTGGGTCGATACCAATCCAGCCTGCGCCCGGCAGATACACTTCACACCAGGCATGCAGGTCCGTGAAATCCACTTCAGTACCACTAGGGCCATCAAGGGATTTGACGTCAGGCTTTAACTGAATCAGGTAACCAGAAACAAAGCGCGCTGCTAGACCGCAAAGACGCAAGAGATTGACCATCAACCATGCTGAGTCGCGACAGGAGCCGCTACGCAAGTCTAAAGTTTCATCAGGAGTTTGTACGCCAGGTTCCATCCGAATCAGATAGCCAATATCACTTTGAACTTGTTGATTGATCTTGACTAAAAAATCAATCGTGCGCATTTCACTTCGATCAATCGTTTTGAAATATTTATTCAGCGCCGCATTGCGCATTCTTCCAAGATAAGGACGCAATTCTTTTTTGAGATCTGAGCTGTAAGTAAATGGATAATTTTCAGCGTCCGGCTCTAGAAAGAAATCAAAGGGGTTGTATACCGCCATTTCGGTGACCAGATCCACCGTTACCTTGAACTTCGTTGTGGCCTCCGGGAAAACTAACCTTCCCTGATAGTTTGCGAATGGATCTTGTTGCCAATTAATAAAATGACCTTCTGGTTCCACCTTGAGTGAGTAGGAAAGAATATGACTGCGACAGTGTGGGGCTGGACGCAAGCGAATGACCTGAGGGCCCAGTTTGACTGGGCGGTCATATTGATATTCAGTGACGTGGTGGAGGGCGGCGTGGATAGACATGATCAAAGTCTATGAGTGCACCAATATGCAGAATTACTGCAGTGCACATTAATAGTGCCAAAAATAGGCTTACGCCCGAAATTGGGTAAAAGTAGGCAAAAACAGGGCATTTATTGATTTAGCCTTTATTCGATAGGAATAAGTTGTAGTTGCACCCTTGCCGAAAGTTGATATGCCTAAGCCAACCACCTTGACGATTAGTAGCAAAAATTACTCTTCATGGTCTCTGCGCGGTTGGCTAATGCTGAAATTTTCTGGGCTAGCGTTTCAGGAGATTCAAGTTGCGCCGGATGATGTTGATAATCGCGCTGAATTACTCCTACTGTCACCTTCCATTCTGGTGCCAAGACTAGATCACGATGGCTGCAAGGTTTGGGACACTTTGGCAATTGGCGAGTACCTCAATGAACTGAAACCCAAAGCCCATTTACTCCCCGGCGATCCTGCCGCAAGAGCGCATTGCCGTTCGATCTGTGGCGAGATGCATTCTGGATTTTCCGCACTCAGAGCTTCTCTGCCAATGAACATCAAGGCTAAATTTGATTCTTTCAAAGTATGGTCAAAAGCACAGATTGACATCAATCGAGTGTTGGTGATTTGGCAAGATTGCCTCTCTACTTATGGTGGGCCTTTTCTTTTCGGAAAAGAGCCTACGCTCGCTGATGCCATGTTTGCGCCAGTGGTGACTAGATTCCTGACATACAACGTTGAGCTAGATAAAACTTGTGAGAACTACTGTAAGCACATCATGGCTTTGCCGGAAATGAAGGAATGGGTGATGGGCGCCCTTGAAGAACCCGATGACATCGAAGAACTTGAAGTGGAGTTTTGATCATGAAGACACCTGCTGCATTTAAGAGTAACACTCAGTTTTCCCATGTAAAGCCTGGTGATACGCAGTTCCTTCCGGGCGGCCTGAGAGACTTCTTTCTTTATCGGGATCTCGGCGTAGCGAAAGCTACCAATGGCAAGGTCATTGCCCACTTAGTCAAAGCCAATAAGCCGCCCGTGAATGGCACTGGGTGGCACTATCATGTTGCTGAGTTTCAGATTGTGGTGATGACCAAGGGGTGGGCGCGCTTTATGTATGAAGACAAGCCAACCTTAGTTGAGGCCGGCGATGTAGTTCATCAAATGCCGGGCATTGTTCACTATCTATATGACTACTCCCCGGATATGGAATATCTCGAAATCGTAGGGCCTGCGGACTTTGGGTCTATTCCCGTTGCCATTGGCCCCGCTGAGGTGCCGGAAGTAACACCATGGGATTAGTCAAAACCAATCATCCCCTGGCCTCTGATTTTGCAGTACTGTTTCAGCGGATCATGAATCTGGCTCAGGAGCTTGATGTCATGCGAGAGCATTACCGCGTCCTTTATCAAAAGATTGAGTCAGGCGATATTGGACTTGAAAAAGGTAATCCACCTGACCTTCTAAAAGAATTCAACGTCGCTGGCTTTGTGCATTTGTCGATTGTGGCGGCACGATCCGCTCAGACAGCAGCCATTATTGCTAACGATGTTTCCTTAAGCCGTGTTTTTGATCCCTCTCTCAAGGATTATGAGCGTGCGCTTCGCCATATAGAAAGTAGGTCAAATTCATGATGTATCGCGCTTACCAAACTTTTGCCAACCTACATAATCCAGTTCGATTGTTTGCAAGCGCATCTGAACGTGTTTCCAACAACTGGTTCGGAAACTTTACACTCAACCCGATGCAGCGCTTAGCTGCGCATTATGAGCAAATCTCTTTACTGGGTTTTACGCACACAAGACCAGACTTTAAGATTAAAGAAGTTACTGATTCCTTGGGTGAGAGTAAGGCGGTTGCTGAAGAGATTTTGTATTCAACCCATTTTTGTAATTTAGTGAGATTTAAAAAGAATGGGGTAGAGGGTCAGCCCAAGATTTTATTGGTTGCTCCGATGTCAGGGCACTTTGCCACTTTGCTTGCGGGCACGATCAAAACACTGCTAAAAGATCATGAGGTCTATGTCACCGACTGGTTAAATATCCGTGACATTCCTGTGAGTTGTGGCGAGTTTGATTTTGATGCCTATATTGAGCATGTTATCCAGTTCTTGCAATACATTGGTCCTGGCACCCATCTCATGGGTGTCTGCCAACCTACAGTGGCTTGCTTGGCTGCTACAGCCATCATGTCAGAAGACAAAAACCCCTGTGTACCAGCAAGCTTAATTCTGATGGCGGGGCCAATTGACGTTAATCAGAGCCCCACTAAAGTCAATGAGTTAGCCACGAGCAAACCCATGTCCTGGTTTGAGGAAAAGCTCATCGGCGTCATTCCGAATCAATTTGGCGGAACTGGCCGGCGTGTATATCCAGGTTTCTTGCAGCTCATGGCCTTTATGAGTATGAACCCAGAACGTCATGCAGACTCATTCAAAAAGCTTTATGAATATCGTGTCAATGGCGATAACGAGAAGGCTGATGTCATTCATGATTTTTATGAAGAGTATTTCGCGATCATGGATTTATCGGCGCCATTCTATTTGGAGACCATTCGCAAAGTGTTTCAGGATTGTGATTTGCCGAATGGCAAGTTGACTTACCAGGGTCGCTTGGTAAATCCAAGGGCAATTAAGAAAACCTTCCTCCTCACGGTGGAAGGGGAGCGAGATGATATTTGCGGAATTGGTCAAACCCTAGCTGCACAAGATCTCTGTGCTGGATTGCCTGGGTATATGAAATCCCATCACTTGCAAGCCGGTGTTGGTCATTACGGGGTCTTCAATGGCAAACGTTGGGATACACAAATCTACCCCGTAGTGCGCAACGTCATTCAATCGTCAATTTAAGTATAGGAGGCATTATGCAAGTCTTTGTCACTAGAAAAATCATGGCCAGGAAGCGCTGTAATGATGGCACCGATAAAGGGTGTAGCTCTTTAATCCCAGGACAGTACTTTGCTAATAAAACGCATGATGGCGCCTTGGAGATCCTGCAATCTAGTGGTGAGCCTCTCTACCTGCTGCCATTTATTTGGTGGGAGAGAATGGAAGATGGCGATATCCTGCTGGCTTAATTTACAGGCGCTTCGTTTTTTCGGATTTGAGTAAACTTTTCTTCAAACTGGCGACGCATTTCTTTTCTGAGCTCTGCGGCTTTGTGGCGCCGTACTTCATCAGGATTCGACGGGACAAAGGTTGGCACATGAACCGGCTTGCGATTCTCATCCATCGCTACCATCGTCAGAAAGCAGCTATTCACATGCCGCGTCTCTTGAGTCAGAATATCTTCGGCAATGACCTTAATCCCCACCTCAATTGAGGTGTTACCGGTGAAGTTGACTGAAGCCAAAAATGTTAGCAACTCCCCCACATGAATAGGTTGACGAAAGGTCACCTGATCTACGCTAAGGGTAACCACATGTCTACCTGCATACCGACTAGCGCAGGCATAAGCCACTTGATCCAAAAGTTTTAAAACATCACCCCCATGAACATTGCCAAAGAAATTCGTTTTATCAGGCGTCATCAAGATGGTCATTGTGAGCTGATGGTTTGGTAAGTTCAACAGGGTTTCCTTAGTATGATGATTTGGTTTGGAAAATAAGCGCTAAAAAATTACTCTAGCTCTAATTTCTGTTTGGCTACTACGCCTTTGTATGTGGCGTACTCTGAAGCGATTTCCTTGGAGAAGGCTTCCGGGCCATTAACGTTAATGATCGAGCCAGTCTCTTCAATGCGCTTTCTAACGGCGGGGTCTAAAACGGATTTTTGAGCTGCTGCATAAATCTTATCAACAACATCTTTAGGAAGACCGGCTGGCCCCAATAAACCGTAATAAGCCATTCTGTTTGCCGGTGCTAAACCTACTTCTGCAAATGTCGGAACATTAGGTAGTTGCGCGAGCCTCTTAGGTGCTGCAATCACAATCGGAATGAGTCGACCATCTTTAATGAAGGGGAGGGCGGAAGGCAGGTTATCAAACATGATAGGCACCTGACCTGCTACAACATCAATGAGACCAGGGCCTGCGCCACGATAAGGAATGTGCACGATAAAGCTGCCAGTCAAACTCTTGAAGAGCTCTGTTTGCATGTGGCCAATACCGCCTGTACCAGAACTTGCATAAGAGTATTTACCAGGATTCTTCTTAATAACTTCCATGAACGTTTTGTAATCGCGGGCTGGGAAGGACGGGTTCACCACAATGACATTCGGTGTTGCGGCAATATTCGTAATGGCCGTGAAATCCTTCAGCGGATCGTAGCCAATCTTGGTATTAATCGCGGGATTAGAGGCTGTAGTGGAGACTGTTGCAATTCCTAAGGTGTAACCATCCTTAGGCGCTCTCATGACTTCTAGCGCGCCAACAGAGCCACCGCCACCAGCTTTGTTTTCCACAATGACAGGCTGACCCAGTTGCTTACTCAAAGGATCGGCCATGCTGCGCGCAATGATGTCAGTGCTACCACCAGGGGCAAACGGAACAATAATTCTGATGGGCTTAGTAGGAAAGGTCTGGGCAACTACGCTAAAGCTGGTTAAAGCACTAAAGGTGATTGCTACTAGTTTGCTTGCTAAGGTCATTTACTCATTCTCCAAAAGTTCTAATCTATGTGATTGGCGTAAGTTCTTAATACCTAGGATAGTGCAGGGCAGCATCACAAAAATAGGCCCTTGACCCTATTTGGGGATAATCCAATCAAGCCTCACACCAAAAAGCAAAAAGGCTTCTGAGTCAATTGACCTAGAAGCCT
>CANBPJ010000020.1 GCA_947371415.1 Burkholderiaceae bacterium | reverse complement strand
TAGATCTCATCTTATCTGGGCTAGTTGGGCTGGTTTTTGTGAGTGTAATTCTCTCTTGGATTGGCGCGGGTTCTCAAATTCAATATTTGGTATCTCTTTTGGTAGAACCACTTCTCATACCAATTCGACGAGTAATGCCCAGTACGGGTGCACTTGATTTATCGCCACTAGCCCTATTGCTGGGCTTGCAAATACTTCAGATTATCTTAAATAATCTGAAGTAGATTGACTAACAATTTTCAGAATTGCGCGAAGATTGTTGCGCCGTTGCATTGTTAATGGTACTAAGACTCCGAACGACTTAGCAATAATTCCCAGCGTTGTAGCTTAATGTCCAGATCAGCAGTAAGTTCTGATAAACGGGCTTGCATGCTTGCAGCTAGCTCGGGTTCATTTTTATAAAGATTTGGATTGCTCATCGCAATACCAATCTCAGCCTGCTCTGTCTCCAGTATTTCAATTTGCAATGGCAATGCCTCGAGCTCTTGACGCTCTTTGCCATTCAGCTTTTGCACACCACTCTTAGCAACCGTAGGCTTGGACTCGGTCTTAGGCTCAGCTTTTGCTTCTGGCTTGGATTCCGCTTTCTCAACAGCCTTGGCGCCACCATTAGCAGCGCGAATTTTGTCAGAACGTGCCTTTTGAATCTTCCAATCTTCGTAACCGCCTTCATACTCGCGCCAGAATCCGTCACCTTCATTAGCAATAATGCTGGTCACTACGTTATCCAAGAAGTAACGATCATGACTGACTAAAAAGACGGTGCCTTTATAGTCTTGGAGCAATTGCTCGAGCAGATCTAGAGTATCAATATCCAAGTCATTGGTCGGCTCATCCAGTACCAAGACGTTTGCAGGCCTAGCAAATAAACGCGCCAACAATAAACGATTGCGCTCTCCACCGGACAAAGTGCTTACAGGTGAATTGGTGCGCTCTGGAGCAAATAAGAAATCACTTAAGTAACTCTTTACATGTTTCTTATTGCCGTTGATTTCGATCCACTCACTACCCGGGCTAATATAGTCCTCAAGCGAAGCATTGAGATCAAGACCTTCGCGCATCTGATCAAAGTACGCAACTTCAATCCGGGTACCCATGGTTGCAGTTCCAGAGTCTGGCGCAATAGTTCCGAGAATTAATTTCAGTAGAGTCGTCTTGCCAGCGCCGTTAGGACCTAATAAGCCCACCTTATCACCACGCAAAATCGTTGCTGTGAAATCCTGCACAATCGGACGGCCATAGGACTTGGAGACATTCTGAAGATCAGCTACGATCTTGCCACTTCTATCGCCAGCTGACACCGCAAGCTTCACTTGTCCAACCGCATCACGTCTTTGTGATCGGCTCGCACGAAGGTTTTCCAAACGAGCAATACGCGCAACGCTACGAGTGCGCCTAGCCTCAACCCCTTTACGAATCCAGACCTCTTCTTGGGCAAGCAATTTATCTGCGCGTGCATTGGCTAGAGATTCAGAATTCATTTCCTGATCTTTTAATACCTCATAGGCCGAGAAATTACCTGGATAAGTTCGCAAGATACCGCGATCTAATTCAACAATCTGTGTACAGACGTTGTCCAAGAAAGCGCGATCATGGGTAATCAAAATTACAGAGCCTTTGTACTCTTTTAACAAATCCTCCAACCAAGAAATTGAATCTAAGTCCAAATGGTTGGTAGGCTCATCGAGTAAAAGAACATCCGGCATCTCTACTAAGGCGCGAGCTAGTGCCACACGTTTCTTCGTGCCGCCAGAAAGAGTGCTAATTTTGAGATCAGCCTCTAAATGAAGGCGATCTAGAGTTTCGTGAACGCGCTGCTCCCAATTCCAGCCACTGAGAGCCTCTAGTTGGGACTGCACTTCGTCAAGGCGATGGTGAGAGGCATCATCCCACTCTCCCACACTCAGAGCCTCATACTCTTCACGCAAAGCTTTGGCCTGAGCCACTCCTTTGGACACCGCATCAAATACAGTCTCCTCAGCTTCAAATATCGGCTCTTGGGGGACATAGGCAATACGGAGGCCTTGCTGATATTGCAGCAAGCCATCATCCATTTTTTCTATACCAGCCAAGATCTTCAATAAAGAAGATTTTCCAGTGCCATTACGGCCAATTAAGCCAACACGCTCCCCAGATTCCAATGAGAAAGCCGTGTTTGCAAGGAGGTCAACGTGGCCAAAAGCCAGTTTTGCATCAGTGAGTACGATTAAAGCCATGGCGACATTATCGTCACTTCACCCAAAGTGGTGATATTTCCAATAAACACGGGATTCAGAAGTAGAATTTACCTAAGCAATATCCCAAATAAAGCGATAAATGACCTGTAAGCTCAGCCCTGCCGCACCGCGACTTATCCTTTTTGCAGGCCATGCAGGCACAGGTAAAACCACTTTAGCCAAAAAGGCTTTACCCCTCATCATTGAGAGGACGGGTGAGGATTTTTTCTTTTTAGACAAAGATACGGTATATGGATCCTATAGCGCTCATGTTATGGAGCTCACAACCCACAATCCGAATGATCGAGACAGTCCTTTTTATCTCAAGAACCTCAGGGACTGGGAGTACGCCGGCCTGATCGCGATCGCCAAAGAAAATCTTCAGCTTGGGGTTAACGTCATTCTTGTGGGTCCATTTTCTAGTGAAATTCAAAGCGGCAGAATGTTTAACCCAGAAGATCTGGGAGTGCCAAGCGCGTCTAGCATCAAAATTGCTTGGATTGATCTTGATGAGAATGAAGCAAAGCAGCGCATGGAAAAACGCGCCGACCCTAGAGATGAATGGAAGCTCCAGCATTGGGACCAATACACCCAACGCAGGATTGAGCCGCCCCATCACATTTCAATTCAGCGGTTTGATAATCGGAACTTTGATGAAGCCACGTTTGAGATACTCATCAATCACTTAACTCAATAAGTCATTAGCAAAAAAATAGAGCCCCTGAAGGGCCCTATCTCAAGAACTCAGAACTAAGTCTTTAGAACTTGTAAGTCACGCCAACAGCTGGCATCCATGGGTTCAAAGTGAGCTTACCAGTACCCAATGACGGTGCAGAACTATTTGCATTGGTAACTGTAGACATAGTGGCATATTTCACATCAACGTTTAAGCCCCAATTTTTATCAAGCATATAGTCGGCACCAATTTGACCAACAGCACCAAAACTAGTATTCGATACTGTCAGGCCATTATTTAACTGAGGAAAATTAGAGCGATTGCCAAAAATGGTGTAGTTCACACCTGCACCAACGTAAGGCTTAAGGGCACCCAACTCGGTAAAGTGATATTGCAACAGTAATGAAGGTGGTAGCGCAGTAATTGATCCAGTAGTTCCGGGCACTGCATTCGAAACAAGATTCACTTTTTGTGGGTAAGTTAACACCAACTCAGCGGCAATATTCTTGGTAAAGAAATAACTCACGTCAAACTCTGGAAGCCATTGATTTTGAGCCTTGATGTCATAGGTAGAAGCGTTTCCGGATTGGCCATTTTGCCAATTAACCGAAACGGCACGGATGCGCACCATCCAAGGATTTTCTTCTGCTGCTTGTGCATTGGCGGCAATTGGAGTCAATGAAGCTACTGCTGCCATGGCTGCTGCTAGAGTTTTAATACGCATGATGTACCCCTTTTCTGTTATCAATTTGATAGAGCTATTTTCAAAGTGATACCGAGGTGGTGATTTGATATAAATCAAATTCAGTGGCTGCTGAAATTTTTTATGGGCTTAAAAGCAACACTGTTTTTATAAGTTTTTGATCTGGATCAAATTGAACGGATTGTGAGGCTTGTTTTGATCAAAGAACCTTGGAATACGTGCCTTTAGTTTGCGACTCCCTGAGGTGGCGATCAAAGGTCATGGCTACACGCCTTGCTAACAACCTACCTTTGATGGGAACAACCATCGTAGAACCCTGCCACTCTAAGAGACCAGCCCGCTCTAGATGCTGGAGCTCTTCAATTTCAGTTTTGAAATAGCTCGAGAAGTTGATGTGATGGGATTGAGCAAATTGCTGAGTATCTAGAGCAAATTGACACATCAATTCACCGATCAACTCACGGCGCAGTAAATCATCTTCATCTAACCGCAGACCCCTGAGAGTGGGCAGATGACCATCATCAATCGTCGCATAGTACTCATCCAGAGTGCGGACATTTTGAGAATAGCTATCGTCAACCTTCCCAATGGAGGAAATACCAAAAACCAGTAGATCACACTCTGCTTGAGTAGAGTAACCCTGGAAATTACGATGCAGCTTTCCTTCTCTTTGGGCAATTGCTAACTCATCGTCTGGTTTGGCAAAGTGGTCCATGCCAATAAATACGTACCCCGCCTCACCCAATCTTGTGATCGTATTAGACAGAATATCGAGTTTATCGGCAGCGCCAGGCAAATCAGCCTCGGCAATTCTGCGCTGAGGCTTGAAGATGTGCGGTAAATGCGCATAGTTGTATACAGAGAGGCGATCTGGACTCATCTTCAGAACTGCATCGACAGTCTCTTTAAAAGTCTCCGGGGTTTGCTTTGGTAGTCCGTAGATCAGATCTACGCTACTAGATTTAAATCCATACTTTCTAGACCAATCCATCACTGCCTGAGTCTCTTCAATAGTTTGCACGCGATGAACTGCTTGCTGCACCTCTAAATTGAAATCCTGAACTCCTAGACTGATCCGGTTAAAACCCAACTCAGCCAGCAAAGCAATATCAGCCTCGGTCACACGCCGAGGATCAATTTCAATCGAATACTCACCACCAGGAAGCAAGTCAAAATACTCACGCGTGTGATGCATCAATTCAATCATCTCTTCATGGGATAAAAACGTAGGAGTTCCACCACCCCAGTGCAACTGAGTCACAGGAATTTTGCTCTGTGCACCCATGGCAGAGAAAACCATCGCCATTTCTTTAGCTAGATACTTAATATACTTAGCGCTACGACCATGGTCTTTTGTGATGATTTTGTTGCAACCACAGTAGTAGCAAATATTAGGGCAAAACGGTAAATGAAAGTACAGGGAAAGTGGTTCGTGTGCTTTGGCTACACGATGTAATGCGGCCAAGTAATCGGCCTCCCCAAATTCCTGATGAAAACGATCGGCGCTTGGATACGAGGTATAGCGCGGTCCATTGATATCAAACTTCTGCAATAGCTCTGGATGAAAAAGTACTTCTTTTTCATTTTTGGTGGACACAGAAACCACAGAACTCATCAGGAATTCAGTTTATTGAGTTATTGGGAAAGATAGTCAAGCGCAACCGCTTCTGCCACTTTAATCCCATCAACCCCTGCCGACAAGATTCCACCAGCATAGCCAGCACCCTCACCCGCAGGATATAGGCCTTTGATATTGAGGCTTTGGAAATTGGTACCCCGCGTAATCCGCAAGGGGGATGAGGTACGCGTCTCGATGCCAGTCAACACAGCATCCTTCATCGAGAAGCCTTTAATCTGCTTCTCAAAAGCAGGGATCGCCTCCCGAATCGCCTCAATTGCATAGGGAGGCAAAGCATCAGCAAGATCCGTCAGATGAACCCCAGGCTTATAAGACGGCATTACCGAACCAAAGTCAGTAGAGGCCTTACCTGCCAAAAAATCCCCCACGAGCTGTCCAGGCGCCTCATAGGTCGATCCACCCAACTCATAGGCCTTTGATTCCAAGGCCCTCTGAAACTCAATGCCAGCTAAGGGGCCACCCGGATAGTCTTCAGGAGTAATTCCGACAACAATTCCAGCATTGGCATTACGCTCATTGCGCGAGTACTGGCTCATACCATTGGTCACCACGCGATTTGGTTCAGATGTGGCTGCAACCACTGTGCCACCCGGGCACATACAGAAACTGTAGACCGCACGACCATTCTTGGCATGGTGAACCAACTTATAGTCAGCCGCACCAATCAGTTCGTTACCAGCATGTGGTCCAAGTCGAGCCCTATCAATCAGGGACTGTGGATGCTCAATGCGAAAGCCCACAGAAAATGGCTTAGCTTCCATATAGACGCCCGCCACATGCAGTGCCTCAAAGGTATCGCGTGCGCTATGACCTAAGGCGAGCACCACATGATTCGCAGAGAGATCAGGCTGCCCTTCTATTTTGACACCAGTGATTTGATCGTCCTCTATATCGAAACCGGTAACCTTTTGGGAGAAACGAATTTCCCCGCCAAGCTCGATAATTTCTTGGCGCATTTTTTCAACTACGCCAACTAATCGGAAAGTGCCGATATGCGGCTTAGCTACATAACGAATTTCTTCTGGGGCGCCGGCCTTAATAAACTCACTGATCACTTTGCGACCGTAAAACTTCGGGTCTTTAATTTGGCTATAGAGCTTCCCATCTGAGAACGTACCGGCACCACCTTCACCAAACTGCACATTCGATTCTGGATTGAGAATATTCTTACGCCACAAGCCCCAGGTATCTTGCGTGCGCTCACGCACTTTCTTGCCGCGCTCCAACACGATCGGCTTAAAGCCCATCTGCGCCAACACTAAAGCGGCAAAAATTCCGCAAGGCCCAAAACCGACTACTACAGGGCGCTCAAAACTATCGGCCTTCACTTGAGTGGCATTTGCCACAAAATGGTAGCTCGTATCTGGAGATGGTCGAACATGCACATCATTCGCAAATTGCTTGAGTAATTTTTCTTCATCCTTTACCGATATATCTACGGTATAAATAAAGGCAAGGGCCACGTTCTTTCTGGCGTCATAGCTGCGCTTAAACACCTCAGCCTGAATCAAGTCCTTAGGGTTGAGATTCAAACGCTTCAAAATCGCTTCTTCCAATGCCTCTGGGGCATGGCTAATCGGCAGGCGAAGTTCAGTAATACGGATCATGGGACTCTACGATACACAGTAAATGGGAGTGATTTTCGAAATAATACTGGCAGGAGCGGGTAACTGCAGTTTAAAGGCGATAATGCGCCATGGCTCTACGCGCAACTATCCACAAAGCCGACCTCCACGTCGCAGACTCAGACCGCCACTATTACGGCAGTCACTCCCTCACCATTGCCAAGCATCCGTCAGAAACTGAAGAACGGATGATGGTTCGCATTATTGCGTTTGCCCTGCAAGCCCAAGAGGATTTGGCCTTTACTAAGGGCTTAAGCGACACAGATGAGCCAGATCTCTGGGTGAAAGACCTCACCGATGCCATTAAGCTCTGGATTGAAATTGGTCAGCCAGATGAGCGGCGCATACTCAAAGCCTGTGGCCGCTCCGATCAAGTCATTGTCTATTGCTATGGTGGTCACACTAGCAAGCTTTGGTGGGATGGTATCGCCAACAAGCTGACTCGTGCACGTAATCTTCAGATAATTTCTATTCCGGCCGAGCAAGCCAAGGAACTCAATAAGCTGGTGGAGCGCAGCATGGTTCTGCATGTCAATATTCAAGATGGTGAAGCATACGTATCTTCAGATATGGGCCAAGTCACCATCACCCCTGAAACCTGGCGTAGCCAGCAACAATGAAGCCCGTAGTTTTAGACACCAATATCTTGCTAGATATTTTTGTCTTCAACGATGAAAGGGCTGTTAATTTAAAACAGGCGATTCTGGAACACAGCATTCAAGTTGTAGCCAGCCAGAAGACGCTTGAAGAATTTGCCGATGTTCTCTCTCGCCCCCGATTTAAGCTTGATAAGGAGTTTCAAGCAGCGATTCTCACCCAATGGCAATCAATCTCACGGCAAGTGGACGATTCCAACCTGGCACCTGCGCCCTGGAAATGCCGAGATAAAGATGATCAGATATTTTTGGATTTAGCCTATCAACTCAGGCCCACGATACTGATTAGTAAAGACAATGCAGTACTCCAGATCGCCAGTCGAGCTGCTCCAGAAGGCATTCTCATTACCAGCGATTACAAGGCCTTCAAGCCGCAGAGCTAAAACTCAGCCCCTTAGCTGCTTCAGCTGCAATCTCAAACGATCTCAGGCGTGCTTGATGATCAAATATTTGTCCAGTGATAATGATTTCATTGGCACCAGTTAAATCTAGCCAACGTTGCATCTCGCTTCTCACCGTCTGCAAAGACCCTACAGCCGAACACCGCAAAGCATGAGTGGCGGTAACTTTTTCATGTGGCTCGCAAAAGTCATCTAGATTATCTATTGGGGGCGGCAATTGGCCGCGAGTATTCCGACGCATACGGATCACGTTTTGTTGCAAGGTAGTAAATAAGTGACTTGCTTCCTCATCTGTATCGGCAGCCACGACATTCATCAAAAATGCTGAATAAGGCTTAGCCAACTTATCGGAAGGCTTAAACATTTCACGATAGGTGGGCATCGCATCAAGTAATTGCTCGGGAGCAAAGTGTGAGGCAAAAGCATAAGGCAAGCCAAAGTGGGCGGCCAATTGAGCGCCATATAAGCTAGAGCCCAGTATCCAAATAGGAACCTCAGTATCAGCACCCGGAATCGCCCTCACGGCCTGCCCCTCCTGAATCGGCCCAAAATAATGCTGCAACTCTCGGACATCCTGTGGAAAGCGATCGTCACTTCCCAATAAATCTCGACGCAAGGCTCTAGCCGTCATCTGATCAGTGCCCGGGGCACGCCCTAATCCCAACTCAATGCGGCCAGGATAGATCGACGCCAGCGTACCAAACTGCTCTGCAATGACTAATGGAGCATGATTGGGCAACATCACGCCGCCCGACCCCACTCGAATTGTTTTTGTACCTGCAGCAATATAGCCAACCAAGACTGCCGTCGCTGAACTGGCGTTACCAGTCATATTGTGATGCTCCGCCACCCAATAGCGGGTATAACCCCAATTCTCTGCATGCTGCGCAACATCTAAAGAGTTGCGCAAGGCATCTGCAGCAGTAAATCCCTGAGAGATTGGAGATATATCTAGAATGGAGTACGGGACGCAATTTGTCATTCGTAGATCATACTGAGAAAGTGCTTTTTTGACATGAGTAAACCAAAAATGGCAGATGCTGATGATGGCATCTTTAAACCAGGCAGCAAGCTAAAGCATATCAAGACCGGCGGCTTTTATAAGGTGGTGTTATTAGCCAATATCGAGTCAAACTTAGAGCCAGCCTACGTCTATGAATCTTTGCAATCACATGATTTTTGGATTAGACCAAAAGCAGAGATGGAAGATGGTCGATTTGAGTTGGTCGACGCCTAAGATAAAAATAGAGGATTTGAAATGACCGAAGATCGCATCACTAACCTTGAAATCAAGCTGAGCTTTACGGAAGATCTCATTGATCAACTCAATCAGACGATCTACAAGCAACAGCAGCAAATTGAATTTCTATATCGAGAACTGAAATCGATTAAGGAACAAGCCAGCAGTGGGGATGGCGCAGGCAACAATAGCCCAAAAGATGAGATTCCTCCCCACTACTGAAGTCCTAATAATATTTAACATCATTAACACAGTGAATTTCAACAAAGGAGCTCATCATGGGTAACTTAGTACCGTTTTTAGTCCAATGGGGTTTAACCTCTTTATCCCTTTGGGTTGCCAGCTATCTGTTTAGCGGCCTTCGTTTTGCAGATGGCGGATCCCTACTTATCGCTGCCCTGTTGCTTGGATTTGCCAATGCCATTGTGAAGCCATTATTAATTCTGCTTACCCTGCCGCTAACAGTCCTCACAATGGGATTGTTTTTGCTGGTTGTGAATGCATTGGTGCTGATGTTGGTTTCTTCAGTGGTGAGCGGCTTCTCAATATCTAGCTTCTGGACAGCCTTCTTTGCCAGCATCTTTATTTCTCTATTTAGCTTATTTGTCAGCGGAATCCTGTTTTAAGTATTACTCCGCCCCAGGGTAAACATCAGACCAGGGGTGGAGTGCTTCGCGGCATGGATGAGTTTTATGGGTCATCGATCGAGCGTTCTCAGCCAGCATCGTTGCTCCGCCCGTTAATATTCCCAGCCCAATCGAGACGGCACTATTCACCACTCCAGCTTGATTAATGCCTACCTTAGGCTGCATCAGCGTTCCACCCATCTTGACCAGTCCAGCCAGATCCAGACCCGTAGTAAAGCCTGATTTCTCACGAGGATCAATCGTGAGGTTCACCGCTTCAGTTTTCAAGTTAATCGAGCCAGACAGCACCGCATCCAAGCTATCAGTTTCAGCGCCCACGGTATTGGCAATATTGATCTGCCCATTATTAATCGGTAGATAGGCAACCGCACATTCCAAAATCGTTTCTGTAGACTTTTTGCGCAAGGGATTCATGGCATCCAATAGAGTGACAACAAAGTCGCCAGCATCATTCAAAAAATTAGCACCCGTTATAGCTTGATGAACACTCACCTGAATCTTACCGCTGGAATTTCCTGCCATCTGATGAAGGCTGGCTCCCGAAGTTTTGATGTTGAAAGCCAACTTCATATTACCCCCACTCACCTTTGAGCTTGGATCAACACGAGCTACTAAATTTTCGAGCGTGAAATCCCTCGTCACGCCCTTAGCCGAGAGTGCAGGGCTTGCTGAATTTATCTGAGAAAGCTGAATCTGGATATCAGCGCTTCCTTTACCCATCTGCAATGTCAAATGCGGAACATCAATGTTGCTGCCATTGAGTTGCAAGGTGGCTTGAAGATTTTCTATTGGCTTTCGATTCGGTAGGTTCAACTCAGCAATGTTGATCGTCATTTTTCCTTTGGCCTGAGGCAATGCGTCGAAGGGAATGCTGTCATTACTAAATAAATAATTAGATTGAGGCTTCATGGCCTGATGCACCACCTGCGCCTGTGACTTAGCGCCGCCCGCAGCCGGAGAGGACCTCGGAGTCATTGCATTGAAAGAATGCCAGTCAAACGCTTTTGCAGTGAGCGCCAAATCGATGGTGGGCATGGCTTTGGGATTCTTATTCACCTCACCCTTGATCAGCATCGATTTACCATTCAAGACTAAATTAAGGTCTAGCGGAAAGTGACTCGAAGAGACATCCCACTGCTTAAATGCCCCGGAAAGAGAGCCCGTTTTCCCACTAAGCTCTAAAGCCTGCTCTTGAGTTTTCAAACTCAGCGAGATGGAGGTTTTATCACCACTCTCAGCCAATAACAAACGCTGGATTAGATAGCTTGAAATTGGATTAAGGGCATCTTGATATTGAACCTTAGCGTCAAGTACAGAGACATTCTCCAGGGAGATTAGGCTATCACCGGTTGAAGCAGTATCTGCAGGACCATCGCCAGGGATGCTAGAAGCATTCGATGCTGCCCCATTCATATCCCAGTTAGTCTTGCCTGATGCATTTTTCTGCAAAAATAATTCTAGGCCACTAAGCTTCACGCCAGCAATTTCAATCCGCTTACTCAGAAGCGGGAGGGTTTTAATATCCAATTCAATACGCTGAAGGGTCAGCATCTCAGGGGCAGTTGCCCACGGCGCATTGCTTAGACTTAAGCGCTCTGCTGAAACTGAAATTCTAGGAAAAAGACTTAGGTTGACTGGCCCGGCAATCTTTAAATCTCGCCCAGTAGCAGACTTCACCGAGAGCACCAGTAATTGGGTCAACTTCGCTGGGTCGACTGCGGAGGCGGCATACCAAGTACCCACCCCGCCTAATAGGATTAGTCCACCCAGAATGATGGAGATGATCTTTAGTCTTTTAGTCATGGTGAGTTGATTCTAACTTTATGGATGGCTCGCTAGACTAGAATTAAGTCTTAGATATCCTACGCCAATAATCCCCCTATGAATACCACCGCCAATCTTCCTCAGTGTCCTGCCTGCCAAGAGGATATGACTTACCCTGACGGTGAGAATTATGTTTGCGCTCAATGCGGCCATGAATGGCCAATGACTGCTGCTGCAGAAGAAGATGAAGGCGGACTAATTGTGAAGGATGCCAATGGCAATTTATTGGCAGATGGCGACACAGTAACCCTCATTAAAGATCTAAAGGTCAAGGGCTCCTCAACCACACTCAAGGTGGGAAGCAAAATTAAAGGTATTCGCCTAGTTTCCGGCGATCATGAAGTAGATTGCAAAACAGAGGCTGGCAATATGCTGCTCAAGGCCTGCTTCTTGAAGAAAGCGTAATTCTCAGAAAAAAACATCAGACTCAAATATTCAGCCTAATGTTTTTTGCTTCTTAGGTATTAGCCTTTTTCAAGACAGCATAAATCTGATCTTTCAGCAGTAACTTTTCTTTTTTTAGGATTTCAATCTTCTCAGGAGTGCTCGGCTCCGCGTGCGCTTCCATTCTTTGAATCTGTTCATCCAGCTTGTTGTGCTTATCAAATAAATGAGAAAAGTGACGATCTGATGTTTTTAGCTTGGTAATTAACTCACGGTATTCAGGGAACATAGATTCTCTTCAAGTTGAGGTTGCTCATAAGTACACCGCTTCAGTGTAGCAAGCTGGGCGCTAAATTCAAACCGCAATATCTCTTTAAAAGCATTTATCAAGCCCATCGGGCACTAGCCCTTGATATTGCAAGGTAAATACCCATATAAGTATCAGTAACAATGTATAGAAACTGAAGTAATATCGACTTGTGCGCCAAGCACATTAACTACCAAAAGGAAGGGTAATAGACCATGGCTACAAAGAAGTCTCCAGCAAAAAAGAAAGTAGCTACAAAGGTGGTAAAAAAAGCCCCTGCAAAGAAAGCCGTTAAGAAAGTTGTCACAAAAAAAGTGCCAGCTAAAAAGGCAGTAAAAAAGGTAGCGAAAAAACCAGCAGCTAAAAAGGTGGTTGCTAAGAAAGCGATTGCTAAAAAACCAGTAGCTAAGAAAGCGGTTAAAAAGGTTGCGGCAAAGAAGCCAGCAGCCAAAAAACCTGCCGTCAAGAAAGTCGCTAAAGCTAGCGCGCCAAAACAACTGAAAGTGGATCAATATGGACTCGAGGAAGATGACGAGTTCTATGGCCTGTACTTTGCCAAATCAACCAAAAAGGGCTTAGTTGAAGTCAAGCCTTGCACCTTCTCATTGATGTACTGGTGGAAAGGCCTGCTTGGCTACCCTGACATGATCGAGATCTCCAAAGATAGCAATACAGCCATGCTGCAATTTGAGTCTACGTTTGGTGGCGGTGATTCTGGTGAAACAGAATTGACCGAAAAGGATGTGTTTGATATTGACCATATTATTGAAGTCGACGAGGAAGAGCAGTTGATCTCCCTCTACTCCTATGTACCGATCCCCGTACCAGAAAAGCTCATTGGCGCATTAGGCTTATCTATTTTGAATATCAACCCAGAAACCCGTTATGGCAGCCTAGAAATTTGCTCTACGGATAATGAGGATGGACAGAATGAGCACTTCCTACGTTATCGCGCTGCTACCTATTTGCGTGGCGTGAAATCTGGCAAGGTTGAGGCCATTGAAAGTATGATTACTAATGGTTCCGAATTCTTCGGTCTGGCTTTAGATGCAATGTGTGTGAATAAATCGATTAAGAAATGGTTGCTGAGCTAATCGCCAGCGGTCAACTCAATCTAGATTAATAGGTATTACACACAAAAATGTAGGTCATAGGAAAGCGATCATTCACTGTTTTGCGAGTATCAACAATAGTGGCACTTCGCTTTCCTAGTTTTTTACACTCCTCTACTGCAGCAGCTTGAGCCTCAGTATCTTTGGCGGACTTTGGGGCATGCACTCCAACCGTACCATCAGACTGTCGATAGACCCCAAATTCGCTTGGCGGCGTCGAGCACGCCGATAAAAGAGCTCCTGCGAATAGTACCAAAATAGATTGGTGCATTTTCATCGCATGGCTAAAAAATGGAATAGGCATCAACCCATTCTAACGAGTTTTATTTATAACCCACCCGATCCAACAATCTTTGGGCAGCAATTTGGTTTTTACCAATAGCCGCAATCGAAATATTTTCAGCTTTAAATGGTCCCAATATTTTGAGGCCCTCGTTTTCAATCTTGACCGTCTTCACTACAGGCCACTCGTTATTGCCATTGGCAAAATATTCTTGAGCAGAATCACTAGCCAGGTAATCCAAAAACTGTATTGCCGCTTGTGGGTGCGGAGCATTTTTTGCTACGCCACCACCAGCAATATTGATATGAGTTCCAGTGGTTTTCTGATTAGGCCAAATAAATCCTATTTTTGAAACAATAGCCTGGTCTTCTGGAGCAGTCGAACGCAAGAGTCTGACCAAGTAGTAGGAGTTTGTTAATGCAACTCCACACTCACCAGAAGCAACTGCTTTAATTTGATCGGTATCACCACCTCTTGGTGGGCGAGCCATGTTTGTCACCATTCCCTTAGCCCACTCTTCGGTTGCAAGCTCACCGCGGCGCTCAATCATCGCGCCAATAAGCGACAACATATAGGGATGGGCGCCAGAACGAGTGCAGACCTTGCCTTTGTTTATGGGGTCAGCCAATTTCTCATAGGTATCAACATCTTGCGGGCTTACTTTAACTTTGTTGTAAACCACCAAACGAGCTCTAGTAGAAAAACCAAACCAAGTCGACCCCTCTGGATCTGGTTTAGATCGCAAGTTTGCCGGGATGCGGCTCTCTAAATATTTGGACTGAATTGGCTTAAAGAAGCCGTCAATTTGTGCTCGCCATAATCTCGCTGCATCGACCATCAAAATGACATCAGCAGGACTATTGCTACCCTCGCTTTTTAATCTCTCAGCGAGCGCATTGTCATCCGCTTCAATACGATTAATTTTAATGCCCGTCTTTTTAGTGAAGTCGCTATAGAGCGCCTCATCTGTTTGGTAATGACGGGCAGAGTAGAGGTTCAACTCCTTAGACTCCTGTGCATGCAGTGGCATTGCCAGAAAGCCACTCAGCAGTAATGCGCTAAGACTTAGAATTTTCTGTATTCGTTGATTTGCCATTGCTGTATTTGAGGTGAGAATTAGAGTAAATCCAATTTATCACAAATACGAATGATTATCAATTAAGATTTAGCAATTGCTCTAGAGAGCAACAAAACAGGAAAAAGTCCAACCAAAACAATGGTTAAGGAAGGCAATGCCAATTCGGCCAAGCGTTCATCAGCAGCCAATTGATAGGCTGCGACCGCCAAAGTATCAAAATTAAATGGGCGCAGCAACAGGGTTGCAGGCAACTCCTTCATCACATCCACAAAGACAAATAGGCCAGCAGTAATCAGACTGCGCTTCAATAAAGGTACGTGTACGCGCTTCAGAATCTGTACCCTAGAGAGCCCAAGCAATGCTGCTGAACCATCCATGGATGGCGTGATCCGTGACAACCCTGCTTCTACGCTTTGAAGGCTGGAGGAGAGAAAGCGAACCAAGTAAGCGTAAACCAAAACCAACATACTGGCTGACATCCACCAGGCTAGCTGAAAAATTTCCAAGAAAGAAAGAATGCCAATGGCCAACACAGCGCCTGGCAGCGCATAACCAAATCCCAGCAAGCGATTGACCCAGCTTAAGCGTGGATTCATGCGCACCGAGTAGGCAAAGAATACGGCAAGTACAACCGAAATGATGGCAGTCAGAATGGAAACCAACAGAGAATTACTCAGCCAATCTAAATACCGGATATCCATATTCAACCCCTGCTTAAAGAGTAATTGCAGGAGAGCAACAGCGGGTATTAAAAAACCACAAAGCAATGTGCCACCACAAAATGCAAATGCAAAAATGGCATTTCTGCCATGCAATGACTTAGCTAGCGGCTTGCTCTGCGATGAAGATGCATAACGTAATTTTGAGCGGCTACTTTGCTCAACAAAAAAGATAAGTAGGACAAAACTTAAGAGACCAAAGGCCAGCTGTACAGCCGCCACACGGTCGCCAAAGGAAAGCCAAGCCTTAAAGATGCCGGTCGCAAAAGTCTGCACGCCGAAGTAAGATACCGCACCAAAGTCCGCCAAGACTTCCATTAATGCTAAAGCCATGCCAGCAAAGATGGCTGGCCTTGCCATGGGTAGCACCAGCTTCATCAACCCCTGAAGTGGGCTGTACCCCAGCGTTTCTGAAACTTCAATAAGTCGGCCGCTACGCTCCAAAAATGCGGTGCGTGTAATAAGGTAGACATAGGGAAAGAGGCAAAATGAAAAGGACCAGATTGCACCACTCATTGATCTTGGGTCTGGAAAAAACCATAGGGAGTCCACTCCAAGCAAAGTACGAAGCGTGCTCTGTATCGGACCTGAGAATTGCAAGAGATCGACGAAGAGATAGGCCATCACGTATGTGGGCACAGCCAAGGGGAGAATGAGAGCCCATTCAAATACTCTCTTTCCAGGAAAGTCATAGCTCGCAATAATCCAAGCGTTGCCAACCCCAAGAACAAATACCCCTATCCCAACACCAAGAATAAGGACTAAGGTGGAGGCAATATAAGCTCCGAGCACAAAGTTCCAAAGATGGCTGAGAGTGCCCGTAGCCGAAAGTACATTCTCGGAAAATAGGAATGGCGCCGCCAAGCCAAACAGGGGCAAAAATAACAACAGGGCAAGTAGCACCACAATACGATTCATCAAATCCGCAATCCGTTTAGACTCTGGCTAGGTATTTAACCATTAGCGTCATTAGTATTAATGAGAAAATTATAGGGATGAACACCGCTCGCACATTACTTTCCATCAGAGAATTGGAGATTGACTACCCCAATCGAGATGGCCATGGCCGTGTCACCGCCGTGAAAGACCTTAATCTCAGCCTTGCCCAAGGTGAAATTGGCTGTTTACTGGGCTCCTCAGGTTGCGGGAAATCTACCGTCTTGAGGGCTATTTGCGGATTTGAGCCAGTTAAGGCGGGTGAGATCCTACTGCGAGATAAGGTAGTGAGCTCCACCTCTCTCCACCTCCCAACCAACCAAAGAAGGGTCGGCATGGTCTTTCAGGACTTTGCCCTGTTTCCGCATCTGAACATTTTAGAGAATATCGCCTTTGGTTTGCAGCACCTACCCAGCGCCAAAAGGTCTTCGCTGGCCATGGAGTGGCTTAAAAGAGTTTCCCTCTCAGATAAGGCGGATGCTTACCCCCATGAACTCAGTGGCGGCCAACAGCAACGTGTGGCGCTTGCAAGGGCGATGGCCCCAGAACCCGACTTAATTCTGCTTGATGAGCCGTTCTCAAGCTTAGATATTGAACTGAGAGAACGACTTGCAGGTGAGATGCGAGAAATTCTCAAGGCCAATAACATCACCGCCCTGCTAGTAACGCACGATCAATTTGAGGCCTTTGCTATTGCCGATAAAGTAGGCGTCATGACGGATGGAAAAGTGCTCCAGTGGGATGCGCCGTATGAGCTGTATCACAAACCAGCCAATCGCTATATCGCCGACTTTATTGGGCGTGGCGTCTTTATTAAGGGCATTGTGCTACCCGGAAATAAAGTCAAGATTGAACTTGGTGAACTCGAGCTAGATCATGATCACTCCAAGGACATTGGCAAAGAAATTGATGTTTTGTTACGTGCCGATGATATTCAGCATGATGACCACAGCCCCATGCAAGCAGAGGTTGTGCGCAAAACCTTTAGAGGCGCCGACTTTCTATACACCCTCAAATTAGCATCTGGTGTTGAGATTTTTGCATTTGTTCCAAGCCACCATGACCATGCTATTGGCGAAAAAATTGGCATCCACTTAGTGGCCGATCACGTAGTCACCTTTAGCGACTAAGTCTCTTAAAACTAACGGCACATTAGCTCTCAGGAAAGTGCCCTATCTTTTCAACCAGCCGAGCCAGTCTTGAAACGGAATCTAGAGCGCTGTCAGTATCTGCGGCAACATCCAAATCTTCCCAATTAAATTCAGTAGAGAAGTGGGCTGACTCGATAATCAACTCATAGCTATAGGATGCTTTTTCTGAATCCGCATCTGTGAATTTCAACACCGGCACCTCAACTGCCTGAATTGCGCCGATTAGCTCACTGACTTCGGCGGGTGTTAAATCTCGAGCGTGCAATACATCATCTGTTCGCTTGACGGAAAGAGATGATTTTTCATCAATGGTGATTTCGTATTGATTAATGCCAAAATCAAACCATACCGTTAATTCAAGAGCAATGGGGTATATCTTCATCAAGCCACTCCTTATGGTCAGACCCTAGAGACCCTCGCATAAGGAGGGTAGTGCTTAATGCAATCCTATGCCTATTGAGGCTGGCTGTCTAGCTCAGCAAAGCGTATCGGCAAAGACTCGATGATGGCGGAGGGAGGAATCGAACGCTCGCTAGGCTTGACCCTCTCCAGCTTCGAGACTTCAGCATTTCCTATACAAATAAATCCATTGGCAACTCCAGATGCCCTGCGACATGAAACATTGACTAATGAGAGTGATTTAGCTAGGCTGCTCTAGATTTTCCTGAATGACTTGAAGAAAGTGTTCACCATAGCGCTCCAACTTGGCTTGCCCAACCCCTCCAATACGACTGAAGTGAGCTAAGGTAGTTGGCGTAGATTTAACCATCTCCTGCAAAGTACTGTCATGAAAAATTACATAGGGTGGCACCCCTTGTTCGCGTGCCAGTTCAGTACGCTTAGCCTTGAGCGCCTCCCACAGGTTTTCATCTGCAATATTACTAAAGGGATGTGTAGAACTCTTCTTTGATCCAGACTTCGTAGCATTACTTTTGGAGTAGCCCGTTTCTTTTCGCAGCCAAACCTCTTGCTCTCCGCGCAGCACGGGCAAGGCAATGCTATCCACCAACTTTAAGCCGCCATGCAATTCAATATCAGCATCCAAATATCCACCAGCTACCAATTGGCGATAAATGCTATTCCACTGCGCCTGATTAAGTTCAGCGCCAATACCAAACGTACTCACTTGCTCATGAAAGTATTGCTTCACTCTGGGAGTTACTTTGCCCAAAAGCACATCAATTAAATGGGTCACACCAAAACGCTGGCCTGTACGATACACACATGACAATGCTTTTTGCACTTCGTGTGTGGCATTCCAGGTAGCTACTGGCTCTAAACAGTTATCGCAGTGACCGCAGCCACCAGCATGCGTCTCCCCAAAATAGCGCAAGATCGTTTGATGGCGGCATGTTGTGGATTCGCAATAACCTAGCAGCGCATTGAGTTTTTGCCGCTCTACCCGCTTACGGTCTTCAGAAGCTTCTCCTGAATCTACCATTTGCCGCAAGCTCACCACATCCCCAAATCCGTAGGCCATCCAGGCATTTGCAGGTAAGCCGTCGCGCCCTGCCCGTCCAGTTTCCTGGTAATAACCTTCCATGCTTTTGGGTAGATCCAGATGAGCTACGAAGCGGACATTGGGCTTATCAATGCCCATACCAAAGGCTACGGTCGCAACCATGATGACGCCCTCTTCACGCAAGAAGCGTTTTTGATTGGCACTGCGTGTTTCCACACTTAAACCTGCGTGATACGGCATAGCATCCCACCCGCGGTCTTTTAACCATTGCGCAGTTTCATCTACGCTGCGACGCGATAGGCAATAAATAATTCCTGAGTCATCGGCATGCTCGGCATTTAAAAAGTGCTCCAACTGCTGTTTAGCACTCTGCTTTTGCAGAACGCGATACTTAATATTGGGACGATCAAAGCTAGAGACAAACTGCTCGGCAGACTCCAGCGAAAGACGCTCCACAATTTCTGCTCGGGTCGGTGC
>CANBPJ010000019.1 GCA_947371415.1 Burkholderiaceae bacterium | reverse complement strand
ACTAACTTTGGCAACTACTTTGCGATACTGTTTTAAGAGGCGGTCGTTACGACTGCCGACCAGGGTTTTAAGAAGACCGATTACCATGGGATATTGAAGTAAATTAAGACCTTGAGTTTATCACCCGCACCCTCTTTTTATATGAACTTTGCACCGAAACCCAACCGCACCAAAGCCGCCCATGAGTGGCTGGACTATCTGCGTGATTCTGAGGGCTTGGGCGGAATTTTGGCGAAGACAGAAGATCTGGTCAAACTCAAAATTGCCCTGAAAGCGGCTCTTTTTGAGCTTGATTTAGATAACTTAGCCTCAAAAATTGAGGCTGGATGGCGCTCTGGCAGTCAAAATGAGCTTTTTTTATTAGTTAGTGGAGCTAGTATTGCAACTCGCCTTCAACAAGTTTTACCAAGCCTAATCAATGAGTTAGCTAAAAAAGGTGTAGTTTGCACAACCATTAAAGTGCGCCTAAAGCCAGCGTCACCCGCCTGGGAAATCAAACCACGGGAAGGTCATCAGGCAGCACAAAAACCCAAGGGGTTTAATGCTGTAGCAAGGGCGTCTTGGGAGTCTTTGGTCGAAAAATTGGCCCCGGATTCCGATTTACGCAAGGCAGTTGAGCGCCTTCTTCAAAGTAAACCCAAATAAAGATCAATAAACCCTGAGCGGAGGGTTTTAGAAAAAGAGAGGTTGACTCTCTTTGGAGTAGGCCGCAGGAGCCTTATTTTCTGGAAAGCTACTAACCTCATAAGAGCTAGGATCATCCAAAAGTTTACGCAACAGAGCGTTATTGAGAGCATGTCCTGATTTTTCAGCAACATATGACCCAATAATAGGATGTCCAACCAAATAGAGATCCCCAATCGCATCTAAAATTTTGTGGCGAACAAACTCGTCCTCATACCGCAGCTCCTCGTTATTCAAGATACGGTGTTCATCGAGCACAATCGCGTTATCCAAACTTCCGCCGCGAGCTAATCCCATCTCTCGCAATGCCTCAACCTCGTGGGCAAAGCCAAAGGTGCGCGCGCGACCAATTTCACTACGGTAGGCGTGCTCAGCAAAATCAACTATAAAGCGCTGACCCGTCTTGTCTACTGCTGGATGCTTAAAGTCGATTGTGAAATCCAACTTATAACCAAAGAATGGCTCCAATCTTGCGAGCTTGTCGCCCTCTCGCACTTCAATCGGCTTTTTAATCACCACAAATTGTCGTGATGCCTCTTGCTCGGCAATGCCGGCAGATTCCATGAGAAATAAAAATGAGGCGGCACTGCCATCCATGATGGGCACTTCTTCGCCATCCAACTCAATCAGTAAATTATCAAGGCCTAAGCCTGCACAAGCGGAGAGTAAATGCTCCACAGTGGAAACGCGTACACCGTCTTTTTGAATTACTGAGGCAAGACGGGTATCGCATACAGCTAAAGCGGTAGCCGGAACAATAGATTGCTCCGGCGTATCCACACGTACAAATAAGATTCCTGAATTTATCGGCGCAGGCTTAATAGATAAAGTCACCTTACGCCCAGAGTGCAAGCCAATCCCTACGGTTTTAATCGGAGTAGCGATTGTGTGTTGCTTCATCATGGCCTTTTCTAAACTCAGGAATAAGTTCTTAAAGCTGCTTCAGCACTGAAGCAGCATCACTTACTTCAAATTTTCCAGGCGCTTCACGATCTAAAGCTTTAACTACACCATCTTCAACGATCATGGCATAACGATCTGAACGCACACCCAAACCACGGGCAGTCAAATCCAATTCTAGGCCAAGCTTCTTAGTAAATTCAGCGCTACCGTCGCCTAACATGCGAATCTTATTTCCCACCTTTTGATCGCGTCCCCAGGCACCCATGACAAATGGGTCATTTACTGAAATGCACCAAATCTCATCAACACCCTTTGCTTTAATCGCATCAAAGTGCTCAACATAACTAGGGACATGCTTTGCAGAACAGGTTGGCGTAAACGCACCTGGCAGAGCAAAGATCACCACTTTTTTACCAGCAGCAAGCTTCTCAACTTCAAATGCATTGGGTCCAATGGAGCAGCCTTCAGTAGCCTCATTTAAAAACTCATAGAGGGTGGCGTTTGGTAATTTTTGTCCGACTGCAATCATAAGATCTCCAATTAATAAATAGTTGTCATAAGTATGCCAACGCTAGCGCGGGATTCGTCGTCCGGAGGGGCGCCGCGCTGGCATCATGCAACTACCTATTGTATTGAGCAGTGGTTTAGTCTGCTTGCTTACGTAAAAAAGCAGGGATTTCGTAATAATCAGCACCTTTATCCAACATGGATTTAGCCTGTGGCGAACTATCAGCGCCTAATTTAGGAGCTGGTGTAGCTTCACGCGAACTACGGAATACACGTGGCAAGTCATATTGGCTGTAATCAACACCACTAGTTGCTGGTTGGGCGGCCATTGAAGGCGCACTACCAGCTCCTGTCATTGCTAAGCCAGCACTTGTACTCAAAGCTGAATCTAAACTTACCCTGCTCATTGCTGCAGATGCGCTAGCCGGAGCAAAGCTATTTAAGTCAGCCATGGTTGGCATTGCATCATGCGTACCAGTTGCTTGCCTCCAAACTACTTCTGGTTGATGACTCTGACGTGCTTGTGGATTATTCAAACCAGTAGCAACTACAGTTACGCGCAAGGCATCACCCAAAGTCTCATCATAGACAGTACCAAAAATCACAGTTGCGTCATCCGCAGCATAGCCACGAATCGCAGCCATCACTTCGCGAGTTTCAGATAATTTCAATGAACGGCTAGCAGTGATATTGACCAGTACACCACGCGCACCAGAAAGATCAACGCCTTCGAGTAATGGTGATGCAACTGCAGCTTCAGCAGCTAAGCGTGCGCGATCCATGCCAGAAACTGTTGCAGTTCCCATCATCGCCTTGCCCTGTTCACCCATCACAGTTTTTACATCCTCAAAGTCGACGTTAATCAAACCTTGTACGTTGATGATTTCTGCAATACCAGAAACAGCGTTATGTAAAACATCATCGGCGCATGCAAAGGCTTTATCAAATTCAGCATCTTCACCCATCACCTCAAAGAGCTTTTCATTCAGAACTACGATTAATGAATCTACATAAGACTCGAGTTCAGCAGCGCCATTTTCTGCAACCTTGAGACGCTTTACACCCTCAAAATCAAATGGCTTGCTAATAACGCCCACAGTCAAGATGCCCATCTCTTTGGCTACTTGAGCAACGATTGGCGCTGCGCCAGTGCCTGTGCCACCACCCATACCCGCAGTAATAAACACCATGTGCGCACCTTGCAATGTATCTGCAATACGAGCGCGCGCTTCTTCAGCAGAAGCTGCACCAATTTCAGGTTTTGCGCCAGCACCAAGTCCGCTAGAGCCTAGTTGCAAATTCACAGATGCCTCAGAACGCTGTAGGGCGCCAGCATCGGTGTTCATGCAAATAAACTCTACGCCGTTAACACCACGACGAATCATGTGCTGAACTGCATTACCACCAGCACCGCCAACCCCAACCACTTTAATAATGGTTTTGCCAGCTGTTTCTTGATCTAACATTTCAAATTCCATATACCCTCCTAGGTAATAAGTACTACATTGACGACGACGAAAAAACTTAAAAATTTCCTGCGAACCATTCCTTCATGCGCGAGATAACACTTTGTAATGCGCCTGATTGGGACACTCGACGGCCACGCAACAACTGCGCCTGACCTTCCATTAATAAACCGATGCTGGTAGCAAATCGTGGGCTACGTAAGACTTCATGCAAGTGACCTCGATATTCGGGGGTGCCAATACGCGCAGGGCGCAAGAACACTTGTTCAGCAAGCTCAACCATTCCTGGCATTAAAGCAGTACCACCGGTGAGTACGATCCCTGAAGACACCATATCTTCGTAACCCGAATCACGCACAACACCTCGTACCAGAGTAAATAACTCTTCGACACGTGGCTCAATCACCGCAGCTAAAGCTTGTTTAGACATTGGCCGTGGTTCGCGATCACCAACACCCGGCACATCAATCATGGTGGTTGGATCCGCCATATCTTGGCGAGCGATACCGTATTGAATCTTGAGATCTTCAGCATCAATCGTTGGGGTACGTAATGCCATTGCAATGTCATTGGTAATTTGATCACCTGCAATCGGAATCACCGCCGTATGTCGAATAGAACCTTGGCAATAGATAGCAATATCTGTTGTGCCGCCACCAATATCAACTAATACAACTCCCAGCTCTTTTTCATCTTCAGTAAGCACGGCCAAGCTGGATGCCAGGGGCTGCAAAATCAAATCATTTACTTCCAGGCCGCAACGTCGTACACACTTCACAATATTTTGCGCAGCGCTGACTGCGCCAGTAACAATATGCACCTTCACCTCAAGTCGAAGGCCGCTCATACCAATTGGCTCGCGTACATCTTCCTGTCCATCAATAATGAATTCTTGAACGAGGATATGCAGAATTTGTTGATCAGTTGGAATGTTAATTGCCTTGGCAGTTTCCAAGACACGCTCAACATCTCCTGCGCCTACTTCTTTATCGCGAATGGCCACCATACCGCTAGAGTTGAAACTCACGATGTGGTTTCCAGCAATTCCCGTAAATACCTGAACGATCTGGCGATCAGCCATGACCTCGGCCTCTTCAAGCGCCTTCTGAATAGATTGAACAGTTGCCTCAATATTGACAACAACACCCTTCTTCAATCCCTTAGATGCAGTTTGGCCAACGCCGACCACATTGAATTGACCATCAGGCGCCAATTCAGCAACCAAAGCAACCACCTTAGAGGTTCCAATATCTAATCCGACCAATAAATCGCGGTTATCTTTACTCATTCTCATTCCTCATTGCTTCTGCTCACTTTTTTTGCCGTCTACTTCATTCTTTTTCAAGCTTGCCGAGGCAAGGTGCACCGCAAAACCATTGGCATAGCGAAGATCAATTGCGTCTACGCGATTAGCCCATTTCTCTTGAACCTGAGGCCAATACTTAAAGAGTCGCGCTACACGATCTTCAGTCAATGTTTTGTCTGAATTCTCTTCATCCCTACCAAATTCGACCTTCATACCATTCGAGAGCTTGACGTGCCAGGCATAGCGCTCGGACAGAGTCAAATTCTTCACTTCTGCATCCCAAGGCTTAAACCAAGCATTCGCTTTTTCATATAAGCGCATCACTTCTTTACTGGCATCTTCTGGACCATGAAAATCAATCAACGCAATCCCATCACCCACATCAGAAACTCGACCAGAAAAAAGCTCTCCATGGGTATTCATTAGGGTGTGGCTATCAGCCCCACCCCAGGTACCAAACGGCTTTTGCTCTTCAATGCTCACAATTAATCCGTTAGGCCAAACTCTGCGTACATTCGCATGACGCACCCAAGGCATAGACTCAAATCCGCGCTTGACATCCTCCAACTTCACACTAAAAAAGTTTCCTTGAACCGTTTCTAATACCTGCTGCTTCACCACAGGCTTATTAATATGCTTCAGTGTTTGACCGACCACTGGCTCAATGACTACTTGGCGCAATGAAAATACTGGGCGCTGACTTAGCCAAACCAAAATTCCAACGCATACCATGAGCACAAAACAGCGCATCAAGAAACGACTTAACTTTTGCATACGCTCTGGATGATTCCAGAGTGGAGATGCAAGCGAAGCAAATACTTCGCCGAATCCACTTAAGAAGGAGCTAATTCGGCTCATGCTTATGCAGCCCCTTTGCCATTGAGAGTCTGACTAATTACCCAGAGGACTAATTCTGCATACTCAACGCCAGCGGCTTTAGCTGCCATAGGCACTAAAGAATGTGAAGTCATCCCTGGAGAGGTATTCATCTCGAGGAGATATGGCTTACCAGTTTTTTGATCGAGCATGACATCAGCACGACCCCAGGTTTTGCAACCGAGTGCACGATAAGCGGCTAAGGCTAATTCTTGAACAGCCAGATTTACTTCTGGCGCCAGATCAGTTGGACATAAATATTTTGTCTCATCAGAGAAATATTTATTGTGGAAATCATAATTGGCCTGAGGAGGAATAATTTTGATCACTGGCAATGCTTCGGCGTTATTGCCATAGCCAACTAATGGGCAAGTAAGCTCATCGCCAATGATGCAGGTCTCTGCTATCACTTTTTTATCCATTCCTGCAGCAAGCTGATAAGCGGCAGGCAACTCTTCGACGGACTTCACTTTAGTCAATCCCAATGAGGAACCTTCATGCGCAGGCTTAACAATTAATGGCAGACCTAAGTGCTCCACTACTGCATCCCAATCACTATCAGCTTTTAGTTCCTGGAACTCTGGGGTAGAGAGTCCGCTACTGAGCCAAACAAGCTTCGTCGCGATTTTGTCGATCGCCAATGCAGAGGCCAATACACCGCTACCGGTATAAGGCAAACCTAAAAGCTCGAGTAACCCTTGAATGGTCCCATCTTCACCATAGCGTCCATGCAAAGAAATAAAGATTCGATCAAACTTTTCTTTTGCCAGCTCGGTTGGGCAGCGCAATCCTGGATCAAACGGATACGCATCCACCCCTTTAGAAAGTAATGCTTCTAGAACACCTCCACCAGACATCAAGGAAATCTCGCGCTCACCAGAGCGACCGCCGAGCAACACACCTACCCGCCCAAGAGATTTCACATCCAAGCTAGCAAGATCGTTCTTGACGCGCTCACCCCAAGAACTCATCGGCATATTTTGATTAGACATGCTTTGCCTCCACTAATACATGGGGCAATCCTGAGATGGAGCCAGCGCCCATCGTGATCAAGACATCGCCATCGCGCAATAAGGCGCTTAATTTTTCAGGCATTTCTGCAATGCTAGGTGCAAAGGCTACAGACGCACTATCTAAGGGGCCATTCAAAGTCTTATCAGCCGCAAGCGCCGCCTTCATGAGACTTTGGCCATCAGCACCAGGTATCTTAGCTTCACCAGCTGGGTATACCTCTGTCAATACGAGTGCATCAAAGTTCTTGAGTACTTGAACAAACTCCCCAAAGCAATCACGAGTGCGTGTAAATCGGTGAGGCTGAAATGCCAACACCAAGCGACGGTTTGGATACGCTCCACGCGCCGCAGCCAAGGTGGCTGCCATTTCTACAGGGTGATGACCATAATCATCAATCAAGGTAAAGCTACCGCCCGTTGCCAATGGAATTTCACCATATCTCTGGAAGCGACGACCAACACCACTAAATTCAGATAAGGCTTTCACTATCGCCTCATCACCAACGCCTAATTCAGTTGCAATACCAATTGCGGCTAGTGCATTGCGCACGTTGTGCAGGCCCGGCAAATTCAACTGCACCTCTAATGGGCCTGGCATATTTCCATGGCGGCGAACTGTTTTACGATCAACCGTGAAATGCATGCGAGTGCCCTCGGCACGAACATTGCTCGCACGAATATCAGCATCTTCCGATAAGCCATAACGCAATATTGGCTGAGATACAAAAGGAATAATATCTCTCACATTAGCGTCATCGATACACAAAACTGCAACCCCATAAAATGGCATGCGCTGGATAAACTGTACAAAAGCCTGTTTCAATCTTGCCATGTCATGCTGATAGGTATCCATATGATCGGCATCGATATTGGTTACCACTTCCATTGCTGGGAATAACTGCAAGAAGGAGGCATCAGACTCATCCGCTTCAACCACAATGAAATCACCCTGACCTAAGCGCGCATTAGCACCAGCAGAATTTAACTTTCCACCGATCACAAAAGTTGGATCTAAGCCACCTTCGGCTAAAACTGAAGCAACCAAACTGGTAGTCGTTGTTTTGCCATGCGTACCTGCAATTGCAATACCCTGCTTTAGCCGCATGAGTTCACCGAGCATGACGGCACGCTGAATAACGGGAACCTTGGCTGCACGCGCAGCTAGCACCTCAGGATTATTGCCAGTAACCGCAGTAGAAATCACTACAGCTTCTGCAGTGCCAATATTCTGAGGATCATGACCAATGTGAATCACTGCACCCAAGCCTTTTAAGCGCTTGGTGGCAGCACCCTCGGCTAAATCAGATCCAGATACCTGGTATCCCAAATTCAAGAGCACTTCGGCAATACCGCTCATGCCTGCACCGCCGATACCAACAAAATGAATCTGTTGAACGATATGTTTCATGTTCCCACCCCCGCACAGTCTGCACAGACTTCAGCTACGCGTTGAGTTGCATGTGGCTTAGCCAAAGCATGTGCACGCTCAGCCATCACTTGTAAATCTTGTCGACTATAGTTTTGAATCATGGAAGCTAGATCCTGTGGATTAAGCTCCACTTGTGGCAAAAGAATCGCTGCATCTGCATCCGATAAAAAGCGTGCGTTTGCAGTCTGATGATCATCAATCGCATAAGGAAATGGGATCAAACAAGATGCAACGCCGCAGGCCGCAATTTCTGAGACTGTCATCGCACCCGAACGGCAAATGACCAGATCTGCTTGAGCGTAAGCAGTTGGCATATCGACAATAAAAGGACGAATGTCAGCTTCCACACCCAGCTCGGCATAACGCTTTTGTAGGTCTGCCAGATGCTTGTCACCGGCTTGATGAATTACGCGTGGACGACCTGGTTTATCCATTAAGGCCAATGCAGCAGGAATAGCTTCGTTTAGAGCGGCGGCGCCTAAACTACCGCCAACCACCAAAATCGATAAAGGGCCGGAGCGTTTCGCATAACGTGCTGATGGTATGCCCACTACTTCAAATTCTTCTCGAATTGGATTTCCTACCCATTCAGCGCGGGCCATCGTATCTGGAAAACCAGTCAAGGTACGCATAGCAATTTTGGCTAAAGCGCGATTTGCACTTCCTGCTACAGAATTAGCTTCATGAAGAACTAATGGCATCTTCAAGAGCTTAGTCATTAAGCCGCCAGGAAAGGTAATGTAGCCACCCATACCTAAAACCACATTTGGTTTTAGGCGACGCATGATCTTCCAACTCTGAAAGCTTGCTCTCGCAAGATTGAATGGCAGCATCAGCTTGGCTTTAATACCTTTACCACGAAGACCACCAAAATCAACTGCCTCAAATGGGAAATCACAAGCTTTCACTAAGCGGTATTCCATACCGTTTTGGTTGCCGAGCCAAGATACTTTCCAACCACATATGCGTAAATATTCAGCGACGGCAAGGCCTGGGAAAATATGTCCCCCAGTCCCGCCAGCCATAATTAAGATAGAGGGCTTCATTACAACTTACCCCCACGCATCAAGATCCGGTTTTCATAATCAATGCGAAGTAGCATGGCTACTGCAACTGCATTCATCAAAATTCCTGAGCCGCCATAACTGACCAATGGAAGAGTTAGACCCTTGGTAGGAAGCAATCCTAAGTTCACACCCATATTGATAAAGGCCTGCCAGCCAATCCAAATTGCCACGCCTTTAGCAGCAAGACCAGCAAAGCTTCGATCTAATTGCAATGCAGTGCGTCCAATTAAGAATGCACGGCGTACGATCCAATAGAACAAGAAGATCATTACCACCACACCAACAAATCCCAATTCTTCACCGATCACCGCCATGATGAAATCTGTATGGGCTTCAGGTAGGTAATGCAATTTTTCAACACTACCGCCCAAACCTAAACCAAACCATTCGCCACGGCCGAAAGCCATGAGTGAATGGGTTAACTGGTAGCCTTTATTTGCGGCGTTATCTACTTGCCATGGATCCATGAAGGCCAGCATTCGTCCACGACGAAATGGTGAGAGGGCAATCATAGTTGCGCCACTCATGAGACCAACCAAGATTAATCCACCAAACAACTTGGCATTAATCCCACCTAAAAACAAAATTCCAAAAGCAATTAAGGCAACCACTACAAACGCGCCCATATCTGGCTCAGCCATGAGCAAACCGCCTACCAATGCAACGGCGATACCCATCGGCAACATACCTTTAACAAATGAATGAAGATATTCTTGACGCTGTACTGTATAACTTGCCGCAAAGATAACAGCGGCAAATTTCATTAACTCGGATGGCTGAAAGTTCATTAAGCCTAACGGAATCCAGCGCTTGGCACCATTTACACCCTTACCAACACCCGGGATAAGAACAGCAATTAAGAGCAAGACCGTGAAACCAAAAACTACTGGTGAGTAACGATCCCAAACTTTAGTTGGGATCTTAAACGCCCAGATGCCAACACCAATGGCGATTGCCAATGAAATGCAATGACGAATTAAAAAGAAATTGCTACTGTAATTTGCATACTTAGGGCCATCAGCCAAAGTAATTGATGCGGAGTAGACCATGACTAAACCAATCAAGGCCAAAGATAAAACTGCCCAAACTAACAGCTGGTCGTAATCCATCATGCGCGAACGAGTCTGCTCTACGCCAGATACTGCATCTCTCAGGCCACTGCGGAAATTATCTATCCCACCTCTAGAGAAATTCCAGAAGCGGTCGAGACCTAAGCGATTCTCAGGAAAGAGTTTTTCCTTCAAACTCATGTATTAACTCCTTCGAACTGCATTCCCAATTCTTGAACTTCTGCAATAAAAGCTTCGGCACGGACAACATAATCACTGAACTGGTCAAAACTGGCGCAAGCCGGTGACAATAAAACGATATCGCCAGATTGGGCTTGTTTGGCAGCTTGAGCTACCGCGTTTTGCAAAGTCTCACTCATGACACAAGACACAGAGTTAGCTAAGGCCTCGGCGATAATCGGGGCATCCTTCCCAATAAGGAATACGCCTTTTACAAATCGCGTTACTGGGTCCCGCAAAGGACTAAAGTCCTGCCCCTTGCCCTCTCCACCCGCAATCAACCAGATTCGCTTGCCTGATTCATTAGCACTTAAGCCATTCAATGCTGCAACTGTTGCGCCTACATTAGTACCCTTGCTGTCATCCACATATTCAACGTTCGACACGATCGATACGCTTTGAACACGATGGGGCTCGCCATGATAATCACGCAAACCATGGAGCAACATATTCATCGGCAAGCCAGCCGCTCTTGCTAGGGCGAGAGCTGCCAATGCATTCAATGCATTGTGACGACCACGAATGCGTAAGGCATCAGCGGGTATCAAACGCTTTAGTCTTAACGGCTCATCTTCTACCACCACCACTTTGCGACGACGCTTTGGTTGAGGCTCAAGATCTTCATCGACCTCGGCCCAGACCAGCCAATCAATTCCGCCAGCACGTAAATCATGCTCAATGCCAAAGGCGCCCTGCTCATCTGGACGGCCTGCACCAAAGGTAATAACTGATTTATTTGCCTTTTGCTCTTCAGAGAGCAAACCCATTACTGAAGCATCATCGCGATTCAATATGCAGATGGTGTCTCGTCCGAAAACATTTGCCTTGGCATCCACATAGGCCTGCATATTGCCATGCCAATCCAAATGATCTTGCGTAATATTTAATACGGTTGCCGCTGTCGCATTAAAAGTGCTTGTGTAAACCAACTGAAAGCTAGAGAGTTCAAGCACCCAAACTTCAGGCATATCAGCGACTTGATCCACTTCATCTAAGCAAGACATCAATTTATCTAAAGCAGCTGGGCTGATATTTCCCGCTACGGCAACACGCTTACCAGCGCGTTCACACAATTGACCAGTTAATGCAGTCGTTGTTGTTTTTCCGTTAGTCCCTGTAATAGCCAATACCGAAGGCTTGTACTGGGCGCCATCTAGCTGAGCCATCCGATCTAAGGCAGCAATACCTCTGGCGAAGAATTCCATCTCACCCCAGATATCAACACTCAACTCTTGCGCCCCAGCCAAGAAAGAGGCTGTTGGTTCTTGCAATGGTGATAAGCCCGGGCTCATTCCGAGTACATCAATATTTTTTAGATTAGTATGATCCAGTGGGCCAAAATTGGCTTCTTTGAGTCCTGCAAATTCCAGATCAGCTAGCCACGCTTTTTGCAGCTCATTCAGTTTTTCGCGATCGCGTGTATCACTTAGACTTACATTTGCGCCATTACGCAAACACCACTTAGCCATTGCATAGCCAGATTCTCCCAATCCTAATATCAGGAAATTTTGAGGTGCTTGATAACCCTCATCAGAGATGAGTGCTGGGTTAGCGAAGGCTTGATCTAAGTTATGCATATTCTTTGGCTTACCGTAATTTCAGGCTGGAGAGGCCAATGAGGACTAATAAAATGGTGATGATCCAGAAGCGAACCACTACTTGTGTCTCGCGCCAACCACCTAATTCAAAATGGTGATGAAGTGGCGCCATTCTAAAAATACGACGCCCTTCACCAAAACGCTTCTTAGTAAATTTGAACCAGAAGACTTGTAGCATCACCGAGACTGTTTCTGCCACGAAAATTCCACCCATAACAAAGAGCACAATTTCTTGCCGGACAATGACGGCGATAGTTCCAAGTGCACCACCCAATGCAAGCGCACCAACATCACCCATAAATACTTGGGCGGGATGTGTGTTGTACCAAAGGAATGCCAGTCCTGCTCCGCCCATGGCTCCGCAGAAAATCATGAGTTCACCAGCACCGGGGATATAAGGAAACAATAAGTACTTAGCGTAAATCGCATTACCCATGACGTAAGCAAATGCGCCCAGTGCTGCGCCAACCAAAATCACAGGCATGATCACCAAGCCATCCAAGCCATCCGTCAAATTCACCGCATTACTGCTACCAACAATGACTAAGTAACTGAGGATGATGAAGCCCATTACACCTAGCGGATAGCTGATCTCTTTCATGAATGGAATCAGCAAATTTGACTTTGCAGGCAAATCCAAAGCGAAGCCACTCTTGAGCCAATCGAAGAACAACTGCAATACCTTCAAGTTATTCACTTCCGATACGGAAAACGCTAAATAGATGGCAGCGAATAAACCAATCAAGGTTTGCCAAAAGAACTTTTCTCTCGAAGCCATACCCTTGGGATCTTTACGAGCTACTTTGCGGTAGTCATCTACCCAGCCGACCGCGCCAAATCCAAAAGTAACGATCATCACAATCCAGATAAACCGATTGCTCAAATCTGCCCATAGCATGCAAGAAATAAAAATACCCAAAAGAATCAATACACCGCCCATCGTGGGAGTACCTGATTTCACTAAATGGGATTGTGGACCATCAGTACGCACTGCTTGACCCATCTTCAATGCAGTCAACTTGCGAATCACCCATGGACCGGCAGCCAAACCAATTAAAAGAGCGGTCACGGTCGCCATCACAGCTCTAAAGGTGATGTAGTTAAAGACCCGGAAAAACCCAAAGTCATCCTGTAGCCATTGGGCCAATATCAAGAGCATGTTTTAGCCTCCTCTAGCAAGGCTTGAACCACACGCTCCATGCGCATAAAACGGGATCCCTTAACCAAAATATCTAAATGCATCTGTTTGTTGGATTCGTGATTTGCTAGGGCCACATTGAGCTCTTCAAGTAATTGATCCAAAGTTGTGAAATGTGCAGCGCTTCCAGTGACCTGAGTTTTTTGCGACTTATCAAAGCCTTGCACTGCAAACTTGCATTGCTCTCCAAGAGCAAATAGCTTGGAAATACCCTGCTCCGCAGCATAGGCACCAACTTCCTCATGAAATGCCGGCCCTTGATTTCCTACTTCACCCATATCACCTAAAACCAACCAAGAGGCGTTTCCAGACTGCTTGAGTGCATCAATAGCGGCTCTTACAGAGTCTGGGTTGGCGTTATAGCTATCGTCGATCAGCGTGCAATGGGGATTTAAAGACTTTGCTTGCATGCGCCCATTTACTGGGGCAAAGGACTCTAAGCCAGCTTTAATATTGTCAAGACTCAATCCAGCGGCCAAAGCAACAGCACTTGCTGCTAGCGCATTACGGACGTTGTGATTACCTAAAGTATTGAGTTGAACCTCAATCTTACCCAGCTCTGTCGCGATCTCAACTCTGCCATTGGCGAGCAACTTACCGGCTACCGAAGCCTTGACCAGAGATTCATCGGTAGATAAAACAAAATCAATCACTCTACGTCCTGCAGCGGCTTGATGCCAAACATCTGCAAATTCGGAATCCGCTGGAAATACTGCAACGCCGTCTTCAGGCAGTGCGCTTAACGCAGTCGCATGTTCTTTTGCAACAGCTTCAACGGTTGCCATAAATTCTTGATGTTCACGCTGAGCATTATTGATCAAGACAATATTAGCTTGCGCAATAGCGGCCAACTCTGCTGTTTCGCCAGGATGGTTCATACCCAATTCGATCACCGCTAAGCGATCACTCGAACGCATGCGCAATAAAGTTAAAGGTAAACCGATATCGTTATTGAGGTTGCCTTTGGTAACCAAGGTACATTCCTCGCCAGCAGCAGCCTTAAAGATTGAGGCGATCATCTCTTTTACAGTGGTCTTACCATTGGATCCGGTGACCAAGGCCACTGGAATAACAAACTGTGTTCGCCAAGTCTTAGCTAATTGACCCAAACTTTGTTTGGTGTCATCCACAAAGACCGCTGCTACATCAGCAGGGCACTTTTCTTTATTGCTAATGAGGGCAGCGCTAGCCCCTGCCGCAGTGATCTCACTCAAGAAATCATGCGCATCAAAATGCTCGCCTGCCAGGGCTACAAATAATTCACCTGCCTGAATTTGACGACTATCACTACCCACATGAGAAATGTTGATTGCCTGAGCGGACTCATTGCTTGCGTGAATCAATTTGCTTCCCGGCAACATGGCATGCACTTGAGAAAGGGTGGTCATGGGCAGACTCATACACCACCTCCTGCAGCTAGACGTATGTGCTCTTGATCAGAAAAATCAAATTTCTTGCCATTGATTTCTTGGGTGGATTCATGCCCCTTACCAGCAACCAAAACGATGTCCTTAATATCCGCATGACGAACCGCAGCCATAATGGCAGCAGCTCTATCAGGCAGTACTTGAACATTGATTAGATCAGCCGACATACCAGCTTGAATCATCGCAATAATGGACTTTGGATCTTCGGATCTTGGGTTGTCACTAGTCAGCACGATGTGATCAGCAAACTCTTGGGCAACACACCCCATTTGAGGTCGCTTACCCGAATCTCGATCGCCACCACAACCGAACACGCACCACACTTTTCCGCCCCTTTGATTTGCGATAGGGCGTAAGGCATTTAATGCTTTAGCGAGGGCATCAGGTGTATGAGCATAATCAACAACAACCAATGGGCCTTCAGTTCTTTGTGTTTTGTTCAGGCGAATCAGTTCCATGCGACCAGAAACAGGGCTCAACTTTGCCATACGCTTAGAGGCATCCTCAGGACTAAAGCCTTGAGCCAATAAAACAGTCCAGACCGCCAAGCAATTGCTCAAATTAAATTCACCGAGTACTGCGAGCTGTACGGCACTTGAACCAAGCTCATCACAACTCAATTGGGATTGATATCCAGCCGATGTAAGAACAGCATCCTCTAGGTAAACCCGCTTCAAACGACTGCTGAATTTCTCAAACCCAGCAAACGCATCTTTATTTAATGCATAACCCCACACCTGAAGACTGCCAGCAGCAAGCAACTTCATGGCTAGCTCACGCCCAAATGCGTCATCAAAATTAATGATGGCATTTTGAAGCTTGGGCTGCTGAAACAATTTTGCCTTTGCTTCAGCGTATACGCCCATAGTCCCGTGATAGTCCAAATGATCTTGGGTTAAATTAGTAAATACTGCAGTGCGCACATCCAACCCAGAAATACGCTCTTGGTCCAGCGCATGGGAAGAGATTTCTACAGCCACGTGCTGAGCGCCAGCATCAAGCAATTCCTTTAGTTGGGTTTGCAAAAGCGGTGCATCTGGAGTGGTGTAACCCGTCTGAATCAGCGCACCAGGAAAGCCTGTGCCCAATGTACCCAGTACCGCTGTCCGATGGCCGGCATCATCTAAAGCCTGCGATAGCCACTGGGTAATGCTGGTCTTACCATTAGTTCCAGTAACACCAATCACGTTTAGTTTTTTGCTTGGGAAGTCATACCACTCTGCGCAGAGCTTTCCGGCTAAAGTAGCTAAATTCTCAATGGCAAAACATTGTGGCCGATCTAAGTATTCGTTAGCGACTCCATCGGCAGGGTCAAATACAACTGCCGCAGCACCATTTGCCAAAGCGGCGGCAATGTAATCACGGCCATCTCGCAGCACATTGCCGTGCCCAACCGCATACGCAAAGAAAATATCGCCAGCCTGAATTTGACGACTATCTGCACTTACTTTTGCATCTACAGAAGTGAGATCACGTAAATGAGAGATCAAGAGATGGGGTTCTATCTTTACCATCGCCATCATCTTTTTAAAACCGCTGCGTGAGTTTTTACTGAGGCACTCTGAATTACTGCAGGATTTGCATCCTGAAGCGTCATTTGCTTCACATTACTATCCGGCAATACATTCAAGGTGCGCAAGGTCTCGCTAACAATCGTGGAGAACACGGGTGCAGCAACATCTCCACCATAGTGACTACCGCCGGTCGGCTCATCAATCATCACGGCAACCACAATACGCGGGGCACTAATTGGTGCCAGACCTGCAAAGTAAGCGCGATATTTATTACCGTAGCCCTTGCCCACTAATTTATGTGCAGTACCCGTTTTGCCACCAACCCGGTAACCTTCAGCCTGAGCCTTAATGGCTGTTCCACCAGGCTCTGTCACTGACTCCATCATGCTACGCATTTCAATCGCTGTTTTTGCTGAGATAACATGAGTACCAGGCTTAAAGTCTGGACTGCGCTCAATTGTTAGCGGCACTAAATCACCATCACGCGCAAAGATGGTGTAAGCGCGAGCTACCTGAAAGAGTGAAGCTGAAATACCGTAGCCAAATGCGATACGCGCCTGATCAGTCGGCATCCATTTTTTATATGGATGTACTGTGCCTGCCACTGCGCCAGGAAAACCAATCTTTGGGGCTTGACCCAAACCAACAGAAGTATAGAAATTCCACATCTCTTCTGCGGATAGATTATTCATCGCAATTTTGGCAGTGCCAATATTGCTCGATTTTTGAATAATTTGAGCAACAGTGAGGTTGCCGTAGGGGTGAGTATCCGTAATTGGCTTAGGGCCAACTAAATATTTAGCACCAATCACCATATTGGTATTTGGCGCTACAACACCCTTCTCTAGGGCAATCGACACAGTCAAAGGCTTCATCGTGGAACCAGGCTCAAAGGTGTCAGTCAAAACACGATTGCGCAATTGCTCGCCGTTTAACTTCTTGCGATCATTTGGGTTATAGCTTGGGTAATTCGCTAGGGCTAATATTTCACCGGTCTGTGTATCTAGCACCACAGCACCCCCAGCGCTGGCATGGTGTTGCTCGACTGCATTCTTTACAGCGTTGTAGGCAAGAAACTGAATCTTGCTATCGATAGAGAGTTGCAAATCTTTACCGTTTTGAGGTAACTGCAAAATAGCCACATCTTCCACTACGCGTCCCAAACGATCTACCACTACGCGACGTGCGCCTGGATGCCCAGCCAATTCTTTTTCTCTAGAGAGCTCCATACCCTCTTGGCCACGATCTTCTACATTGGTAAAGCCAACGACGTGCGCCATCGCTTCACCCTCAGGATAGAAGCGACGGTATTCATTATTCAGGCCAATCCCCGGAATTTCCAATTGCTTAATTTGCTGCGCTACCTCTGGATCAACCTGACGCTTTAAGAAAATTTGCTTCCGCTCTTCTTTTAACTTTTTCCTTAATTCAGCTTCACTGATTTGCAATAAGCTCGCCAGCTTTTGAACCTTGTCTGCCGCTAAGTCATCTGGAACGGTGTCGTTATAAGCGATCACTGACTTAGCCTCTAAGCTCGTAGCGATGACTTGACCATTGCGATCCAATATTTTTCCGCGTGATGCAGAAAGCTCTAGTTCCCGCTGCGTGCCACGCACACCCTTAGCTTCATAAAAAGCATTTCCTGGACCTTGGATCCAGAAGGCGCGAATCAGTAGCAACATGAAGACGAAGAACAACATGAACAGCATGAGGCGTGACCGCCACATTGGCAGACGCAATACTAAATTGGGCGTAGTTGAAAAACCTACCGGCCTCATCTAGCCTCCTTTAAGTACAAAGTACGTTCTGGAGATATAGGAACCATGTGCAACTGATTGCGAGCAACATCGCGAATCCGCGCAGACTTAGATAGGTTGCGCTGTTCATACTCTAAGCGCAACCAGTCTTGGTTAAGCTTGCGCTCCTCAATTTGCGCACGCTCTAATGCAATAAATAATTTACGAGCGCGTTGCTGCGCTGCTACTAAAGATAGCGCGCAGACTAATAACAAAACGAGCAATGTCAGAGTGGCGCGATTCAACCCATCGCTCCTGCACGTTTTTCCGCAACACGCATGATGGCTGAACGAGCACGGGGGTTTTCACGAACCTCCCCCTCGCTTGGCTTAACGCGTCCAATAATTTCTAAGGCGCATTGCGGCAAGTCTCTATCGCGAACCGGCAAACCACGTGGCACTATCACTTTGGCATGTGACTGCAAAAACTGCTTCACAATCCGATCTTCTAGCGAATGAAAACTAATTACTGCCAATCGCGCACCTGGCTTTAACAAATTGAGCGCCGCCTTTAGCCCCAACTCCAGGTCCTCTAACTCGCGGTTGATGAAAATACGCAGCGCCTGGAAAGTTCTAGTGGCTGGATCTTGCCCCACTTCTCTTGTACGAACCACGCTGGCCACCAAACTCGCTAATTGCAAAGTTGTTTTTGGCGACAGCCCCTCTTCTCGCTTGGCCACAATAGCTTTAGCGATCTGAAATGCAAAACGTTCCTCACCATAAGTCTTAATCACACGCGTGATGTCCTCTTGTGATGCCTGTTCCAGCCATTCTGCTGCTGTCAATCCGTGATCCGTATTCATCCGCATATCGAGCGGACCATCCTTGCGAAATGAAAAGCCGCGATGCGCTTCGTCCACCTGTGGAGAGCTGATTCCCAGATCCAACAAAATGCCATCGACGGATTCTGGCTCCGCATACTGATCCATATGCGCGAAACTGTCGTGCACTATGCGTAATCGTTGATCGTTGATTTTTTCCGCGACTGCGATCGCATCCAAGTCCTTGTCGAACGAAATCATTTGCGCGCTCGAAGGAAGTTGGGCTAATAAGGCTTGGGTATGACCACCGCGCCCAAACGTTCCATCGATCAAGAGTAGATTTTTTGATGCTTCTGGGGAGGTGATGCGTGGGCCACTGATCAGCGCCGTCACCGCCTCGGCCAGTAACACTGGGCGATGAGTTATGTTCATGGCACCCCGTCATCAAAAATTAAATTGCTTCAGGGCTTCAGGCATACCTTGCGCAATGGCAGCCTGTTCTTTTGCAGCGTAAGTAGCCGCATCCCACAACTCCAAGTGACTACCCATCCCAAGCAGCATCACTTCTTTCTCAATTCCAGCAGCAGAACGCAACTCAGGGCTCACCAAAATTCTTCCGGCGCTGTCTAAGTCAACCTCTGCAGCATTTCCCAGAAAAATTCGGCGCCACCAATGGGCATCCATTGGCAATTGCGCTACACGAGAGCGAAAGGTATCCCACTCAGGGCGGGGAAATAAAAGGAGGCATCCATCAGGGTGTTTGGTAAGCGTAATTCGGCCCTCACCTTGAACTAACAAGGCGTCACGATACTTTGCCGGCACAGACATGCGGCCTTTTGCATCTAAATTGAGAGCTGACGCACCTTGAAACACCATTTACCCCACTTTTTCACACTTCCTCCCACTTTAGAGGATCGCAATAAGAGGGTCAAGTGTTTTTGGGTAATTTTTTAGGAAATT
>CANBPJ010000018.1 GCA_947371415.1 Burkholderiaceae bacterium | reverse complement strand
AATGGAGATTGGGCGGTAGGGTCAAACTTGCCCTCTGAGGCAGTGCTTTGCGCCAGCTTTGAAGCTAGTCGCCACACCTTAAGGCATGCGTTGCAAACCTTGGAGGCAGATGGCTTGGTGTTGCGTCGTCAAGGCGCTCCAACGCAAGTGATTTCGCGTCAGAAGGTCAGGAGATTTACCCAAAGCTTTAATTCACCTATCGATATTTTGAGCTACCCAAGAGATACGTATCGGGAAAATCTCATTGAAGAGTTTATTGAGCTCGACAAGCCTCTTAGTGAAATGATCGGGGGCGCAGTTGGCTCTTCTTGGTATCACATCAGCGGTATTCGAAAGCAGCGAGATACTGAGCAAGTGATTGCATGGACGGACATTTATATTCTTCCGCAATTCGCCTCACTCACATCAGACCCTGAACATAGTCAGGTCATGGTGTTTGAGCAAATCGAAAAGCAGTATGGCACTAGAATTGATCGGGCCGAAGTGGACGTTTACGCTGTGGGTGCACCCACAAATATTGCTAAAAAGCTTCAATTGAAGCCCCATGACCCATGTTTGGTAATTGTTCGACGTTACTTCGATGATCAAGATAAACTTTTCGAAATCACCTTTACCTATCATCCCGAAAATAAATACACCTATAAGATGGAATTTAAGAGTGGCTCGGGAAATTAAATTACAAGAGTGGAAATGAAACATTTACCCATAACTCAGGCTGAAGAATTTATTGCCAATGCATTGCAGGCTAATAAAGTACCTGTAGCGGATGCCAAAATTGTTGCGCAATTGATGGTGAAGTCTGACCTCGTTGGCGCTGATGGCCATGGGATCTTTAGATTGCCTGCTTACATCAAAAGAATTCGGGCTGGCGGTATTAATCTGAACCCCAATATTCATATTGAGCGTGAGCAAGGCGCTACAGCTCTAATCAATGGAGATAACGCCTTAGGTCATCTCGTGATGAATAAAGCGGTTGAGCTTGCTATAGAAAAAGTCAAGCAACATAGTGTTTGCTGGGTGGGTAGTCATTTTGGTAACCATTCTGGTGCCGCGTCTGTATACGTGAGAAAGCTCGCTGAACAGGGTTACATCGGCATCTATATGGCTGTCGGAAATGCAAATCATATGGCCCCTTGGGGCGGCATTGATTTGCTCCTATCAACTAATCCAATTGCAATTGCAGTTCCCGCAGGCGATCACCCCATCGTGCTCTTAGATATTGCCACCACAGTTGCCGCTTATGGGAAAGTGAAAGTAGCCGCCCAAAAAGGGGAGTCTATTCCCGATACTTGGATGATTGACCGAAATGGCCATCCCATTACGGATCCGAAAAAATCGAGCGAGGGTTCACTATTGCCGATTGGTGGGTATAAGGGCTATGGACTCGCCGTCATGATTGGTTTGCTTGCTGGTGCGCTGAATAATGCAGCGGTTGGCAAGGATACGATTGACTTTAATGCGCATCACGATGTGATTACCAATACTGGGCAGACCATTATTGCGGTTGATCCAAGCGCATTTGGCGATCGGGAGCAGTTTGTTGAGCGCGTCATTGCTTTAGTGAATGACTTAAAAGCTTCCTCCAAATTGCCTGGCGTGAATCAGATTCGAGTGCCTGGTGATGGCGCTGCCAAATCAATGGCACAAAGATTACAAGAAGGCATCCCTATTTCACCTGAATTACAAGAATCCTTGAATCAATGTGCCAAGGAGTGTGGAATCGCAGCATTAGATTTATAAATTTACTGGAGGAGACAACATGATTAAGAAATCAATAAAAAAAATAGTTTTAGGTTCTTTAGTATTACCGCTGGTGCTAGGTACGGCGTTTGCCGCCTATCCTGATAAGCCAATCAAGATGTTGGTTGGCTATGCCCCAGGAAGTTCAACTGACATCGTTGGAAGAATGGTAGCCAATGAGCTCAGTATTGCCCTCAAGCAGTCGGTCATCGTAGAAAACCGTGGTGGGGCTGCCGGTAGTTTGGCCGCCGATGCTGTCGCTAAAAGCGCTCCCGATGGTTATACCGTGCTCTTTGCTCAGAATGGTTTGGCAATTAATGTAGCAGCGAATCCAAGACTGCCGTTTAATGGCCAGAAAGACCTGTTGCCTGTAGTGGGCGTTGCTGCAACCCCCCATATCTTGATTGTAAATAATAACTTCAAGGCTAAAAATGTAGCTGAGTTGATTGCAATGCTCAAGGCTGATCCAGGCAAGATGAGCTTTGGCTCCTCCGGCATTGGAAATTCAGATCACATGGCTGGCGAGCTATTTCTAGCGACTACTGGCACTCAAGCGATCCATATTCCTTACAAAGGGGGTTCTCCCGCTGCGACGGATTTAGTTGGTGGTCAAATTGATTTCTATTTTGCGGGAATGCCTGTAGGTCTTCCTTTGTACAAAGGCGATAAAGCCAACGCTTTAGCTGTAACGGGTAAAAATCGCTTTAGTGGCGCTCCTGAGGTGGTCACAATGCAAGAGGCCGGTGTTAAGGGTTATGAGATGGCGCTCTGGCAAGGCATGTTCGTGCCAGCAGGAACTCCTCCCGCCATCATGAACACCTTAAGCAGCACTATTCTGAAGATTCTGGACACACCGGAGATGAAAGAGCGTTTTGTCAAAGCTGGCGTTCAAATTGCACCTATGAATACACAGCAATTTACTGACTTATACAATTCCGATATTGCTCGCTGGAAAGTGGTGATTGAAAAGGCAAAGATTAAGCTGGATTAAATCAAGCCTGTTTGAAATGCGGGATAACAACCTTGCTTGTTATCCCGTTTTTTATTATTGATGAAGCTCGAAGACCAAGACTTCAGCATTTTTGCCGTCGCTAATGAGGATGTTTTCTTCATGATTAATCAATAAGGCATCACCGCCTTGAAGTGGAATTCCATTAATCTTGAGCTCACCCCTAATGAGGTGTACGTATCCTTTGCGATTCGAGTCTAGCTTGAGCTGGGCTGATTGCGTCCCATCAAAGAGACCCGCATATATTTTGGCGTCCGCATAAATCTTTACTGCATTGTCGGCGCCATCAGGCGATGCAATCAGGCAAAGCTTTCCTTGTTTATTGATCACCGGAATTGTTTTTTGCTCATAACTGGGGGCGATTTCCATTACGTTCGGTTCTATCCAGATTTGTAAAAAGTGGGTCGTCTGATCCTTGGCGTGATTGAACTCACTGTGAGTGACACCGGTGCCGGCACTCATGCGCTGAACATCGCCTGGCGGAATACCTTTGATATTTCCTATGCTGTCTTCATGAGCCAACTCGCCAGATAAAACATAGCTGATGATCTCCATATTGCGATGACCATGCTTGCCAAATCCCATACCTGCAGCTACCCGATCCTCATTGATGACCCTTAAATTACCCCAGCCCATAAATTGGGGGTCATGGTAGCCGGCAAAAGAGAAGGAGTGAAAGCTGTTAAGCCAGCCGTGATCGGCATAACCGCGATCCTGAGCTTTACGGAGGGTCAGCATATAAGTACTTTCTAGAAATGAGATAAGCCTATTATCATTAGGGTTTGACACATTTGCTAATTGGCCTTCCATGGGAAGTATCAAACAAGACATTAAAGAAACCTACCTCGGACTCTATGAGACCGCTCAGGAAAAGTGGGGTGACTTTGCTCAGTTCCTGAAAGAGGCTTGGCCTGTCTTGGTGATTCTATTGCTAGTCTTGCTTGGAGTTTGGTGGTACGCCGATCCACCACCACCAAGACATGTTGTGATGGCAACAGGTCAGCCCGGTGGTTCTTATGATGTTTTGGGAAAAAAGTATGCAGCCTTTTTCGAGAAAAAAGGAATTACTCTTGAACTACTTCCTACGAGAGGTGCCGAGGAAAATGTTGCGCATTTAGTTGATCGCCAGGATCCAGTTCAAGCTGCCTTTGTGCAGGCAGGCGCATTTAATCCTCAGGATGTCACTGGTGTGCTATCGCTGGGTACGATTTCTTATGATCCGATTTGGTTGTTCTATCGTGGACCCGAGATCAAGTCAAATGATTTTCAAGAAATTAAAGCGCGCTCTCATTTCTTCCTCAATTCAAAATTGTCCGTGGGTGTGAAAGGCAGTGGAACCTATGCGCAAGCCATGCATATCCTTAAGGCCAATGGTTTTGAGGAGGGAGCTCATTTCCTGAATCTCTCTGGATCAAAAGCAGCTGAGGCCTTGCAAAAAGGGGAAATTGAGGCAGCGTTTATTGTGGATGCCTATGAGGCGCCCAATGTACAGAGATTGCTGGCGGATCCGAATTTGCACCTAGCTGCCTTCCCTCGAGCTGAGGCATATGCTCGTTTGTTGCCTTATATGCAAATTCTGAATGTCCCAACAGGTGCATTTAGTTTGCCACGCAACTTTCCTTCGAGTGACATCAAACTCATGGCTTCAACAACCAATTTGCTGATCGATGACAGAATGCATCCAGCCCTCCAGTTTTTATTCCTCGAGGCTGCACGAGAAATTAATGGTAAGGCCTCCTTCTTTTCCGGGCATGGTGAATTTCCTTCCTTCAAAAATGCAGGCCTCCCAGAAAGTCCCGTAGCTTTGCATTACGAAAAAAATGGATCACCTCTATTGATGACCTATTTACCATTTTGGTTGGCTGAACTCGTCAATCGATTAATTTTTGTATTGCTACCATTCTGCGCCTTGGCATATCCTGTGCTACTTACTTTGCCGGGCTATCGCAATAAACGGATGAAACGAAAAATTGATGCACTGTATATGACTCTGAAGACTTATGAGCGAGAGTTGACTGAAAACTTTCCACCAGAAGCAAAAGATGACTATCTCAAGAAATTAGATTTGCTGGAGTATGAGGCATTGCAATTACGAGTTTCTAGAACTTTGTCTAGTGATTACTATGCTTTGCGCGCCAGTATTGACTATGTGCGCAATTGTTTAAACCGCGGTATGCATCCCTACCAAGTTAGAGAAGATTTTAGCGGTGTATAAGTTGCTACTATTGATTGATATACATTAAAACTATGAGACCTTACGATCACCCCGCCAGAAGACAGCTGCATGAAGAAGTTCATGCACGCCCACCAATCGCGCTTTGGCCGAATGAAAGAGTGCTATCTCAATCATTTTTATTGGATGCCCATTCTCGTAAGACGCAAATTGAATGGGTTCAAAAATTAAGTGCCGCATTGGGCATTTCCACTGACCATGAGCAAGATCACTCTTTCAAGATGCTCTCTTTAGCACCTGAGCCGGAGAGGGTATTAATCAAGTGGGAGTTACATGGTGAGTTTGCAACCATCGCTGCGATTACGCATAATCCAGTAAAAATTACGGGGCCATTGTTGCAGTCGCGTCTTGCCCTTGAGAAAAGTTTGGATGATTTATTTCAAAAGCTAGGTTGCCCAAAAATTGTTGAGGCCGGCGGCGAAAGAATTTCTGCCTTAGATCTTGTGTTTGAACATCGCCCTTTATTTGGGGAGGCCCAAGAGGTGTCGCCTATTTTTAGTGGGAATACTGTGTTGGGTAGCTTTATCCTCTCTAATAAGAAAGCTCAGCTATGGACGGATTTACGTCTAGATGAGGATGGTTTTATTTCTTACTTTATCCCGCATGATGTTTTGGGTTCAAGACAGGCTGGTCGTATAGCGCGAGCGCTTGCTGAGGCTGAAACCTATCGCATGGCAGCTATGATTGCCTTTCCAGTAGCCAAGAGTCTATCTATGCCACTGAGAAGTGCGGAGTCAGAATTAGCGGATTTATCTGAAAATATCTCACAATTACAAACTGAGCCTGGCATTCATACTGAGAAGGATGGCAAATTTTTAGGAGAGCTTTCTCATTTGGCTTCTAGGGCTGAGCAGTGGATCTCAGGTTACGGATTGCGATTCACGGCAGCTGAAGCATATAGCCAGTTGTTGACTAAAAATTTATATGAACTCGCTGAATCTCCGATTTTAGGTGTTCAGTCTCTTTCCGAGTTTATGGACCGACGTTTCCAGCCAGCAATGGGAACCTGCATCTGGACACAAAGAAGATTAAAAGAGTTATCAGATCGAATTTCGAGAACGACACAAACGCTGAGAACGCGCATTGAGTTTGTGAATGAAGAGCAGACTCAGAAATTGTTGGCTAGTATGGATCAGCGTGCGCGCCTGCAATTACGCCTACAAGAGACGGTTGAAAGTCTATCAGTCCTAGTCTTAACTTACTACGCGGTCAGCTTATTGGCCTATATTGCTAAGGGCGGAAAAGAGGCGGGCCTAGCCATTCACCCAGAAATCATTGCAGCCATTGCCGCACCTGTTGTTGCGATTATTTTCTTGGTGATCAGTAAACAACGGCGTAAGAAAATTACCGCAATAGGGCAATCGCATTAGGCATTAAAAAAGAGGCCGCAGCCTCTTTTTTAATGGGAGCAATGATTTCTTAACCTAGGCTATCTGCCCAGATGTTGTGGGCCCAGCCCCATGCATAAACACCCTCGAGGGTGGACGGTGCGGGTGACAAGCCGCCAGATCCTGGAACGGTCTTGAAGGTTTTCTCGGCTGCGTTGTATTGATGAACGCTTGCAACGTGAACTACTTCTCGATCATTCACAAAGCTGTAGCAGGTGTTGGTGAGAACGGGTGCGGGATTGATTTCCCAGCCACTCAATTCTGCAACGATTGCAGCTGCTGCAACTTTGGCGTGTTGGTTAGCCATGTGTCCAGACTTCGGCATTAATGGCGCTACTTGAATCGAGTCTCCCAATACATGGATGTCTTTGCGAGCCGTTGATTCAAAGTTCAGGAAGTTCACATTGACCCAGCGGCCATTGGACTTGGCCAATCCAGTTTTCATAGCGATTTCACCGGCGGACATTTGTGGCAGGACATTCAATACATCAGCTTTAACGTCATCCTCAACTTCTAGTTTGAGCGTTTTATTTTTCGCATCCACACCAATCACATTGCTCTTGGGTCTGTACTCGATGATCCCTGCGTACTGCTCAGACCATACTTTTTTGAACAAAGCACCTTTGGACGTGACATCTTGGTTGGCGTCCAAAATCAATACCTTGCCTTTGGGGTTATGGTGCTTGAGATAGTTGGCTACCTGGCAGGCACGTTCGTAAGGTCCGGGAGGGCAACGATAGGGCGCTTCTGGGATGCTGATTGCAAAAGTACCACCTTCACGCATGGCCGCAAGCTGCTTATGCAGGGTAAGGGTTTCTGCTCCTGCTTTCCAAGCCTGTAGAGTCACACCATCTTTATTGGCTTGCGCAAGACCTTCAATACTCTTCATGTTGAGAGATACGCCAGGAGATACCACGGCTTTGTCGTAGCGCAAAGTCTTACCGGAGGCGAGCTTCACTGTTTTCTGGTCTGGATCAATACTGGTGACGCTATCTTGAATAATCTTGATGCCATGACGCTTACTGAGGTTGTCATACGAAGAAGTAATGTCTGACATCGTGCGTGAGCCACCCACCACCAAATTGGATAGCGGGCAAGACAGGAAAGCGGTGTTCGGTTCAATTAAAGTCACGCGAGCGGTATTGTTGGAGAACAGGCGCAAGTATTTAGCAGCGGTTGCACCACCATACCCACCACCAATGACTAGAATTTCTGCTTTTTGTAGGCTTGCCGCTCTTGTTTGGGTTGAGAGTCCAGCGAGTAAGCCCAGCGCGGCAGCACTTTGGCCAATAAAATGTCGACGATCCATGGTGCCTCCTTATTGTTTCTTGCCAAGTTGATTGGCAATGGTGGTGAGTTGTTCGTCGGAATAGCCTTTAGCGAGTTGCGGCATGATGGTGCCTTCGCGCGCACCAGATTTAAATGCTTGCAATTGAGTGAGCATTTGTTCGCTGGTGAGGTTATTGATGAGGGGCATACCGCCATCAACCACGCCTTTACCATCAGTGCCATGGCAGTTTGCGCAGGTAGCTGCTAAACCGCGCTTATATAGTTGGTCGGCAGTTTGTGCGGTGCTGATTCCGCTCCACTGGCTTAAGCCGATCAGGGTGCTAGCCACCAAAATAGGTTTTACGTACTTCACTCGCATAGGAATAATCTCCGTCTTACATGCAGCTGTTTTAAGGGTGATGCTTAGTGGGTATATCTTAATCAGATGCACTCAAAATTGGGGGTTTTACTTAGATTCATTTTCAATAAGCTCAGAACAAAAAGTAGGGCTGTGATTGCTGGTAGTTTTAGTATTTAGTCTTAAGACCTATAAACTATCGTTATGCGAGGCACATTTAACTACCGTAGCGCCATTCTGATCCTGCTTCTAGGTGTATTTACCTATCTCTATGGTCTAGACAGTCGCTTTGCACCCAAAAATGGGGATGAGTATCCCTACATGCATATTGTGCGTATGACTGCCGATGCTGGCACATGGTTGCCGCTGCAATCAGAGATGGATGGTATTAAAAATACCAAGCCCCCTTTGGTGTTTTGGGAAGGAATTGCGAGTACGGGATGGGGGAGTAATTGGACTCTACTGGCACTACGTTGGCCTAGTGTTTTATATACCAGCTTGACTGCTTTTTTCTTATTTCTGGCAGTAGCTCGCTTTAGCGGTAAAAAGCAGACTGGCCTACTGGCGGCTTTAGTATGGCTCTCCTTTTTTGCGACCTATCGTTATGGACGCCCGTTTCTGACGGATCCTCCAGAAGTATTTTGGCTAAGCTTGCCATTTTTTGCACTTCTTTATTGGGGTAGGGCCGCATTTAATTCCAAGTTGCTATTTCCATTCTTGGCGGGCATCTGCCTTGGCATAGCTTTGTTGTCGAAGTCATTTGCTTATATTGTTCCAGCCTCATTTGCATTGGGATTGTTTTACTGGCGCTGGCGTGGGTGGAGCATTCCGAAGGTCTTGATTCAAGACTTGTACAAAGTCATTCTGATTGCCGCATTGGCTTTAGCCGTCTTTGCCCTCTGGTTTGTTCTCGATCCATTTCCTGAGGCGGTTTGGAAAGAATTTGTCCTTGGTGAAAATGCCGGCAAGTTCGAGGCACGTAGCTCTCACTATCTTTTAGATTTAGTGCGCGGCGGTGACAGTATTTGGATGCTGGCTCTGACAGGCTTAGCGAATGCTGGCTTATTTATTTTTGTGTTGATTTCAGCTTTGATTCAGTGCTGGCGTGAGCGGCGCTTTATTTCTTTAGAAGAGAGTCTGTTGTTGCTTCTAGCCTGCGCTTTTTTCATTGTGTTTAGTTTGCCAAGCCAACGTTCTGGTCGCTATCTATTGCCGGTGATGCCGGCATTGGCCGCCTTAATTGCTTTGCATTGGGAGCGACTGCCTTTGTGGGGATTCCGGCTTGCACTCGGACTGCAGTTGATATTGCTCGCTGCTCTGACTTGGGTTGGTGGAAATTTACAGTTATCGAACTTCTTGGGCCAGCCTGGTATCTGGAATTACTCCTTCTGGCATTGGGGTCTCATGAGTGGCTCAATTGCACTCGTACTACTAGGCCTCCTTAATCAAGCCCGCTGCAAGACTTTAGCCTTGACTGGATGCTTTCTTTGTTATTGCGCGCTGACCAGTAGTTTGACGCCTCTAGAGGGCTCCTTGGGTCGCTATCAGCAATCTGCTATTGAGGGTGTGGCTGGGCAAGACGTTTGGGTGCCATGCGACTATCGCGCCAAAGATGAGGAATATCGATTGTTATTGCCCGGCGCAATATTGCATGGTTACCTTGCAAAAGATGCCGGCCAAATTAATTTACTGAGCAATGCCTATCCATTGGTGGCTGTGCAGTCGCCGATAGGTATAGAGCCTGTGATTTGCGAATCTTGCAAGATTGTTGGTAAACGTATGGAGATGCGAGCTCGGCATTCTGATGCGGAGATTCAGGCGATACTCAAGGGCCATATTGGAGAACACCTGTTTGTGAATGAATATTTAATTGCTACTCCCGCAACGATTGCGTTCCCCTTGGTAGGTAAGGATGCTTGTCGATGAGTCGCGTAATTGCCTTCTGTTTTTTATTGCTCGCTTCGGTATTGGGTTACCTGCATATAGATAGTCGTCCAGTGTGGGCGCCATTTGTAGCGGATCAGCCTGCTGAAAATATTCATGTATCTGAGTTGTCGCAGGAGTCGCCTGAAACCAGCAGGCCTGTGAAGGTTCTTAAAAATACCGTGCCAGCAATACCTGCTAAGCCAAGCCTGCGAATGAATTGGCTACCAGATACGGGCGCCCCTTCAGTCCATGCAGCGTCTTTAATTGCCCTTAAGGATGGCGCAGTCAGAGCATTCTGGTTTGCAGGTAGCCGAGAGGGCGCGCCAGATGTGGTGATTAATACAGCAGTCTTTGATCCGCAAGCAGGGAGATGGGGCGCCCCAATGGTGGTGATGGATCGGGTCAGTGCAGAAAAAGGCTTGTCTCGGTACATTGCCAAATTAGGCAATCCCGTTCCTGCCAGAATGGCTGATGGCCGTATTCAACTATTTTTTGTGACCGTGTCGATTGGGGGTTGGGCGGGTAGCTCAATCTCTACTGTAATTTCTGATGATGAAGGTCTGACATGGGGGCGGCCTCAGCGCCTCATTAGCTCTCCATTAATTAATCTTAGTACTCTGGTGAAGTCACCAGCCATCGCATTTGCAGATGGGCGCTTGGGTTTGCCGGCTTATCACGAGTGGATTGGCCGCTTTGGTGAGTTCCTCAGAATTGAAGCAAACCAGGTCATTGACAAACGCCGTATGAGCTCTGGTAGGAGTGCGATTCAGCCGGTAGTATTTGTGGATGGCCCGCAAGATGCAAGCGCATTCTTTCGTCAAACGCGATCCAGCGCTCAGCTAAAGCAAATTCCTGTTAGCGAAACAAAAAATGCTGGACAGTCTTGGTCTGCCGTAAAAGACCTAGAGATTCCGAATCCGAATTCAGCGCTTGCTGCACTCACTTTAGCTAACGGTACACGTTTGATGGTGTTAAATAATATTGAGGCAGGACGTTACCGCTTGGTTATGGTGATGCGTGAATCAAGCTCCTCTGAGTGGAGGGTGACTCAGGTGCTCGAAGATGATGAATCGCTTCCCAATGATCAGCGGCGCGAATTCTCCTACCCCTATTTAGTTTCTACGAGTGGCGAAGATGCCCATTTGGTCTATACCTGGGACAGAAAAAAGATTCGCCATGTTTATTTTTCAGCTGACTGGTTTAAGCATGCTTTGAGTAGCCTAAAAGAAAAGGAGATGCAATGATGAATCAATATATGCAGCTCATTGCACTTCTTGAGATGTCGATTACTTGTGCGGTGGTATTGATTATTCTCCTGCAGAAAATTTTCCAAATAGATTTCCCAGTTGTCGCTCTCGTAGCTGTCATTTTGCTCTTGAGTAACATATTTTTCTGGCCGCTGGGCATGTCTCTTGAGCTGCCCTTGTCTGCTTATGTGCGTGGCGTCACTGGTGATCTGAGTATCGTGACCATGCTCTTGTTATGGGGCGTCATGTTGCCTTCTGCTAAAAAGACGCCGCTCGGATTTAAAGCGCCTATTGCACTGATTGCTATTATTTTTTACCCGCTAGCACTGGGCTTTGGAATGTGGGATCCTTACGCATGGGGCTACGGCTCAATCAGTCTCTTGATCTCGGCTATTGTCTTTGCCATGCTCTGTGGCCTTGCTGGTTGGACCAAAGGTGTTTGGCTATTTTCTTTTGCCATCATTGCTTGGTCAGCGCATTGGCATGAGTCAGCGAATCTCTGGGATTACCTCTTGGATCCTTTCTTAGCTATCTGGGCTTTGTTTGCCATCCCGAGCGCTATCTACCTGAAGCGTCGCGAGAAAGTGCAGTCTGGCTATCTCTTTAGGGCTGGATAAAGTGATTTTGTAGACTGGGACTTGCTGGTCCGACGAACATCAATCTTTAGATAACAAAAAAGCCAGCGATCTGCTGGCTTTTTTGTTGACTGCTAATCCGGAAATTAATCTGGAATATTTGATTTGCGAATGACTGGACCCCAGACGTTGATTTCGCTTTCAAGATGAGACTTGAGGCCTTTGGCAGATACTTTATCCATTGGCACGATATCAATATTGGAATCTTCCAAGCGCTTTCTAACGTCAGGAGTGTTCAATGCCTTCTTCAGAGCGGCATTGATTTTATCCAGCACAGGTTGAGGTGTTCCTTTTGGAGCGTACACACCATGCCAAACTTTTACTTCAAAACCTTTAAGACCTTGTTCGTTCAAAGTGGGAACGTTAGGAATTGCAGGTAAACGCTTCATCGTGGTTGTACCAAATGCTTTCACACGACCATCCTTGATGTAAGGAATGGTTTGTGTAGTTTGGTCGCACAAGAGATCAACTTGACCACCCAAGAGGTCTGTCAAAGCAGGGCCAGTTCCTTTGTAAGGGATGTTGGTCAACTTAACACCTAAACGGCTCTGAAACAACAAGCCACACAGTTGTGACACTGCACCAGGACCAGCATTAGCCATGGTTACTTTTGAGCCATTGGCCTTGATGTAGGCCTCAAGTTCTTTAAAGTTGTTGGCAGGCAAATCTTTTTTACCTAGCAATACCATTGGTACGTCAGCTACTTGGCCGATGTACTCAAAGCTAGTCATTGGGTCATACGGGAGCTTGTCATACAGGGCGTTTGCTGTAGCCATACCCATATGGTGAATATAGATGGTGTAGCCGTCCGGAGCTGCACGAGCTACTTTGGTGGAGGCGATTGTTCCACCAGCACCAGGAACGTTTTCAACTACGACGGTTTGGCCTAAAGCTTGGCCCATCGGCACTGCAATTAAGCGGGCGATCGTATCAGTTGGGCCGCCAGCAGCAAAGGGCACAACCATTTGAATGGATTTGGTCGGCCATTCCTTTTGGGCAAGTGCAATATTGCTGGTGAGTAAAGCGCTGGCGCCTGCTACAGCAGCAATTCCAGTGAGTAGTGTTTTCTTAAATTTCATCGATGTCTCCGTATATGTAATGCATAGCAATTTTGCCACCTTTAGGCCTCATCAGCTTTAGGGTTTACCAGCAAGCGCCAAAGTTCTTTGTGCTAATAGGACCACTGGTCGGTCAATCATGCGGCCATCCAGTTTTACTGCACCACCTTTGGATGCCTTATCCGCCTCAATCACTCGATGAGCCCAAGAGAGCTCTTCGGCTGTAGGCATAAATGCAGCCCTGACCAAGGCAACTTGTTTTGGGTGAATGCACAACTTACCGCCAAAGCCCATTCTTTTGGCGCGTTCAGCGTCATTCGTGATGCGCTCAATATCGTCGGTGGAGGGGGTAACCCCATCAATTGGAGGGGCAATTTGCGCTAGGCGTGAGGCCAGCACGATCTGAAAGCGGGCAGTGTGGAGTTCGCTTTCCTGGGGGTCGCACACCATCCCTAGGTCTGCTTGCAAATCAATATTGCCTAAAGCAAGGCGCAATACTTGTTCGGAGTTTGCAATTTCATTGAGACGATCAAGGCCGACGGCAGTCTCAATCATCGGAATGATCGCGGTATTTGGCAGAATCTGCGCAGCCCCATTTATCTGATCGAGCGATTCACTTTTGGGTATTAGTAAGCAGGCCGCATCTAGCGCTTGCACCAAGATCAAGTCTGCTGCGTAAAACTTGCTACCAGGGGAATTTGAGCGAATGATTAAGCGCTTTTTCTGTTCAGCGGTAAATGTAGGCCAAGCAGCGCGGAGGGCCGCTCGCGCTGATTCTTTATCTTCTTCGGCAACCGCATCTTCTAGATCAATGATGATGCCATCGGCACCGCTATCTAAGGCTTTGGCAAAACGGTCTGGGCGGGTGCCCGGAACAAATAAGAAAGAGCTGCTAAAGCCAATGGGTGTATCGAGTGGGTTCATATGGGAAAGTAAAAAGTAAGAAGCTAGGAGATCAGTAGACCCATCTTGACTTGTTTGCGAATATTCCACAAGCGCTCAATGGCTGCGCTCATTTCACTGGGCGTTGCACCGCCACTAAATGCAGCAAGACGCATGGCCTTATCGGTGATTTCAGCGCGACTTAAAGTGTTGCCAGGGTCACCCTTCGGTTCATCCACACGACCTTCGAGTACATCACCATTCTGTAAATAGACTTTGACCTTGCCAATCCAGCGTTGTGGATAGGCACCATCTACTTCGGGATCCAAAGTCATGGTGACGCGATCCCGGAATGCGCAAATTTCTTGATCATGAAAATGTTGATCAAACTCTTGCAGGCCTGCAAACTGATAATGCGCAATCAGCGCCAGTACTGTTCCCATCGAAAACTTCGATTGATGCACTGTTGTTGGATCGGTCACTGGGCCAAGAACATCAATCGCACCTTGGTGCACCAAGGTTTCAACTTTAGCAATATCACTAGGCTTGAGATCATACGCAAGCATTACTTGCAGCAGTGCATCTGCAGCTGGGTGGGTGTGACGACAAGAAGCATGATATTTGAAGCTCGTCTCTGCAATGGTCCATCGATCGCCTAATCTGTCGGTCAACTTACTGAGATCCGCATCGCTCGACATACCAGCAGCCAAACCTTGCTTACCTTCCAGAATGTGCTCTGCACCAGTAAAGCCAGACTGAGCGAGGTAGGCTGACATCAGCCCAGTAGCAGCAGCATGTGCGGTATGTAACTGTTTGGAGTCTGCAGCATCACGGAGAAACTCCCACAGGCCGGCAGACTGCGTGCCAGCAGAACCAAAGGCATGCAACATTTGGGTGGGATTGAGTTTGAGTAGATGCCCTACGGCAGCAGCGGAAGCCAAGGTGCCTGCAGTTCCCGTAGTGTGAAATATTTTGTAATGCGAGCGACCCAAGAATTCTCCAACCCGAATACCGACTTCATAACCAGCAACAGCAGCGACAAGAAGATCTTCGCCTGAAGCGCCAATCGTTTGCGCGGTCGCCAAGGCTGCTGGAAACACCACCGTAGCCGGATGAAAGACAGAGCCATTGTGAACATCGTCTTGCTCAGCCACATGGGATGCTGCTGCATTGGCTAATGCGGCCAAGAAAGGGCTCGAGCTCGTGCGATTAATCAGAATTTCAGCGCTCCCAGGATTGGCGCTATTAAAGCCCCCCATGTTGTGGGCAAACTGTGTAATCGTTTCTACTGGGCGCGAACCTTTTCCGGCAATCGCAGATCCAAACCAATCCACCAATAAATCTTCGGCACGATTCAGAACTTCGTTTGGAATATCGCTCATCTTTAATTGAGAAGCAAAGGTGGCTAGAGTTTTGGATGGGTGTGAAGTTGTCATAGATAAATTGTTATTTAATTACGCCAAAACGGCAGTGGCCTGCATCGTGAGCCATCCTTCATGATCCTGAGCCCAAATCGAGATTGTTTTTCCAGAAGGATCTTTTTCAAGATCGGGTTTAGCGCTGACCTTAAAAATATTGATATCGAAAGTGGGGCGAATGGCGCGGAACTCAAAACTCTTGAGAGTGCAGCCTGGAATGCTTTGGCGTACTAGGTCCACTAATAAGGTGGCAATCAAAGGGCCATGAACAATGAGTCCAGGATAGCCTTCAACCTCAGTAACGTATTTGCGATCGTAATGAATGCGATGGCCGTTAAATGTGAGCGCGGAGTACCGAAATAAGAATACATCATCGGGAGTGATGGTCTTCGTCCACTTTCCATCAGCAGGCGCAGGTGTCGGTGCAACAGGCTTATCTTCTGGACCTGGAGCATCTCGATACACGATGTCATGCTCTTCAACTAAAGCCAAGCCATGTTGATTGGAGATCTCATGTTTTACTAAAACAAAAATGAGATCGCCAGTGCGGCCTGCCTTGTGTGTAACGGATTCAATTTTGGAAATGCGTTCGATTTCATCGCCTACTGACAATGGCGCTAACCACTGAACTCGACTGCCGGCCCACATGCGTCGTGGTAATGGTACGGGGGGTAAAAAGCCACCACGTTTTGGATGTCCATCGGGGCCAATTTCAGATTGAAGGGCGCAGGGCAAAAAATACAGCCAATGCCATAACTCCGGCAGAAATGTCCCTTTGCTTGGCGCTGGATCGGGGCGATCTAGTGTGGCCGATAGGGCTTTCACGGGCGCAGCGGTAACGGTGTCTTGGAGGGACTCTGTTTTACCGAGCCACTCTTGGAGGTGGGGGATAGTTTGAGGTTCGATTCGCATAAGTGCCATTATGCCAATTTCAGCCCTTAATACAGCTTTGCTAGATCAATAAGCTAGTAACTAAATAACTGAGTAGCCCGGCAAGCGCGGAACCAGTCAAAACGCTGATAACTCCCTTTTGAAACTTAAAGAGGGCAAGACCAGCAAATATGGTGATCGCAATAGAGACCCAAGAGATTGAGCCCCCAAGACCATGGGGAAAGAAGACGTGATAAGCAAAGAACAGGCCGAGGTTGGCAATCACGCCAACTACGGCTGCGGAAATTGCAGTCAGGGGCGCTGTAAAGCTCAGCTTGCCATGAGTGGATTCAATCAGTGGGCCGCCAACCAAGACTAGGAAAAAGGAGGGTAGAAAAGTAAACCAAGTTGCGACACAGGCACCAAGCACACCAAACCAAAATGGATTGGTATTGCCAATCAGGTTTTGAATATGACCCGCCAGGTAACCAACAAAGGCTACGACCATGATGAGTGGTCCAGGGGTGGTTTCGCCAAGCGCTAAGCCATCGATCATCTGGCCAGCACTAAGCCAATGAAATTGGTCTACTGCACCTTGGTAGACGTAAGGCAAAACCGCGTAAGCACCACCAAAAGTCAAAAAGGCAGCTTTAGTGAAGAACCAAGCAATTTGCGGGTAGAGTGTTTGCCATCCAAAAAGCAGAGCAAGCGTAGCAAATGGAATTGACCAAAGCAAGATAGCAACTGAGCTCTGCGCAATGAGCTTCTTCGCAGAAAACTGGGCGTGGTCTGGAGTTGGTGTGTCATCGTCAATCAGCGCAGCACCATAATGCTTCTCACTACCGGTGCCGTGCGAGCCAGTTTGTTGAAAATATTGTGGGTAACGTTTGCCACCCCAAATTCCAGCCAAGGCTGCGCACAAGACAATGATGGGGAAGGCAAGATTAAGTACGAAGATTGCTAGAAATGAAAGTAGTGCAATCGCACGGAGTGCTTGATTGTGGATCGTGCGCTTTCCAATTCGAACTGCGGCATGCAGGACGATGGCAGTCACGGCAGGTTTGATGCCAAAGAAGATGGCGGCAATCCAAGGTACCTGCCCAAATGTCAGATATACCCAAGACAGGCCAATCAAAATGAAGAGCGAGGGGAGTACAAAGAGGGTGCCTGCCAAGACGCCGCCCCAAGTGCGATGCATGAGCCAGCCAATATAGGTAACTAGCTGCTGGGCTTCTGGCCCAGGAAGGAGCATGCAATAGTTGAGTGCATGTAAAAAGCGCCGCTCAGAAATCCAGCGACGCTTCTCGACAAGCTCTTGGTGAAGAACTGCAATTTGACCGGCAGGCCCACCAAAACTAATAAAGCCAAGCTTAGCCCAAAACTTGAGGGCCTCGCCTAGTGGGACATTCAAACTTCTTCCATTCCGCCAACAACTTGGCTAAAGCCGTTATCAACGTAAATGATTTCTGCAGTAATGCCGTTTGCCAAATCGGACAACAAGAAGGCGGCCGTATTGCCAACGTCATCAATCGTGACGTTGCGACGCATTGGGGCAGTTTGTTCAACTGCTTCCAAAATCTTGCCGAAGCCCTTGATGCCGGCGGCAGCTAAAGTTTTGATCGGGCCGGCCGAGATGCCGTTGGCGCGAATACCCTTGGGCCCAACTGAGCCTGCAATGTAGCGAACTGATGCCTCTAAAGACGCCTTGGCGAGACCCATTGTGTTGTAGTTGGGAACATTACGTAAGCTACCCAAATAGGTCAATGTGAGTAAAGAGGATTTGTCACGCAACATTGGCAAGGCTTCTTTTGCCATCGCTGGAAAGCTATAGGCAGAGATGTCGTGGGCAATCTTGAAGCCTTCGCGAGAGAGGCCTTCTAAAAAGTCTCCGGCAATTGCTTCGCGTGGTGCAAAACCAATGGCGTGTACAAAACCATCAAACTGAGGCCAGGATTTTGCTAAATCTTTAAATAGGGCAGAAATCTGCTCATCACTGCCAACATCGCAATCAAAAATCAATTCAGTATTGAATTCTTTGGCGAAATCGACAATTCGGTCTTTAAAGCGCTCACCCACGTAGGTAAAGGCCAGTTCAGCCCCTTCGCGATGACATGCCTTGGCAATGCCATAGGCAATAGAGCGGTTAGAAAGAAGGCCGGTAATCAGAATTTTTTTGCCAGCGAGAAAGCCCATATTGTGTCCTTTGCTTCAAATGTGATTTGCTATCTACAATTGTTGCATATATGCCCATGTTCCCTGCCATCCGCCAAATCCTTACTTTCCTGCTCCTGTCCATTCTGGCTGGGCTAGCGGTGAACGTAGCCCATGGTGCTCAGGGGATTGCTCAGTATGGGAAGCCCAAATATGCGGACGGATTTAGCCATTTTGACTATGTCAATCCTCAGGCGCCTAGGGGTGGGACACTAATCCTGCCTAATCCGGATCGCCGCACCAGCTTTGATAAGTTCAACCCCTTTACCTTGCGGGGTGTGGCTGCCCCTGGTGTAGCTCAGTTGATGTTTGAGTCTTTAGCGGTTGGCAGTGCAGATGAGGTCTCTAGTGCCTATGGACTCATTGCAGAAGATATTGCCGTGGCACCTGACAAGATGTCGGTGGTATTTCGTATTCGTCCTGAGGCGAAGTTCTCAGATGGCAGTCCTATCTTAGCGGGCGATGTGAAGCACAGCTTTGATACTTTAATGAGCTCACTCGCTAATCCACAATTTAAAACCGTCTACGCCGATGTGAAGCAGGCGGTAGTTGTCTCTGATCGCGTGATTCGCTTTGACTTTAAGAATCGCAATCCGGAGTTGCCGGTGATGGTGGGTACCTTACCCGTATTCTCGCGTAATTGGGGTAAGAAGCCCGATGGCACGACGACCCCTTTCGATAAGCTCACTTTTGAATTGCCATTGGCGAGCGGTCCTTATGTGATTGAGTCTTACAAGGCAGGTAAGACCATGATCTTCAAGCGCAACCCAAACTACTGGGCTGACCAAGGCGGCAAGACTCTGAATGTTCGCGTGGGTTTTTATAACTTTGATCGCGTGAATTACAAGCTGTATAGCGATGATGCAGTTCGTCTAGAGGCCTTTAAAGCTGGGGAGTTCGATGCTTTAGTGGAGTACCGCGCCAAGAACTGGGCTAAGAGCTATGTGGGCCCACGTTTTAATGACGGCACTTTAGAGAAGAAAGCATTTTTGAATCAGAATGGTGCCGGCATGCAAGGCTTTGCCATGAATGTCCGTAGGCCGATTTTTCAAGATCAGCGCGTACGCCAAGCTTTAGGTTATGCGCTCGATTTTGAGTGGCTTAATCGTCAACTCTTTTTTGAGCAATACAGCCGCATCAATAGCTATTTTACGAATAGCGACCTGAGCGCGAATTTCGATGGTCCGCACAAACCCACTGAAGCAGAGCTGAAATTACTCAAACCACTCAAGGCGCAATATTCTAAGTGGGTACCTGATGCAGTATTTAGTCCAATGCCCGCTGCACCCTCGACTGTTGCACCGGATAGTTTGCGTCAGAATCTTCGTAAAGCACGCGACTTGTTGGCTCAGGCTGGTTGGCAATACCGAGATGGTGCCTTACGCAATATGCAGGGTGAGCCTTTTCGTTTTGAAATGGTGGAAGACGGCCCCTTTTTCTTAAGGGTGATTTCTTCCTATGTGCGTAATTTAGAAAAACTGGGTATTCGGGTGGATATTCGGACGAGTGACTTTGCTTTGCATCAGAAGCGCATGGACGAATACGACTTCGATATGACCACCATTCGCTTTCCGGACTCACAAAGTCCTGGCAATGAGCTGTGGGAT
>CANBPJ010000017.1 GCA_947371415.1 Burkholderiaceae bacterium | reverse complement strand
GAAACGCCAATACTTGCACCGGCAATCAGTTCCTTGCCGTTTGCCACAAACCGTTCGAGCAAGGCGGAGCGTACCTTTTCCGCAATTGCAAGCGCATTTTTCTCGCTTTCAATGTTTGGCAGCAGCAGTACAAACTCATCGCCTCCGATTCGGGCAACCGTGTCAGACGAGCGTACCTGGTTTAGCATGCGATCTGCTGCCACACATAATGCAATATCTCCTGCGGCATGACTGTAATTATCGTTAATGATCTTCAAGTTATCGAGATCAATAAAGGCAAGTGCACATTTTGATTTATTGCGTTCTGCTTGTGCCAAAGTTTGTTGCAGTCGATCATTAAATAGCAATCTATTAGGCAATCCCGTTAACGCATCATGGTTCGCGAGGTGCTGATTTTTAAAATTAGCTCGTATCGACTTTAAAAGTAAATACACGCCGACAAAAACTAAAATTAGGCTAAAAACGGTTATATAAAAAATGCCATACATGCTCTTTCGCCAGCCGTTTAAATATAACTCTTCGGTAGCAATAGCGCCTACAACCAATGGATATCCTGGTACATTCCGAAACGCAATCATCCTCTGAACACGCTCATTGTTTCGAAGAGCCGTTGGTGAATCGGTCAAAATCACCTTGCCTTGAAGCTCGGGGTTATTCAGGGTAGTTTCGAATATCTCACTGTTGTTGATCTTTCCAATACGCTCGTCAGTAAATGGCCAGCGAGTTAATAGGGTTTGATCCCTTTTAAAGAGCACAAGAGATGAGCCATCACCAAGGTTGGAGCCAATTTTTTCGTAGAATTTTGAAAATACCTCTGCTGAGACGCCAATAAGGGCTATGCCTAGAAACTCTTCTTTGTCATTGCTAATTCGTCTAGCCAAATAAAAGACCCATTTTCCATTTCCTTTATTTCGAACAGGGTTGCTGAAATAGGTTTGCGTAGAAGCATGAGTGCTTAAATACTGATAGTAATCTCGACTTGATAAATCAATATTTGGGGGAGGGTAAGAGCGTGAAAAGTTAATGACTTTGCCATCGGCACCAACGTAGGTGGCAACATCAATGATTGAATTGGCGTTAGTTTTTTCTTCTAGATTTAAAAATTGAGCCTTTTTTTCGGCAAAGGTGCGAAACTCTTTTTCAGTTTTGATGTTGGCGGCGACAACGGCATCCACCAGACTATCTAATGCCGTATTGGCTGAGAACATTGTTTGAGCAGCATGTTCGGATAAAACGGTCGTAAGGTTGGAGATTTGCTCGGAGCGATCCTGGATGGAGTTTTGTCTTAGGATGTAGCTTGAGGTGATGGTGCTTACAATTAAAACCAGGACTACTGAAATTCCTGTTAATTTAGTAAGGCGCGCCACCCGGCTTGATCTTGATTCTAAACTCATGCCAAATACTAACAAGAAAATGATGGGGGAAGTGTTTCTCAGGTATTGAGCAGTTACGATTCATCAAAACACATCTAATTCTAGTATTTTTATACTAATTTTCTTGATTATTATAGATATTCACCTTAAATTGGCTGGTCATCAGGGGTGTTTCTTTCTATGATGCAGTCTATAACTTAAGTATTAGTCAGCATTATTTTTTAGTATTTTCAACCTTAGATTACCACTTGACCCATTCCATTTTTTCGAGGCCTTTAGCGCTTTATTCGAGAAATAGCACCATTGCCGCAACTCTATGGGCAATTGCCTACGCTGTTATTTGCTCATTTCTCTTGAAATACTACTCAGGAGTCGCTGGCGCCAGCCCAGTTTGGATACCTGCTGGAATTGGCTTGGGTGTATTACTTACCCTAGGCTATCGCTATTGGCCGTTCCTATTTGTTGGAGCGGTTTTTGGAGAGATGGGGGGTGGGCACCACCTCATGATGGCTATGCTGCTTGCGGCGGGATCGGTTGTGGGATGCCTGGTGGCTGCTTTTATATTAAAAAGATATTCAAAATTTAATCATAGACTTGAATCTATTGCGGACTATCTATTTCTTTTGTTAGCTAGCGCAATTGGTTCTTTAATTAGCACTTCTCTCAATGTTCAGTTCTTAATCTCGAATGGCTTAATTTCTTCGAGTGATTTTTTGCCTATTTTCCAGAGGTGGTTTACAGGTGATTATTTTGGAATGGCATTCATTACACCAATTCTCCTGATTTTTAGTATGCCTTGGGTGGTGCGTCCCGATAGATCCCAATTGCTGAGGTTGGGTGCAACTCTCCTGAGCTCTTTTTTTCTTGGACAGGCAGTATTTTTCGGTTGGGGTAAAGAATATGTAGATTTAACCGATAAAGGAAATCTATATCTTCTGTTGATCTTGTTCTTCGGGTATTACTTTGGACGTCACGGAGCAATTCTACTGTTTACCCTTATGCTTATTCAGGCATTATTAGGTGCACGTTTTGGGGAAGGATTTATTGGTCCAGATCTTTTCACTCAACCTGGCAAGAGTCCAATATGGGTCTATCTCGGAGTTGCTTGCATTGTTGGCATGATTATTAGCCTTGCTGAGGATAGTTTTCGCAAAAAAAATGAATCCTTAACTCTTGCAACTCAAAAAGCAGCACAGTTAGAAGAGTATTTTCAGAAAATTGTTGCCAATATGCCCGTCCTCATGGCTGGCTATGACCTAAAGACGCATATACCTAATTATCTCAATCCTTTTTTCACTGAGACATTAGGCTATGTAACTTCAGACTTTTCGAAATCTAGCTCATGGTGGCTCTTAGCTTACCCAGACCCAGTCTATAGGAGTGAGGTGGAGGCAAAGTGGAACGAGCGCTTATCCGAATCTCGGGCGAATGATTCTCCATTTGTGCCGCTAGAAACTCAAACCACCTGTAAGGATGGTTCAGTAAAGATTATTTCTTGGGGCTGCTTTTTAGTGCCTGATCAACTAGTGATCTATGGATTGGATGTGACTAAGGATAAGCAAGCTTCAGAGGTTTTGAATGTCTCTTCTGCGGTTTATCGTGCCATGGGTGAGGCCGTAGTCATTAATGATGCAAAGAATTCCATCCTCATGGCAAATGAAGCTTTTCAACGGCTCTCGGGGTTTGAGGCCGAAGAATTACGGGGTATGGCTTTTTCCGAGCTGCTTGTAAAGCGACATGGTGCTCGCTCTTATTCCGACATCTTCACCACTCTCGAAGCTGAGGGTCGCTGGGAAGGTCAGGCATGGTTGCGCTTAAAGGGTGGCGGTGAGATTCTGCGCTTTATTTCGATCTATTCTGCCTTCGATGTTGATGGCATGCCATTGCAGCGGGTGGTTTTAATTTCTGAGGTTACGGATCAACGCAAAGCTCGTGAGCTCATTAATCAGCAGGCTAATTTTGATCCCTTGACTGGATTACCAAATCGGCGTTTGATGTTTGATCGTCTTGATCAGCTCATTAAGCAATCTACCCGCAGTCAAAAAAGTATTGCGATTGCCTATATTGATTTGGATAATTTTAAAGATATTAATGATAGTCGTGGTCATGACTTCGGTGACCAATTATTGAAGGGGATTTCTGAACGCCTGCGTTCCGAGGTCCGGGAAACAGATACCGTCGCCAGAATCGGCGGTGATGAGTTTGTCATCCTCCTAGGTGAATTGGAGAGGCCAGAAATTGCAGACTCCATCATTCGAGATATCTCCAAAAAATTAGCCGACCCTATTTTAGTAGGGGGGCAATTGATTTATCTTACCGCCAGTATTGGGGTTTCAATGTTCCCCAATGACGGTAACGATGGTAAGGCACTCTTGCTAGGTGCGGACCAGGCTATGTACGCTGCAAAAGCGAGCGGTAGAAATACATATCAATATTTCACTACGTCTTTGCAGATAGAGGCCTCTTACCGCGCTGGAGTGATTGCGGATATCCGAGTTGCGCTTGAGAAGAAGCAATTTGAACTCTACTATCAACCAATTATTCATCTGAAGACTGGAAAGGTTGTTCACGCGGAAGCCCTACTCAGATGGCGCAGGGATAATGGCGAGTTAAGCTTGCCATCTGAGTTCATCCAAATTGCTGAGGATTCTGGCTTGATAGTGGAGGTTGGAGACTGGGTTTGGAATGAGGCAGCCTCTTTTATGGGGTCTTTGAATGCAGGTCCCAATTTCACGCTTGCAATCAATGTGGCGGCCGCGCAATTCAATTCCAATCAGCAATCAGCTGTAGCCTGGTTGGAGGCTTTGCGGCACAATCGGGTGCCCCCACAATCTATTATTTTAGAAATTACAGAGCGAATGATGCTCAATCAATCACATCGTGTGATGCGCAAAATATCCACGCTCCAAGAGGCTGGCTGCAAATTTAGCGTTGATGACTTTGGAACGGGCTATTCGTCATTGGCTTCTTTGAAAAGCTTTAATTTTGACTACATTAAAATTGACGCTGATTTCATTCGACCTTTAGAGGTTGGCACTCAAGATGCAGCATTGGTCTTTGCCATGATCTCAATGGCCAAGGGTTTGGGATTGGAGTGTGTTGCAGAGGGGGTTGAGACCATTGAGCAAGCCAACTTACTAAGAACCATGAGCTGCACCTATGCCCAAGGCTATTTATACAGCAAGCCTATGCCAGCCGAGGAGTTTAGATCTTACCTGAAGTCCAATTTAGACGCATAAATCCGTAATTCACCCCATTCATGTTGCAATTAGACAACTAACTGTCTAGTAGTTCTCTACTTTTAGACAGTCACCTACTGTCTAAATACTCTTAGATTCTGTATAAATGATCCCCCGGCTTTCATTTTTAATTGGACAGATAGACACATGATTTCTAGTAAGGCGTTGATAGACCAAACTGGTATATCCCGCGCCACCCTGAATAACTACATCCAACTTGGGATTTTGCCCAAGCCGGTTGTACAGTCTTTGTCTGCCAATGCAGACGAGGGCGGGGCTAGAGTCCTAGGCTTCTTCCCTAGCGACTCTTTGGAAAGAGTGCAGGCTATACAGGTGCTTAAGTCTCAGGGTTACTCTATGACACAAGTCGCAGAGCGCTTGGCGCAAACTGATGCCCTATTAGAGGTTCAAGAGTTGCAAGCTGAGGGCGCAGGCGGTGTTCGCTCAAATATGAATGCGTCAGCAAAGATGAATGCTGCACAGATGTCACCCAAGACAAAAATCTTGCCAGGAGAGCTCACTCTATCTTTGGATAATTTGACACACCCAGCTTACATGCTCAATTACAACTTTGAGCTTACTTGGTTCAATGAGGTTGCACGTAAAGAGGTTTTTGGATTTATTGCGCCTCCTGCTAAAAGTTCAGAACGTAATTTGATTGCGCTGCTTTCTCGCCCTGAGGTCTGCTTAGCTTTGGATGAGCAGCGCGCTTTAGTTGGACTGTTGCTGCAATTAGCTAGCGCACGAATTCCTTATGAGCCCTTGGCAAAACTAGTAAATCAACATGATCCTGAACTGATGCCATTGCTTGATCAGATTGTTTTTGATGGGGGCAATCAAGAGCAAGCAGTCAATGAGGTGGAGTTCTTTCAAAAGGATTCGCGTGGGGAATTTATCTGCTACCGGGTGTATGCGGTGTATTTCCGTGAGGGTATTTTGGTGGTGCATTCGCCAGCAACAGAGCGCGGAGATGAGTTAATGCAATTTTTGGGTCGACGCGACCAAGTGATTCATTCGCTGCTTGGTAAGCGTCTACCTGTGATGACGCCGTTAGCAGTGCTAGTAGCCGATCTTCAGAACTCTGTTCGGATCTGTTCTGAGCTGCCCCCCGATGAATATTTTGCTTTAATTAATCAAATTTGGGCAACCATGGGTCCCATCCTGAGAAAGTTCACCGGGACTCACGGAAAGCATGTGGGTGATGGCGTTGTGTATTACTTCTTCCCGCAGGCAGAAAGCAATTATTTATTCAATGCCGTTGCCTGTGCCGATGAGTTGCGCCATGCAATGAGAAAAATTAGCTCCGAATGGCAGCTCAAGAAAAATTGGCTCACAGAACTACAGCTCAATATTGGTTTACATGAAGGTCAAGAATGGCTCGGCAGTTTCCAGTCCGCCAATCATATTGAGTTTGCAGTATTGGGCAATACGATTAATCAAGCCTCTCGTTTAAGTGACTTTGCTAGACACGGTAGCATTTGGGCCACCAAAGATTTAGTCAGTAAATTAAGCGTTGATGAGCGAAGTCGAATTGAGTTTGGCGTGCTGAGAAAGAGCCAAGAAAATGGCGATCGCTTTGTGCCGTCAACTTATGCGCAAGTAGAATCCATTGTGGATCTACAGCAAGATAAACACGAAAAGCTACGGGATATATCTCAACTGGCAGTGACTGAGATCAGGCGGATTAGCAGCACCCGACTTTATTAAGCTGCTTTAACGGGTAATGAGTAGCCTGCAGGTGGGGGGGTGTACCCAGGCACCTTGCTTAAGTCCAGGTGGTCTATTAAATGTAGATCTAAAAACTTTTCGGCATATTCCTCGTAGACCTTTTCCCACATAAAGATATCAAAAAGATCCGGGTCAATATGGCCATTGAGTTTCATATTTCCTAGGATATGCAGTGACTCGCTGAGAGTCTTCCCTTTTTTATAGGGCCTATCTTGTGCAGTGAGTGCTTCAAAGATATCAGCAATCCCCATACATCTTGCAGGTACGGACATTTGTTCGCGGGTCAAGCCCTTGGGGTAGCCTTTGCCGTCCATGCGCTCATGATGTCCGCCAGCATACTCAGCCACATTCTTGAGGTGTTTTGGCCAAGGAAGCTTTTCTAGCATAGCTATCGTTGTATCAATATGGTGATTAATGATGTGCCGTTCTTCATGGGTTAATGTGCCAGCCCTAATGGTGAGATTTTTGATTTCCTCATCAGTCAGAAAAGAGTGGCTTTTCCCAGAAAGATCTTGCCAATGGTAATTTTTTGATATTGCTTGCACACGTTCGATATCAGAATCGTGCATAGATTCAACGCCAATATTGCAATGGCTTAAAAAATTACAATCATCAATGAGTTGTTGGTGGCGATGATTGGCAATTTCTTCTGAAATAATATTTTTCGCTAGAGCAATTTGTAAATCCCTCAAGATAATTTCCGCGCGCGTTTCAATCAGTTCTATACGATCAAATATTTTTTCTAATTTGGTGGCTTTATCGACCACGTGCACCGGTGTCGTAATCTTCCCGCAGTCATGAAGGAGCCCGGCAATCTTGAGTTCGTGACGATCTGCTTCGGTAAGATGAAATGAGCTTAGAGGCCCATGTGAGCAGCGATTGACTGCATCAGCTAGCATCATGGTGAGGTCGGGTACGCGGTTGCAGTGACCACCGGTATAGGGCGATTTATCATCAATTGCATGGTTAATCAGGCTGATAAAAGATTCAAATAATTTTTCTAGATGATTGATGAGGGTACGATTTGTTAATGCAACTGCAGCCTGTGATGCCAGGGCCTCGACTAATGATTGATTCCCCTCTGAAAATGGAATGATGCCGCCGGTGAATGGGTCAACTGCATTAATGAGTTGTAAAACTCCTATCACTTCCGATTCATGATTTTTCATCGGGATTGTTAGGAAGGACTGAGAACGGTAGTTATTTTTCTTATCTAGAGCAAGGGTTCCAGAAAAATCAAATCCGGTCGCATCATAGACATCTGGAATATTCACCGTTTCGCCGCGATGGTACGTGTAGCAGGCTACTCGAGAAAGATCGGGCTCTCCATCTTGGCGAAATAAAGCTAATGGTGACGCATCAATTGGTTTTCCGTTACGACCACCCCAATGTAAATCTCTGCTTTTGGTGTGCACAATCTCAAATTTCAGTGTTGCATCTTCTTGTACAAGATAAATACTGCCGCCATCGGCAATAGTAAAACGCATCGCTGTCTGGAGAATGTTCTTAAGCAGCTGTTCAATATCCTTCTCACTAGAGAGGGAGGCCCCAATGCTTAAAAATTCGTGCAGTACTGTTTTTTGGTTCAAAGGACGTTAAATATCAATGAAATAGATGTAGTACATTATCTCTAGAAGTATGTGGGATGTATTTAGTAGAAATGAACTGCTTTAGTAGTACTAGTAAACCATATATAGTGATAATATTTAGAATCTTTCTACTATTGGTTATATATCCAAAGTTCGGTCTAATAGCCATATTACCTATAACTAAGGTTATCGAATTGATGATGTCTTGTAAACCAAGTGAATACAAGTTTTGCATTAAACACTTACCCATCTATTTAGTCTGCGCTAGTTTGGCGCTTTCAGGTTGCACCTCCATGATGCAGCGCGAAGGCGATCCGCCAAATGGCCCAGCATATGTGGGGTGGCTACCTGCAACTTATAAAACGCCAGCTGACCAGCAATTGCCGAGACCTAAAGAGCAGTGGTGGCAGGATTTTGGCAGTCAGGAGTTAAATGACATTGTTGAGACTGCGCTAACTAATAACTTTGATTTGCGCATTGCTATCGCGCGGGTATCGCAAACGCGTGCTCAAGCGGACATTGTTAAATCTGCTCAATATCCTACTCTAGACGCCAATATTCGATACGGTATTCAGGCACCAATACCAGGCCCCGGTTATGCGGCCAATACCTCTCAGTGGAACTCGCAACCCCTGTGGCAAGCAGGAGCCTTGGTTAACTATGAGGTCGACTTGTGGGGTAAAAAAGGTTTTGATACGCAGTCTGCATTCTCACAAGCATTAGCTAGCGAATTCAACCGTCAAGCGGTTGCTTTAAGTTTGGTGGGCGATGTGATGACGGTGTACTTTCAGGCGGTTTCATTGGACGAGCGTATTACTGTTAGTGAGCGAAACTTAGCGACTATCCGTGGGGTTGGCAGGGGTTTAGAGCGAAGAGTTGAGTTAGGTGACGCAACCCTGATTGATTTATCTCAGCAATTAATATTGCAAAATAATACCGATGCTCTTGTGACCGGCTTAAAGTTGCAACGGGAGAGGGCCATTAATCGTTTGGCTGCGTTGCTGGGAGTAACGACATCTAGTATCAAAATTAAAGCCAAGTCCGTTGAAGAGTTCAGCGCCCCAGTTGTTGCGCCCGGTTTACCTTCAGATCTTTTGTGTCGTCGTCCTGATATCCGCAGGGCAGAGGCTTCTCTGGAGGGGGCTGAGGCAGATTTGCTAGCGGCGCGTGCAAACTTATTCCCCACATTTGCTATTACTGGCGGCGGCGGTTATGGCAGCTTCTTATTGTCCCAGCTGACTATGCCGCAAAGCTTGTTCTACAACATCACTACGAATTTGGTGCAAAACATTTTTGACGCAGGCAAACGCCGCGCACAAATTCAATTGGCAAGTGCAAAGAACGTTGAGCTTCTTGAAGGCTATGCCAATACAGTGGTTGGCGCCATGCGTGATGTTGAGGATGGGCTGTCTGGTGTGGCATTAACTGCCCAAGCCTATGCCGCCTTGAATGAAGCGCGTAATCGTGCCCAGCGTCTGGCAGTCATGAGCGGTAAAGTGGTCGAGCGCGGCGGCATGGATTATGTCCAGCTTTATGAAATTCAAAGAACCGTGATTGCCTCCGAGGATGCAGCTGTCAGCGCCCGTGGTGATCAACTGATCGCCTCAGTGAATCTTTACAAAGCGATTGGTGGCGGCATGAAATTAGAAAATGATCCCTGCGTTGGAGGCGGTAGCTTGCCCCAGGCCAATGCTAGCTGGGTAGAAAAAGCCAATAATGCTGATTCAGTATTTGGATCCAAGCCTGATTTTGTCGTTAGCCCCAAAGGTCAAGTGAGTTATCGCGGTAGCAACGCACCACTGCCGGGTACCGGTATCAAAGCTTTGGAGTCGCCAATGGTTTCTCGAGAATCTCCTGAGAATGTGAAATCTACTCCTGTTGGTCAGGAGATTAAATAATGAAACATTTTTTACAAAAGACCTGGTCTGTGGTGCTGGATTGCGGTCGCTCCTTAACGATGGGTGCGGCTATCCTTTTTAAAGTAATCAAGTCCGATGCGATATCGCTCTTTAGTCATATACAAAGGAAAAGTAAGGTCTTAAGTAAAAGCAAGGCATTTGATAAACAAAGTACCAAAGATCTCCTTTCTGCACATCTTCCAAAAGCAAAACCAAGCCACTGGTTCCCCCGTCTAAGTGCCCATTGGTTCTCTAGCATCAAAACTCTTAAATTTGAGTGGCAAGAATTTAAAGTTGAGATAGGAATTTTGCTCGGTCGTATTCATCAGATACGGAACCAAACGGAAGTGCAGAAGCAGGTAGGGATGTTGTCACCCTTTATCACTGAGAAGAAAACAATTCTTGCAGCTAGTATTGTGATTAACTTATTGGCCTTAGCATTTCCGCTATTGATGCTGCAGTTGTATGACCGAATTTTGCCGCATCAATCATTGGATACATTAGGCTTATTTGCAACCACTGTAGGTATTGCGGTTGCACTTGAGTCCATTACGCGCGTTGCTAGATCCTATACCACCGCATGGATTTCTGCGCGTTTTGAGCACAAGGCCATGATGGAGGTGGCTGAAAGAGCATTAGTTGAGCCCTTGCATACTTTTGAGCGCCAAGGTACTGGTGCTGTCATGGAAAACTTTAAATCGATTTCCAGTTTGAAGTATCACTATTCTGGACAAACCTTTCAGCAGTTAATGGATCTGCCATTCACCTTGCTGTATGTATTGATTATTTTTATTCTGAATATATGGATTGGACTATTAGTTACTTTTGGCTATGCAATATTTGTCTATATCACGTGGAAGATGGGGCGTCATGACCCTGAGTTAATTAAAGAGCAAAAGTCTGCAGACTTGCGCCGTAGTAATTTCCTAAATGAAACGCTGAATAATATCCATACGATGAAATCGATGTCGATGGAGTCCTTGATGTTGCGTCGCTATGAGCGACTTCAAGAGACTAGCGCTCGCATTATGGCCCGCATGACTTATGCAGGAGATATGTCATCAGGAGTGGGTAATATATTCTCCCCATTAATGACAACCCTCATAGTTGCATTGGGGGCGTATCTAGTGATTACCCATCACCTTACCAATGGTGAATTGGCAGCTTGCGTATTGTTAGGTATGCGCTCGCTCGCGCCTCTGCAACGCTTGGGTGGGATGTGGACCAAGTTTCAGCAAGATGAATACCTTCGCGATAGCTTAGCTAAGACCTTGGCGTTACCTGGTTTTCCTAAAAGCACTACCTATAACGATGATGCAGATTTGACACCTTTTGATGAAGATAAAAAGCCAGCCTCACTTGAGCTGCAGGGCGTCAGTTATCAGTTTCCCGGTAGCCAAACGCAGATTTTTAATCACCTCAATCTATCGATTGGAGCCGGTGATTGCATCGCCATTACTGGCGATACGGGGGCCGGACGCAGTACATTATTGCAGCTGATGTCGGGCGTCATTGCGCCCACCGAGGGTAATGTCTTGATCAATGGTAAGAATATTACTGAAATTGATTTAAGAAATATAACAGAGGAAATAGCCTATCTACCGCAATCAACTCAAATGTTTGAGGGTTCATTGTTGGACAATGCTAGTGTTTTTGACGCCAAAAGAGTAGATCGCGCATTGGCCACAGCCAAATCCTTAGGGCTCGGTGATTTTGTTTCAAAGATGCCGCGTGGTTGGGATTCTCCTGTGGGAGATATGGCAACAGATTCCTTGCCGCCGGGGTATCGTCAGCGCATTGCGATTGTGCGCGCACTATCTAATCAACCAAGCATCATCTTGATTGATGATCCTACATCCACCATTGACTCCGAGGGCGATGCTGTATTTTTGCGTTTCCTAGAAGCTGTCAGAGGAAAGGTCACCTTGGTTGTGGTGTCTCAAAGACCTTCCTATTTACGTTTAGCTGATAAAACCTGGTTCTTGAGCGACGGTAAATTATCAGAAATTCAGCCTGGTCAAGTGACAACTCTCAGTGGAATGCCCACTATGAGACCGCACTCTGCTAGTACTGAAATTTCCTTAGTAGGCTCGGACCCCATTGGCAATAATGGTTACCAAGCACTTTCTAGCGAAGAGTTTTTTGAATCGCCACTCAAGCGTGGACATTTTGATGATCTCCGCTGGGAGCGCACCAACGAAACCGTTAATAGCAATTTTAAAAATGAAACAGATTTATCAGCTTGCTTAACTTTGTTGCTCAAGCTGATGAATTCACGAGGTACAGCCCGTGAAGTAGCGGAGTCCTTGCCTTACTTCACAGAGAGTCTAGATTTACCAGGCTTTCATAACGCTATGGCTCAGTTAGGCTACAAGGTAGTGAAAGTCCACTGTGCTTTGGGCGAGCTAGATGCGCGTTCGCTTCCTTGCCTATTTTTGCCGGATGAAGGGTTTGGCTTTGTAGCGATGGGGCGAGTTGGCAAACATATGCGTAAGGGTGTCAGCGAGTCAGCGGAGGTGGATCTCGAACCCAATTTAAATATGATGGGTCAAGCTTTCTTCTATGAATTGGCCGATAACAAAATAAATGAGAAGCGCTCTTGGGTATTTAGAGTCATGTTGCGTTTTTCGCCTCTCATTGTTCAGGCAACAATCTCTGCATTGGTTACCGGCTTGGTGATTATGGCTGGCCCCTTATTTATGATGGTGGTCTACAGCACCATTATTCCTTCTGGGGCACAAGATACGCTTTTGTATTTAGGTGTTGGCTCGGTGCTTGCGCTTTTTGTGGCTTTCTTCTTTATGCGTCAACGTGCCCGTATTTTGTCTTACATTGCTGGTCGCATTGAATATCTTTTCGGTGCCACTATCTTGCAGCAAGTATTTAAAATGTCTCCGGCGTATACAGAGCGTGCTTCTGTTGGCTCGCAAACTTCGCGCTTACAGAGTTTTGAGGCAATCCGTGATTTATTCATAGGCCCACTAGCATCGACCGTATTGGAGTCGCCTGCTACCTTAATTTTATTAATTGCTTTATCAGTTATTAATCCAATTGCGCTTTTGGTGTTCGCCATAATGGCGACAATTTATGGTGTCCTCTATTGGATCTTTTCCGTCCCTACGCGAGATCGTGTTTCTGCAGTGAGCAAAGAATCCACTAGACGTAATGAATTTTTGGTAGAAATGATCACAAAGATGCGCGTGGTACGCGAGTGCGGAGCGCAAACACTCTGGTTGGAGCGATTTAGAGAAATTTCCGCAAATGCTACGATGGCCTCGTTTAAGGCAGAGCAGATGTCTTCATTATTGGTGGGTATTTCCTACTTTGTCATGATGTTCTCGGCTCTCCTCATTGTGACTGCGACAGTTCCCGCAGTATTTTCACAAACAGTTTCATCTGGCGCCTTAATTGCTTCCATGATGTTGATGTGGCGTGTGCTGACTCCAATTCAAACGGTCTTCACTAATATGACCCGTATTGAGCGAGTGAGCAACGCTACTAAACAGATTGATGGGCTTATGAAAATTCAAGGCGAGAGTCAGGGGTCTGCAAGTTCTTTGATTGCGCGTGGCTTAGAAGGTTCTGTGGAATTTGCACGTGTTTCTTTCCGTTACTCTTTAAATGTAGACCCTGCCTTGATTGGTGTGGAGTTTAAGGTCTCTCCTGGAGAGATGGTGGCTATTAGCGGCCCTAATGGTGGCGGTAAATCCACTTTGCTTAAGTTGATTTTGGGGATGTATCAACCCCAAGCTGGAGCCATATTGGTTGATAACGTGGATATTCGTCAGTTAGATCCCATCGAGTTACGCCGCATGATTGGCTATGCACCACAAGATATTCAATTGTTTAGAGCCACCATTGCCCAGAATTTGCGTTTAGCCCGTCCCGATGCAACGGATGATGAAGTCTTGCAGGCGCTTGATATGGCTGGCGGATTAGAGCAGATCTTGGCTCTGCCAAGAGGTTTGGGGTATCGGGTCGGTGACAACACGAACGATTTACCTACAAGCTTGAAACAAAAAATATCTTTAGCACGCGCCTACTTGACGCGAGCTCCTATTATGCTTTTTGATGAACCGGGTGCAGGCTTGGATGAGTTGGGCGATCGTAAGTTTATGGAAACACTCAGGGAGATGAAAGGTAAAACTACAGTTATCTTTATTAGTCACCGCCCTAGCCATATTCGCCTGGCAGATACTTTATTAGTGTTGGATAAAGGATATTTGAGGGCTGCTGGACCACCTAATGAGTTACTAAAGCAACCTTCAGTAGCGTAATGAATGAATACACCAGTAACCAAGTAAAAACTAGACAGTAAAAAAATAGTCAGAGAGTTAAATTATGAACAAGCCAATTGAGCAAGAGCCAGAAAAGGGTAGCCCATTAGTATTGGGCAGTCGCAATGACAACTACATTGCAAAGGCTATCCTATTGGAAGAGGCAGCACCTCCGGTGTACTGGCAAACTACGGTCAAGTTGATTGCTTATTCTTTGGGTGCATTTTTGATCTGGGCTATTTTTGCAAACTTAGATGTTGTAGCCACAGCGCCTGGTCAGGTGATGCCGATTCAGTCAGTCAAGATTATCCAGCACGTGGATGGTGGACGAATCGCCGAGATTGATGTGATTGATGGTCAGGTAGTAAAAGAGGGTCAAGTATTGATGCGCCTAAATAATGCTGAAGCAGGTGCCGAATATCTCACTCTCTCCGCAAAATACTGGAGCCTTTTCACACGCGTTGAACGCTTGCGCGCTTTACTAGGGGATCGTAAGGCTGATTTTTCTCCAGTACCTGAGCAGTTTAAGCAGCTTGTGGCTGAGCAGGAAGTTACCTTAAAGACTTCGAAGGATCAGATAAATCAACTTGAGTCAGAAATTAAGATCTTGGGTGAGGTAAGTTCGATTCGTGGTGATTTGGCAAAAGAGAAATTAGCGACACGCGTACAAGCTTTGGATGCCCAAAGAAACTTAAGCCAAGCCCAAGCAGAGTTATTGCGCTATCGCAAGGCTAATATGGATGACCTCAATACAACGACCGGTGAGCTTGCTCAAACTGAAGAGCAAATGACAAAGTTAAAAGAGCGCTTAGAACGCGTTGATATCGTCTCTCCGGTTGATGGCGTAGTTCAAGACTTAAAGTTCCGTACCGTCGGTGGTGTGATTCCGCCAGGAGCCACTTTAATGAATGTGGTGCCGCTTGATGGCAAGATGCATGCAGAAGTTCGCGTTCAACCTACTGATATTGGTTTTGTAAAGAAGGGTGAGGATGCGAGGCTTAAGTTGGGAACCTATGACTTTATGCGTTACGGAACCATTACTGGCCAGGTAGTGATGGTTTCCTCATTTAGCTCATTGGATGAAAAATCAAACCCCTACTTCAAGGTGGTCGTCAGTATTCCGCAAAACTATGTAGGTGATAAAGAGAAAACGATAGAACCTGGCATGACAGTGCAAGCCGACATCATTACCGATCGTCAGTCGGTTCTCAAATACCTATTCCGCCCAATTTACGTGGCCTTCTCACAGGGTATGCGCGAGCGTTAAGCACGCTGAGTCCACGAGAAATTATGAATTCTATTAATTCAACCATATCTAAGAAGAGCTTAAAAGTGCCTGGCACTGTGGCTAGTGCTGCACCAATACCTTCTCGTAAATCGACTGTTGATCACGTGTCGCTCTCAGAGCGTCAACAAGAGATTGTGGGTTTGCTGGCCCAAGGCAAGAGTAACAAAGAGATTGCGGAATATCTGAAGATTGGCTATGGCACTGTTAAACAGCATTTATTTGTGCTGTTTCGTAAGCTGGGCGTTAGTAATCGAACTAAGGCAGTCATTACTGCTAATCAGTTGATGAAGGAATATCCCGGCGATTTTGGTTTGAACGCTAAATCCGCAGCGCACAAGGGAAAGTTAGATCTTGCTCGTAAGGGTGGCCACTCTTGGCGCTTGGTATCCGCTGTAGTGATCTCTATACCCGATACCGCATTGGCTAGCCCAGCGGAACTGGATTGGCGCAATCAATATTTATCTGATCTGCGCGACGTTTTACAAAATTATGTTGATGCCTTAGATGGACAGTTTCTACTATTGCCTTACGGTGGCATGTTAGCTTGGTTTGGCTATCCTCATACTCACTTAGATGATGCCGATCGGGCAGTGCAACTCGCGCAGTTTGCTCAACAGTACTCAAATCACTATTTAGAAAATGATGCTGCGATTCACCCTGATAAAAGATTCTTGCATGCCATTGGCATAGGTATCGCATCTAAGCCGGAGATTAGCTCTGATAAGACCAATGAGTTATTTGCTTCGGATGCATTTCGGGTGGCCGCTATATTAGCTCGTAATGCCAGAACTTTAAAGCATCCATTGGCGGATTTACTGACTAAAAAATTAGCCCCCTATAGCGTGCCTTGGTTAACGGTGAAGGCTAAAGCCCCTGAGTTGGTGCAAGCTGGTGAGATTGTTGCAATAGGTGATGTTGATGCCGCGCCATTAGATGTCCGGGCTTTGTGGGGTGGCTTACCATTTTTAGATGCCGCAATGGAATCCGTAATGACTGGTGTGGCTCAATGGATTGCGGTGGAGTCTTGGCCGCCATCATTAGCAACTTCACTCATTGATGCGCTTGGGAACGTTGCTCAACTAGATGGCTATCAAGCCATTCACATTCGGACGCCGAGCCAACAACGACGCGATAAATTACTGCAAAGTTTTACCACCCAAGCAGAAAACAGTCATCGCAATTTTGATTTCAGCACCTTAGATCTGCCTATTAATGCCGGAGGTGGAGAGCGCCTTGGTGCGTTCTTTGCTCAACAGGCGATGATCCATCCTTTAGTGATTCAGGTATATGGATTAAAAGCATTGGAGGCTTTTAAATACGTCTTGGGTGAGCGTGGTATTGATCGTATGGCAGCCAGACCAATCTTAGTCATCGTCGCTAATTTAAAAGAATCTGGTTCTTCGCAGACTTCAGTGAGATTATTGGGTCCAAGGCCGGTTGAGATGCCATTCTCCCGAATTTATTCCATGAATGCCCCTACTCAAGAGTCATTGCCGGAAAATATTCGCGTCGACATGCAAGCTATTCTGGATGATCTTTCAGCACATGCGCAATCAATTGTGATGACAGCAGCCCAAGATTCTAAAAAACCGATTCAAGAAGCGATTTCCGCTTTGACCTTACCTCATCATCAAATTCAGAGTGGACTACAAGAGCTTGCTGCGGCTGGATTTATTGCGGCACGTCAAGGAGGTGGCTTTGAGTTTCGCGACCAAGCCACTGCGGAAGCAATTCAAAACTTGAGTTTGCCTCGCACATAACGGTCATGCTTGTATCGGCCGCCCGAAGAATATTGGCGATATTATTAATTTTGACTTTGCAGGTCGCTTGTGTAAATACCTCAACATCGCAAGCAACATCCAAGACTGCGCAAACAGACGTACAAACTAGGGTGCCAAGCTCCGGGCAGGTATTAAGCAATAAGCCGCTTACAGTTCAGGTGGACTCCCTTGCCCCAACACAAGGCAGGGTCATGGTGGTTGGTATTAATGGCCAAATCTCTAAAAACGCCCTAGAAAAACTAAAACAATCCATCGGTCAAGCCAGTGGCGACCCGATACCGGCAGGTGTGATTGTTTTGCTCGATTCGCCAGGCGGAGACGGTGTTGCCGCAATGCAGATGGGGCGCTTACTCCGAAAGGCCAATGCGCATGTCTTTGTAACTGGCCAATGCGCTAGTGCCTGCATTTTTGTCTTGGCAAGTGGGGTGGTGAGGGTGGCACCCTCCTATTCGGTGGGGATTCATCGGGGTAGGGTGACGATGAGCGACTCCAATGCCAAGATTATTAAAGAGGTGGATATCAATGACAATCCCCAAGCTAAGGCTGCATTGCAACATTTTGAGAGTCAGGCGCCCATTTATTTTGCAGAAATGGGCATGTCTCCAGAACTCTTCCCCTTAATGCAGGCCCATCAATTTAGAGGGGTCTATCGTCTCAGTAGTGCTGAGATATCGAAAACGAAGTTATCTGGCTTTGAAAGCGCCTATCTTCAGCAAAGATCAGCTTTTTACCGCAATCAATCTGGCCCTTATCGCATGGATGAAGATGAGCTGATTAACCGCACTCAAAAGGTCGCCTCTCGATGTTCCGGTTTTGATAAACACCATACTGAATTCATCAACTGCTACAAGCAAACCCTGAGAGAGCCCTTTCTTAATTAAGACTTCCAAAAAAACACCCAAGCATTCTTTGGTAACTGTATAACTATAGTTACCTAACTAATATCAGGCTTACACAAGTCTTTATAAGGCAATACAGTCTTGATATGCAGAGTAATTGCGCTCTAAATATACTCACTGAAAAACGTCATGGCCGAAAAGCTAAGTAACGGACCAAACTCTCAGCAAATCAATGATGCTCAGCATCTTGACAATATGACTTCATTGCAACAACTCAGTGCGGTAGAGCGAGACCTCAATGCTTCACATAGCGTCCTGCGTAATCAATCTGGGCTCTATTGCATGGATGAAGACGGGTCGAAGAGTAGAGCTCTAAAAAGTTGGCTCTAGACGGAAACTCAAGACTTGAAAAACAACATGCTGAATTTATCCATATTTACAAGCAAGCCTTGATGGGGGGTTTTCATAATTAAGGCCTTTAAAGCCCTAAATATCCCCTATAAATGCAAATTTATATAACTATAGTTATATAACTAATATCAGCCTTACATAAGTTTGCTTAAGGCAATACAGTTATGACATACAGGATATTTGCGTCCTCATATTTATTGAAAATAAGTCATGCCTGACACACCAAGTAACGCTCCCTCAAGTCAGCAAGTCAATGATGCTCAGCATCTTGACAATATGACCTCGTTGCAAGAGCCCGGTGCAGCGGAGCAATCGCCTATTACTCAACATGGTGAAGTCAAGGGTGATGCTCCCGTAGCCAATCCCTCGACACCAACTCCAGACAGCCCAAGTTTATTTAACGATCCTAAGAACCCCAATAACAAGGTTGTGGAAGTCGATTCCCAATTTACTGGCGATAACGCAAAAGAAAATTCCAGCGCGACAGATTCTCGAGATCAAGGCGGTAAGGGGGCGGAAGATTTAAATGGCTTCAAAGCTGAAAACGGAAACTCCATTTTCACGGTTCAGGCTAACGGCGAGGCTGCTCAAGGTGATGCCGCATCTGAAGCGGCGTCGGGTTCAAATAAATCTGGCAACAATGGCGATGGTCAAGGTTCATCGGGCGGCGGCGGAATACCCCTCGGTGGTAAAGCTAGAGCGGGAGCTGCTGAAGCTATATCCCCCGTTTCGCCAACATCGCAATCCAATACTCCTCAGTCTTCGCAAACTACTGAACCGGCCCGCAACGCAGAAGTAGCGTCCTCCGCTAATACTTCGCAGACGCCAAATCTAGTTACTGCTCAGGCTCAATTTATTCCAGACAATACTACGACCCAAGTAAATCGTATTGCATCAGTTGACTCACAATCAACGTCAGTCACGGAGGGGGATACATCTTCCGCTCTTAATGCTTCTGGAAAAATTACTGTTGTTGATGCGGATGCTGGCGAATCGTTTGTGCAAGCACAGTCTAATATTCGTGGCAGCTATGGTGACTTCAGTATTGATGCAAATGGCAATTGGACATTTACTTCAAATAGCGCCTACAACGAACTAGCTGCAGGTTCGCAGTTGAGTGAAAGTTTTAAGGTAACCAGCTTGGATGGATCGGGTACTGGCGTTATTGCTATCACGATTAATGGTACGAACGATGCCCCGGTCATTAGCGCCACGGCCAGTGCCAGCGTCTTTGAGAATGCCACCATTGCCTACACCCCAGTAGCAGCGACCGATGTCGATGCTGGCACCGTCCTAAGCTATAGCTTAAGTGGTGCGGATGCTGCGCTCTTTAATATCAACACCAGCACTGGTGTTGTGACCTTTAAGACTGCCCCAAATTACGAATCACCAAGTGATGCTGGCACTGATAATGTCTACAGCATCAACGTGGTGGCCAGCGATGGCGATCTGACTACAACGCAAGCGGTTACCATTACCGTACAAAACGTCAATGAAGCACCAGTGATTACGAGCAGCGCGCAAGCTGGTGAAGTAAAAGAAGACACCACCTTAACGGTGACTGGCCAAGTAAGCTCTACTGATGTTGATAACGGCGCAACGGCTGCCTATAGCGGTAGTGCGACCGGTACTTACGGTAGCTTTGCGATCGTGGAAGCCA
>CANBPJ010000016.1 GCA_947371415.1 Burkholderiaceae bacterium | reverse complement strand
TCCAGAAGCTATTGTAAAATCACGCAAAATCATGAAATATCTCATGGTGTTGGGTAAAAGGTTGTAAAAGTAGGGCCCAAACACTTTTAGGAATTTTTGCCAAGGTAAACATAATGCGTCAAACCTCCCAAATCTCCAAATTAACTAGCCTACGTGCTGGTTTTGCGGTCCTCTCTATTTTCGCTCTAAGCGGCCTTGCGGTTCAAGCTTTTGCCGCAGATGCTGCGCCAATGGCACCTGCGACAGAAGCTAAGGCTGCGGTTCCAGGTAAGCCAAAGGTGGATGCGGCTGCTGGCGAAGCCCTTTACTCCAATGGTGATGCTAGCCGTGGCGTAACAGCTTGCCTTACTTGCCATGGCCCTAAGGGTCAGAGTGCAACAGCTACTTGGCCCAAGTTATCTGCTCAACATGCAGCGTACACCGCAAAGCAGTTGAAGAACTTTAAAGAGGGCACTCGCGCTAATCCAGTCATGATGGGAATGGCAGCCACATTAACTGAGCAAGATATGCAAAATATTGCTGCGTATTTGGTTAAGCAGCCAGCTTCATTAGGCGTTGCTCAAAATAAAGACACTATTGAGCTCGGCCAAAGTATTTACCGTGGTGGTATTGCCGCTAAGGGTGTTCCAGCATGTGCAGCTTGTCATAGCCCCACTGGTGCTGGTATTCCAGCTCAGTACCCACGTATGGGTGGTCAATGGGCTGAGTACAACACAGCACAGTTGATGGCTTTCCGTGAAGGCACACGTAAAAATAGCACTCAGATGACAACGATTGCTACTAAGCTTTCTGATCAAGAAATGAAAGCCGTTTCTGATTACATGGCAGGCTTGCATTAATCGTCGCCCCTAGCTACAAAACAAAAAACCCCGCTGATGTAGCGGGGTTTTTTATTGCGTGCGATTATTTAGAACATCGCTGTTTATTGTTTGGCTAGATTAGTTTGGCAATACCGTTTCGCTAGCGAAGAGATCAGCAATATTTTCGCGAGCACGAATGACATATGCATTTTTCCCGTCAACCATAATCTCTGCAGGCTTTGGTCTAGTGTTGTAGTTCGATGCCATCACAAAACCATAAGCGCCTGCAGACAGAATAGCCAACAGATCGCCTTCTTCAACCGCAAGCGTGCGATCTCTTCCCAGCCAGTCACCTGATTCGCAGACGGGTCCGACGATGTCATAGGTAGTACTTTTAACTGCTTTGGTTTGCACGGACACAATGCCGTGATAGGCCTCATATAGCGCTGGGCGCATCAATTCTGTCATTGCAGCATCCACAATGCAAAAGTTTTTCTCAGCACCAGGCTTAAGGTATTCAACCTGAGTCAACAGCACGCCAGCATTACCCACCAAAGACCTGCCTGGCTCTAAGACGACATCAAGATGTCCAAAGCCACGCTCAGCCACCCTATTGAGCAAGGTATTGGTAAATTCGGTAATGTCGGGTGGATTGTCATCGCCATAAGAGATACCTAGACCACCACCTAAATCAAGATGATGAATCTCAATACCTTCTTTTTTTAATTGAGCGACTAATTCGAGTACTTTATCGAGCGCATCTAAGTAAGGGGCAGTGTTTGTAATCTGAGAGCCGATATGGCAATCGATTCCAACAACATCAATTTGCGAAAGTAGTGCAGCCTCGCGATAGGTTTTTAGGACCTCGTGGTACGCGATACCAAATTTATTGCCTTTTAATCCTGTAGAAATATAAGGATGGGTTTGAGCATCTACATCTGGATTCACGCGCAAAGAAATGGGCGCACGGCAATTAAGGCTGGTAGCAACGCGATTAATTTGGTGAAGTTCGGCAATGGATTCCACATTGATGCATTTGACACCAGCTTGTAATGCTTGCGCGATTTCAGGGGCAGACTTACCAACACCTGCAAATACCAAGCTCTTCGGGTCTGCACCCACTGCTAATACACGAGCCAATTCTCCGCCGCTGACTAAGTCAAAGCCGGCGCCTAATTTTTTAAAGTAATCAATCACAGCTAAATTACTGTTGGCCTTCATGGCATAGTGAACGCGTGCACGTCGCTTACCAGTGGAGTCTACGCAGGCTTTGTCATAAGCTTGGTATGCCTCAGTTAATGCTTTTTTGCTGTAAACGTATAAAGGGGTGCCAAACTCTTTAGCTAAATCCGCCAAAGGAATTTCTTCCGCATACCAGTTACCGTTGCGTTCTGTAAATCCAGCTAAATCTGGGAGAGGAATTGCTTTACTTGTCATTGCTTGGCCGATGTTGGGTTAGTCGCAGCAGGGCTTTGAGGTGGGTAGAGTTTGCCTTTAGGCTCTGGCTCGCTGGGTGGCAAGGGGGCGGGCGGCACATTTGGCAAATATAGCGGTCCTCTAACCCCACATCCAACAAGGGATATTAGAAGGCTAATGCCGAGGGTTCTTTTAAGAATCGCTATCATGAATGTCTCTAAAACGAATGATTGAATATAGCATGCAGGACTCTAATATGAAGCCAAACAATCTAGCCGTGGAAACCATTGATGACAAGCAATTTCACCAGCTGGGAAGCAATTTGTTGGAGTCGATTGAAGTGGCTCTAGAGGCGGCTGATGACGCATTGGATTTAGATCTTGATGTAGAGCGTCAGGGCGGAAATGTCATCAATATTCGATTTAAGGACCGCAGCGTCATTGTGGTGAATACCCAGCCCCCTTTGCATGAAATCTGGGTTGCAGCTAAATCTGGTGGATATCACTATCGTTGGGCTGGCACCTTAGCTGTACCTTTATGGTTAGATACAAAAACTGGGCGCGAGCTATTGGGCGACTTATCAGAATTTGCCAGCGCTCAGGCAGGCCATGCTATCACTATCGATCTTATTTAGAAATAAGGCCCTAGTAGAAATTAGGATTACACGGCGCCAGTTGCAACTAAAGTTTCAATGACTTGGGCATCTGGCACGCTCTTAATTTGAGCTTTGCCAATTTTTTCTAGTACAACGTAACGAATCTGGCCGCCCTCAGTCTTTTTATCTACTTGCATTAATTCCATATAACGCTGCGCACCAAACTTCGGTGGATCAGTGGGCAGGTTCATAGATTGAATGATCTTGGTTAAGCGATCTACTTCATCTTGTGTAATGAAGTTTAGGCGTCGTGATAGGTCTGCACCCATCACCATGCCACAACCAACAGCTTCACCATGAAGCCATGCGCCATAGCCCATGCCCGCCTCAATAGCATGACCAAAGGTGTGCCCAAAGTTCAGCGTAGCCCGAATGCCGCCTTCTCTTTCGTCGGCAGATACCACTGCAGATTTAATTTCGCAAGAGCGCAGAACAGCATGCGCCATTGCTGCTGTGTCGCATGCTAACAAGGCATTTGCATTTGCTTCAATCCAATTTAAGAACTCGGCATCAGCTATAGCCCCATGTTTAACCACTTCAGCAAGGCCAGCTGAGAGTTCCCTTGCAGGCAAAGTCTTAAGGGTATTCAAATCTGCAATGACTGCTGCGGGTTGATGAAATGCCCCAATCATGTTTTTACCAAGCGGGTGGTTGATGCCCGTTTTGCCGCCAACGGAAGAATCCACTTGTGCCAATAAGGTTGTTGGTACCTGAATAAAACGAACGCCACGCATGAAGCTTGCTGCGGCAAAACCGGTCATATCGCCAATGACCCCGCCCCCTAAGGCTACCAGCATGGTTTGGCGATCTGCGCCAAACTTCAGGAGATCATCAAAAATCAGCTGGAGATTTTTCCAGTCCTTATAGGACTCCCCATCGGGCAAGACGATTGTTCTGACGGGCTTACCCAGTTTTTCTAAAGTCTTGGTCAAGCGCTCTGCATATAAAGGGGCAACCGTCGTATTAGTAACGATATAAATCGATGTCGATTTCTCACAGGCACTAAACAGTTCGGGCTGATCTATTAAATCGCTACCAATATGGATGGGGTAACTACGATTGCCTAGATCAACTTCTAATGTTTTCATGGGTAAATTCAAGTGGAAAGTTCGAGCTGCATGATTAAAGTATTGACCAATTGATTGACGCTGGGCTTCCCAGTTTCAATGACATGATCAGCGATTTCGCGATAAAGAGGGTCACGGATGGCATATAGATTTTCTAGAATCTTCTTTGCGTCACCATTTTTGAGAAGTGGCCTACCTTCACCACCTCTAGTGCGATGCCATAGTTCCATCGGATTAGCATGGAGATAGATTACTGTTCCTCTTTCGCTGAGGAATTGACGATTCTCGGGAAGTAGGACAGCACCACCTCCGGTTGCCAAAATGACATCTTGCTCTGCGGTAATGTCTTTGATGGCCTGAGCTTCGCGCCGCCGGAATCCATCTTCACCTTCCATTTCAAAGATGACGGGGATCTTGACGCCACAACGATCTTCAATGACATGGTCGGCATCCAGAAAGCGACGACCTAATTTCTTGGCCAGCAATTTACCGACGGTCGACTTTCCGGCGCCCATGAGGCCAATCAGAAATATATTGTTGGATGAAGAGTTCACCCCGTGATTTTATTAGTGTTTGTCTAGGACGGTGGGTGTTAAGAAGACTAATAGTTCAGTTTTGTCGGCTAATTTAGATTTATGGCGAAACAAATGCCCAATTAATGGGATGTCGCCTAGCAGAGGCACCTTCACCTCATCATCTCGTTCTGTGGTTTGAAAAATCCCCCCAATGATGGCTGTGCCTCCATTTTCAACGGTCACTTCAGAGCTCAGGTTTTTAGTATCAATCGCATAGCCCTGCTCGGTTTTCATGCCAACGGTGTCTTTATTGATGCCCACCAACATCGAAATCTTTCCGTCGGGATGAATCTTAGGCAAGACCTCCAGACGCAAATTAGCTTTACGGAACTGCAATTTGCTCCCACTTTGAGAGCTCACTTGATAGGGAAGCTCAGTTCCCTGTTCAATCGTTGCCTTGACTTGATCACCAGTCATAATGCGGGGATTGGAGAGAATCTTGCCTTGGCCATCCGATTCCAGGGCAGAAAGCTCCATTTGTAGGAGTCGGGCGGCGCTCTTGGAGACGAGGGTGGCTGCTAAGGTGGCTGGGTTAAATCCTGCCAATCCAGTCCCAGCTAAATCTATGTTGGTACTTGCATTTTGGTCTGGGCGATTGCCAATTCCGTTAGCTTGATAGCCCAATTTGATGCCCAGTTCACGGGCAAAGCGCTGGTCCGCTTCCACAATCCGAGCCTCTATCAGAATTTGTCGTGGGCTATTAATATGATCGCCACCAAACGGAAGGGCGGCATCCTCCCTGCGAAATTTCTGAAAACTTTGAATTTCTGCATGGGGGCCAATCCAGTAAATATCCCCATTTCGGACCAGGCGCAATCCTCTACTGGCAAGGATGGAGTGGAGAGCAGTTTGCCAGGGGGTATCTTTGAGATCGACCGAGATCTTCCCTTGAATGGACTCGCTGAGGAGAAAGTTGGAATTCCCCATTTTGGCCAAAACCTGCAAAAGCTCAGTCACCTCGATCTCACTAAATTGGAGGCTGATACGAGTTTCTTTCAGATTCAGTTGTGAGCTGATTTCTGGATGAGTTCCATGGGCCGCCTGAAGTAAAAATACCAGTAGTAGGGCGGCTAAAAAAGAGGGGCTTTTTCGAAGGATTTTCAATAGGGTTATTCCGATTTAGTCGACTTCAATGTGATGGGTTTACCTTTGGGGTGGGTCAATATAGCCACCTCTCTATTTGCCTGGACTAGGCGCCATTCACCCAAAGCCAAGCTCTCTTTCGCAACCATCAGCGTAGCCTTGCCAGTGTGGAAAAAAGCCTGTTCAACTGCCCCCATGCGGGTGAGCCCTAAATACCTCCAGCGTCGTAGTTCCGTCTCGTGCGGGGTAGGTGCCGGCCTGCTTTGGGGTGCTGATATTGGAGCCTTTATTTCTATAGAGTGAATACTTACTTCTAATTCATCTAAGAAATTATATAAAGTCTCTTGTTCTAATAGCCAGTCATTCTGAGCTAAAACAAGCTCATTCTTCAGGCTTGTTATTTGGCTCTGCAAGGCATTGAGATCCTGCTCGGAACCAGCTTTATTGGACTCCAAGAGAAAAAATACAGCCCCGATAGTGAGGGCAAAGAACGTGCCAATAATCAAAATAGGGGTAGTTTTTACCCCATCCAAGCGAAGCTCGGGAGCAGAAAATAACGGAGATTTTGGCTTGGTTTGGCCCTCTGCTGGGGATTTTGGGGGTGCCGAGGATTTGCGTATTCCATGGGGGTCCGGAATGGCAGGATCATCCCCAAGCTCACTGAGGATGTCATCAAAAGATTGGGGGGAAATATGGCGTGGAGGCATGCCATATTGTTTGCTTTAGGGATGGGAAAAACGATCAGGTAAAGCAGAATTGCAGGTCAGAAAAATCTGCCACAAACTTTTTTAAACCAGGGTTTTGAAGCTTTCAGGAAAATTGACTAAGCCACCCTATAATTTGATTCTATGGCTCTACCCCCAAAAGACAAGCCGCCCTTAAACCAGCGGTTTAACCGACAGCCTGATAGACGTCCTGGTCAGAATAGAGCGGAGCATTCCCCATCCAATAGGTCAGGGAGCAACCCCCTTGTAAAAGCCCTGCTCATTATCGGCATGGTTTTCGCGGTGGTGATTACCCTGCTGCTGGGTTATGCCTTCTTAATAGCGAAACCCAATTTACCGAAGATTTCGGCATTGGTGGACTACAACCCTAAAACACCTTTGCGAATTTATACGGCTGATAAGGTTCTTATTGGCGAGTTTGGGGAGGAGCGCCGGAAGGTCATCCCCTTAAATGAAATCCCAATGAGTATGCGTAACGCAGTCTTGGCAATCGAGGATGACCGTTTTTACTCTCATGGTGGGGTGGACTATGTGGGTATTTTGAGGGCTACTCTCACTAACTTACGGGGCAACCTTTCTCAAGGCGCATCAACAATCACGATGCAGGTGGCCCGCAATTTCTTCTTAAGCAATGAGAAAACCTTTAGTCGCAAAATCTATGAGGTTCTGCTCTCTTGGGAAATTGAGTCTCAGTTAAGTAAAGACAAGATTCTTGAGATTTATATGAATCAGATCTTCTTGGGTCAAAGAGCGTACGGCTTTTCTAGTGCAGCCCAGATCTATTTTGGTAAAGAGTTAAAAGACATCTCTATTGCTGAATCTGCCATGTTGGCCGGCTTACCAAAAGCCCCGTCGGCCTACAACCCAGTAAGCAACTTCCGTCGCGCCAAGATTCGCCAAGAATATATCTTGCAGCGCATGCGCGATTTGTCTTATATCACTCCCGAGCAGTACCAGATTGCAATGGCAGAAGAATTGCATATTCGCGGTCTCGGCAATGAATTTAGTACTCGCGCCGACTTTCCTGCAGAGATGGTACGTCAGTTACTTTTTACGCAATACGGTGAGGCAATTTATTCCCAAGGTATTGATGTGTACACCACCATCTTGAAGGCCGATCAAGATGCGGCATATAAGGCAGTACGTCGGGGTATTTTTGAATATGATCTGCGCCATGCTTATCGTGGACCTGAGGGATTTATTGATCTGCCGGAAGATCATGTCAAGCGTCAACGTGCGATTGACGAGGCGTTATTAGCTTATCCGCAGTTAGATGATTTGCAATCGGGTGTAGTCCTTGATATCAAGCCAAAAGAAATGCAGGTCATGATTTCAACAGGGGATACCATCACTCTAAGGGGTGAGGGCATGAAGCTTGCTACTGCCTCTTTAACCGATAGCACTCAACCCAAAAAACGCTTGCGTCCCGGTGCCATCGTAAGGCTCTTGTCAGATGGTGGAGTTTGGAAGCTAGCGCAATTGCCACAAGTTGAAGCAGCCTTTGTTTCCATGAATGCAGAGACGGGCGCGATCCTGTCCTTGGTAGGCGGCTTTGATTTCCGCCGCAATCAATTTAATCACGTGACTCAGGCTCAGCGTCAACCCGGATCTTCGTTTAAACCATTCATCTATGCCGCAGCAATCGAAAAAGGGTTTTCTCCAAGCACCATGGTGAACGATGCACCATTGTCTATTGGCAGCATGGAAACTGGTAGCCAAGCTTGGGAGCCGAAGAATTACGATGGCAAGTACGAGGGCATGATGCGCTTACGAACTGCCTTAGCCAAATCCAAGAACTTAGTTTCCGTTCGAATCATTCGTGCCATTGGTCCTTCTTATGCTCAAGAATATATTCAACGCTTTGGTTTTGAGGCGGAGAAGCATCCCCCTTACTTAACTATGGCTTTGGGCGCTGGTTCTGTAACACCCTTACAAATGGCATCTGCCTATAGCGTCTTTGCTAACGGTGGTTATCGTGTTGATCCATTCTTAATTAATAAGATGATGGATTCAAAAGGGGCTGTTTTATTTGAAGCAAAGCCAACCCATGCGCGTGAGGATGCCACTCGCGTTTTAGATGCACGCACTGCCTTTGTGATGGATAGCATGCTACAGGAAGTCACCAAGACCGGAACCGCAGGTAGTGCGAGAGCTAAGTTAGGTCGCAATGACATTGCGGGTAAAACGGGTACAACCAATGACTCGCATGACGCTTGGTTTGCGGGATACAACCCAAAAGTGGTGGCAATTGCCTGGATTGGATTCGATAAGCCTGCAAGCTTAGGCGATCGTGAAACTGGCGGTGGCCTTGCCTTGCCAATGTGGATCTCTTATATGAGTACTGCTTTGAGGGATGAGCCACAACAAGGGCGCGAAGTGCCAGCGGGAGTTACCCAAGTGGATGGTGATTGGTTTATCCCCGAATTTTCAAATAATGGCGGCGTTCGCGAGCTTCAGTAGTTCGTTCTAGAAATGGCACGGCAAGCACGCACCATCATTCCAGGCCAAGCAATGCATGTGATGGTTCGGGGTAATAACCGAGAAGTCTTGTTTTTTAATGATGTTGATCGCCGGATCTATTTAGACTGGTTACGTGAGGCCGCTAAACAATTTGGCGCTGCAGTACATGCATTTGCATTGATGCCAAATCATGTGCATCTCTTGATTACTCCGCAAAATGCAGATTCACTGGCCAAAACGATGCAATCTTTGGGTAGGCGCTATGCCCAGTATTTCAACCAACAACATCAGCGCTCAGGAACCATTTGGGAGGGACGTTACCGCTCCTCTTTAATAGATCCTGACTATTTCTTGCGTTGTCAGCGCTACATAGAATTAAATCCAGTCAGAGCCGGCTTTGAATCTAGCCCCCAAGATTCCAATTGGACTAGCTTTGCCTCCCATATCGGGGGTAACGCAGAGCCATGGTTAGTAGACCATCAGCATTTTTGGAAGTTGGGTAATACCCCTTTTGAGCGTCAAATGACTTGGGCGAGCTTTGTAAGAGAGGGTGCGCCTCACTGGGAGGATCGACAAATTACCGAAGCACTAGTTCGATCTAAGCCCTGGGTGAGCGATATTTACGCTAAAAAACTCTTTAAAGAGAACCCGGAGCAGGCAATAATCCGATATCGTGGCCGGCCAAAGAAATTAATTTCAATAAATTCAATAGCTTAGGGACCATCTTGCTGGTGAGATGCGATGGCCGGCTCATAACAAGATTTTACTCTGTCCCTTTATTATGAATTCATTTTGGTGCTTCCCATTATTAAATGGGACAGACTCATTTTATTTCTATTGCATCAGCATGGGTATTCACCTATATTGGATCCTCTAAAAGTGATCAGGCCTTAATGGCAAACGGAAATACCATGACTACACATATGAATACAGACCTTCGTCCAATCGCACAAGGCCTCTATGACCCACGAAACGAGCACGATGCTTGCGGCGTAGGATTCGTAGCCCACATTAAGGGTAAGAAATCTCACGAGATTGTTGCTCAAGGATTGAAAATTCTTGAAAACTTAGACCACCGGGGAGCGGTTGGTGCTGATCCATTAATGGGTGATGGCGCCGGTATCTTGATTCAAGTTCCTGATACTTTGTATCGCGAGGAAATGGCTAAGCAGGGCATCGAGCTGCCACCCTGCGGCGAGTACGGCGTTGGCATGATTTTCTTGCCAAAAGAGCATGCATCCCGTTTGGCTTGTGAACAAGAATTAGAGCGCACCGTGCGCTTGGAAGGTCAAGTTGTTTTGGGTTGGAGAGATGTTCCCATCGACGTGAAGTTGCCAATGTCTCCGACAGTACAAATGACAGAGCCATTTATTCGTCAGATCTTTATTGGACGCGGGCGCGACATCATGACAACGGATGCGCTAGAGCGCAAGCTGTATGTGATCCGCAAAACAGCAAGCCATGCGATTCAAGACTTGCACCTAAAGCACGGTAAAGAATATTTCGTAGCATCAATGTCTGCGCGTACCATTGTGTACAAGGGTTTGCTGTTAGCTAATCAAGTAGGCGCCTATTACAAAGACTTGCAAGATTCACGTACAGTATCCGCATTGGCTTTGGTGCATCAACGCTTCTCCACTAATACGTTCCCAGCATGGGAGTTGGCTCATCCGTACCGCATGATTGCGCATAACGGAGAGATTAATACCGTTAAAGGCAACGTCAACTGGGTTAATGCCCGTGAAGGTGCTATTAGCTCCCCAGTGCTCGGTGATGACCTTAAAAAATTATGGCCACTCATTTATCCAGGCCAATCAGATACAGCGTGTTTTGATAACTGCTTAGAGCTGTTGGTCATGGCAGGTTACCCATTGGCGCAGGCCATGATGATGATGATTCCAGAGGCTTGGGAACAACATACATTGATGGACGATAACCGTCGTGCTTTCTACGAATACCATGCTGCGATGATGGAGCCATGGGATGGCCCAGCTGCAATGGCGTTTACAGACGGTCGTCAAATTGGCGCCACTTTGGATCGTAATGGTTTGCGTCCAGCGCGCTATTACGTCACCGAGGATGACTTAGTCATCATGGGTTCTGAGGCTGGCGTATTACCAATTCCTGAAAGCAAAATTGTTCAAAAATGGCGCTTGCAACCAGGCAAGATGTTCATGATTGATATGGAACAGGGTCGCATCATTGACGACGTCGAATTAAAAGATGCCGTCTCAAAAGCGAAGCCATATAAGAGCTGGATTGATGCAGTTCGCGTTAAGCTTGACGAAGTAGATGCTAGCAAAGCAGATTTGGTAGATGAAAAAACCACGATTCGTCCAGCAGCTAAATTATTAGATCGGCAACAAGCTTTCGGTTACACCCAAGAAGATATTAAGTACCTGATGGCACCAATGGCCATGAATGGTGAAGAGGCAATTGGTTCGATGGGTAACGATAGCCCATTGGCTGTGCTCTCTAATAAGAATAAGCCGCTTTATAACTACTTCAAGCAATTGTTTGCACAGGTGACCAATCCTCCGATTGACTCCATCCGTGAAAACATGGTGATGTCCTTAGTGTCTTTCATTGGACCTAAGCCGAATTTGTTGGATACCAACAATATCAACCCACCAATGCGTTTGGAAGTAAGTCAGCCGATTTTAGATTTTGACGATATGACCAAGATTCGTCATATTGGCCACTACACCAACGGTAAGTTCCGTTCCTACGAGTTGGATATTTGTTACCCAGCATCTTGGGGTAAAGCTGGTATCGAGGCTCGCTTAGCATCTCTATGTGCTGAAGCAGCGGATGCGGTTCGCTCTGGTTACAACATCTTGATCGTGAGCGACCGCCAGGTCGATGAAGAACACGTTGCCATTCCTGCGTTGTTGGCAACTTCAGCAATTCATCAGCATTTGGTTGAAAAAGGTTTGCGTACTAGCGTTGGCCTGGTTGTCGAGACTGGTAGCGCGCGTGAGACTCATCATTTTGCTCTGTTGGCTGGTTATGGTGCTGAAGCAGTTCACCCATACTTGGCAATGGAAACCTTGGCTGAAATGGCTAAAGGCTTATCCGGTGATTTGTCAGCAGAAAAGGCCGTGAAGAATTTTGTTAAAGCAGTAGGTAAGGGCTTACAAAAAGTGATGTCCAAAATGGGCATCTCTACTTACATGTCTTATACCGGCTCACAGATTTTTGAAGCCATCGGTTTAAATACAGAGGTGATTGATCATTACTTCAAGGGCACACCCTCAAACGTTGGCGGTATCGGCGTATTTGAAGTGGCTGAAGAAGCTTTGCGTATGCATCAATCTGCCTTTGGTAATGACCCAGTCTTAACCAATATGCTCGAAGCGGGCGGTGAGTATGCATTCCGTATTCGTGGTGAAGACCACATGTGGACTCCAGATACGATTGCAAAGTTGCAGCACTCCACACGTATTGGTGCTGAGAAGGGCTATCAGACTTATAAAGAGTACGCCAACATCATCAATGACCAAACTAAGCGTCAGATGACCTTGCGCGGTTTGTTTGAATTTAAGATTGATCCAGCTAAAGCGATTCCATTGGACGAAGTAGAGTCTGCAAAAGAAATCGTCAAGCGTTTTGCAACGGGCGCGATGTCTTTGGGTTCAATCTCCACTGAGGCACATGCTACTTTGGCGATTGCGATGAACCGTATTGGCGGTAAGTCCAATACTGGTGAGGGCGGCGAAGATCCAAATCGTTATGTGAATGAGCTCAAAGGTATTCCGATCAAGAAGGGTGAAACCCTAGCCAGCATTTTGGGCGACGATGTTGTTGAGGCAAATATTCCTTTGCTGGATGGCGATTCATTGCGTTCCAAAATTAAGCAGGTGGCTTCAGGACGTTTCGGTGTCACCACTGAATACTTGCGTTCTGCTGATCAGATTCAGATCAAGATGGCTCAAGGCGCCAAACCTGGTGAAGGTGGTCAGTTGCCTGGTGGTAAGGTTTCCGATTACATTGGTAAATTGCGCTTCTCCGTTCCGGGCGTTGGCTTGATTTCTCCTCCTCCGCACCATGATATTTATTCGATTGAAGATATTGCCCAGTTGATTCACGATTTGAAGAATGTGAATCCTGCTGCTGACGTATCTGTGAAATTAGTTTCTGAGGTCGGTGTTGGCACGATTGCGGCAGGCGTTGCTAAGGCCAAGGCAGATCACGTAGTGATCGCTGGTCATGATGGCGGTACTGGCGCATCACCGCTATCTTCTATTAAGCATGCTGGCTCCCCATGGGAGTTAGGCTTGGCTGAAACCCAACAAACATTAGTGCTCAATGGTTTGCGTAGTCGTATCCGCGTTCAAGCTGACGGTCAAATGAAAACTGGTCGCGACGTCGTGATTGGTGCCTTGTTAGGCGCAGACGAGTTTGGTTTTGCAACTGCACCATTGGTGGTTGAAGGCTGCATCATGATGCGTAAGTGTCATTTGAATACCTGCCCAGTCGGTGTTGCTACCCAAGATCCTGCATTGCGCAAAAAGTTCTCTGGTAAGCCAGAGCACGTTGTGAATTTCTTCTTCTTTATTGCTGAAGAAGTGCGCGAGATCATGGCCCAACTCGGCATTCGTAAGTTTGATGATTTGATTGGTCGTGTTGACCTCTTGGACACCCGCAAGGGGATTGAGAACTGGAAAGTTCATGGTTTGGATTTCAGCAAGATTTTTGCTGAGCCAGCAGTAGCGAAAGACGTTCCACGCTATCAAATCCTGACTCAAGAGCACGGCTTAGGCAGTGCGCTAGATAACATTCTGATTGAGAAGAGTGAACCTGCCTTGCAACGTGGCGAGAAAGTCTCTTTCATTGTTCCGGTGAAGAACGTAAACCGTACCGTTGGCGCAATGCTCTCTGGAGAAATCGCTCAACGTTATGGCCATGCTGGTTTGCCTGATGACACCATTCATATTCAATTAAATGGCACGGCTGGTCAAAGCTTCGCGGCTTTCTTGGCCCACGGCATTACCCTGGATTTAGTGGGTGATGGCAACGACTATGTTGGTAAGGGCTTGTCTGGCGGACGTGTGATTGTGCGTGCCCCACATGAGTTCCGTGGCGACACAGCAAAGAACATCATTGTTGGTAACACGGTGCTCTATGGTGCAATCGGTGGTGAGGCATTCTTTAACGGTGTGGCTGGTGAGCGTTTTGCAGTTCGTAACTCTGGCGCCACAACGGTTGTTGAGGGTACTGGCGATCATGGTTGCGAATACATGACTGGCGGCACAGTAGTCGTGTTGGGCGCTACCGGTCGTAACTTTGCTGCAGGTATGAGCGGTGGTATTGCCTACGTGTATGACGAAGATGGTCTCTTTGAGAAGCGCTGCAATACCAGCATGGCGAGCTTAGAAAAAGTATTGCCTTCTGCTGAGCAGATTGCCAAGATGCCTCAGTCTGCATGGCATGCCCCTGTTGACGTGAAGGATGGCGGTGAGCGTATGACAGACGAGCAAATTCTGAAGGGCTTGATTGAGCGTCATTTCCGCCATACCGGTTCAGAGCGTGCAAAAGCACTCTTAGCTGATTGGGAAAATGCCCGTGGTCGTTTTGTGAAGGTTCTTCCTACTGAGTACAAACGTGCTTTAGGTGAGCTGTGGGAAAAAGCGCAAAACAAAACAGTAACCGCATAAGTTACTTAATAAATAAAGACATTAAGAAAAGATACTAAGGATTCGATATGGGTAAGGTCACTGGATTTATGGAGTTTGAGCGCGTAGATGAAACCTACGAAGCTCCTGTTAAACGCCTCCATCACTACAAAGAGTTCGTTGCCGCATTAACGGATGATGAAGCTAAAGTACAAGGCGCACGTTGCATGGACTGTGGTATTCCGTTTTGCAATAACGGTTGCCCAGTCAATAACATCATTCCCGATTTCAATGACTTGGTGTTCCATAGTGACTGGAAGAATGCATTAGATGTTTTGCAATCGACCAATAACTTCCCTGAGTTCACTGGCCGTATTTGCCCAGCGCCTTGCGAAGCTGCTTGTACCTTGGGAATCAATAGCGAGGCGGTTGGTATTAAGTCTATCGAGCACGCCATTATTGATAAGGGCTGGGAAAATGATTGGGTTAAGCCGCAACCATCCAAAACTAAGACGGGTAAAAAAGTAGCCGTTGTTGGTGGTGGTCCTGCTGGTATGGCGACTGCGCAGCAATTGGCGCGTGTTGGTCATGACGTTACCGTCTTTGAAAAGAATGATCGCGTTGGCGGATTGTTGCGCTATGGCATTCCTGATTTCAAAATGGAAAAATGGTTGATCGATCGTCGTGTTGAGCAGATGCAAGCTGAAGGCGTGAAGTTTGAGACTGGCGTATTTGTTGGTAAAGAGGCGATTGGTGCTGAGGTTAAAAATTACTCAACAAAAACGGTTTCACCTGATCAGTTAATGAAAGATTTTGACGCCGTCGTCATTAGCGGTGGATCTGAGCAGCCACGTGACTTGCCAGTGCCAGGTCGTGAATTGAAGGGCGTTCATTACGCTTTGGAATTCCTGATTCCCCAAAACAAAGAAAACGCAGGCGATTTCAAAAATGAAATTTCTGCAGCCGGCAAGAATGTAGTGGTCATTGGTGGTGGCGATACTGGATCTGATTGCGTTGGAACCTCCAATCGTCATGGTGCTACTAAGATTACTCAGTTTGAACTAATGTCACAGCCACCGGAAGTAGAGAACAAGCCTTTGGTATGGCCATATTGGCCAACGAAGCTGCGCACCTCTTCTTCCCACGAAGAAGGTTGCGACCGCGATTGGTCGGTTGCCACTAAGCGTTTTGAGGGCAAAGACGGCAAACTCGAGAAATTGATCTGCGTGCGTTTGGAGTGGAAAGACGGCAAGATGACAGAAATGCCAAACTCTGAATTTGAAATTAAGGCGGATTTAGTATTCTTGGCCATGGGCTTTGTGTCTCCAGCAGCTCAAGTTCTCAATGCCTTTGGTGTTGAAAAAGATGCTCGTGGTAACGCAAAAGCTACGGTCGAGGGCCAAAATGCCTATCAAACCAACGTTCCCAAGGTATTTGCTGCGGGCGATATGCGTCGCGGCCAATCTTTGGTGGTTTGGGCGATTCGTGAAGGTCGTCAGGCGGCCCATGCAGTAGATGAGTATTTAATGGGGTCATCCGTTCTTCCCCGATAATATCGAGGATATGAACAGTAGCCACTCCAACCCGGTAGAAGTGAAGCAAAAAACCTCTAGCGGTGGCCATGGCGAAGTTGTCGTTGCAATTCAGGATGTCAACTTTTCCTACGCCCCTGGTGAGCGGCAAATTTTATCGGGACTCAATATGGAGTTCCGTCGCGGACAAGTAGTTGCCGTTATGGGCGGCTCGGGTTGTGGCAAAACTACCATCCTGAGGCTCATAGGCGGCCAATTCACCGCGCAGTCTGGCCAAGTGTTATTTGAAGGCCACGATATTGGCAAAATGAGCGGCACTGAATTGATGGCTGCCCGTCGTCGCATGGGTATGCTTTTTCAGTTTGGCGCACTGTTTACGGATCTCAGCGTTTTTGAAAACGTTGCCTTTCCATTGCGTGAGCACACGGATTTAAGTGAAGAGCTATTACGATCCTTGGTGCTAATGAAACTCAATGCAGTTGGTTTGCGGGGCGCACGCGATTTGATGCCCTCACAAATCTCTGGTGGTATGGCACGGCGTGTTGCGCTTGCAAGAGCGATTGCACTTGATCCTCCCTTGATCATGTATGACGAGCCTTTTGCAGGCTTAGATCCAATTTCATTAGGCATTACAGCGCGCTTGATTCGGGATTTGAATCAGGCTCTGGGCGCAACCAGCCTCTTGGTAACGCACGATGTGGAAGAGACCTTTGAGATTGCGGACTATGTGTACTTCATTGCTAATGGTCGCATTGGTGCCCAAGGTACTCCAGCAGAATTGAGTAGATCTACCGATCCGTTTGTGCGTCAGTTTTTGGATGCTTCGCCAGATGGCCCCGTGCCGTTTCACTATCCAGGGCAAAGCCTTGAAGAAGATTTTGGGGTGAGCCTCAAATGAGCATGCTTCATAAAACTGCAGATCTCTTAGGTGATCTTGGATATTTTGTTCGTCGTAACGTAACCAGTCTTGGGCTTGCTGCGCGAATGTTTGTCGCAGTCATTTGTCGCTCGGGTTTTTTGTTAAAGAGACCTCGTTTAGTTTCCGATCAAATTCTATTTGTCGGTAATCACTCTTTTGTCATCATCGCGGTATCGGGTTTATTTGTTGGCTTTGTTTTAGGTTTGCAGGGCTACTACACCCTCAATCGCTATGGCTCAGAGCAGGCTTTGGGTTTATTGGTTGCCCTGTCACTGACACGTGAATTGGGTCCAGTGATTACCGCCTTGTTATTTGCTGGTCGTGCCGGCACATCCCTGACCGCAGAGATCGGTTTGATGAAGGCCGGTGAGCAATTGAGTGCCATGGAGATGATGGCAGTTGACCCCTTAAGTCGCGTGATTGCTCCGCGTCTTTGGGCGGGGATTATTGCAATGCCGATTTTGGCAACGATCTTTACTGCTGTTGGTGTGATGGGCGGTTACTTCGTTGGTGTGCCGTTAATTGGCGTGGACTCCGGTGCCTTTTGGTCTCAGATGCAAGGCGGGGTAGACCTCTTTTCAGATATTGGCAATGGGCTGATTAAAAGTTTGGTGTTTGGTGTGGCAGTGACTTTTATAGCTCTGTATCAGGGTTATGAGGCTAAACCTACGCCAGAGGGTGTGTCGCAAGCGACTACCCGTACGGTAGTGATCTCTTCTTTATCGGTTTTAGCCTTGGATTTCTTGCTAACCGCGATGATGTTCTCGAATTAGAAAGCATAAACTGGAACTCTTATGAGAAAAAGTGCAATTGATGTTTGGGTCGGAATCTTTGTAGCCATTGGTTTATTGGCTGCCTTGTTCCTCGCATTGAAGGTCGGCAATATGAATGCCGTTTCATTTGCGCCTACTTATAAAATTTCTGCGCGTTTTGACAATATCGGTGGACTAAAGCCTCGTGCACCAGTGAAAAGCGCGGGTGTCGTGGTTGGGCGCATTGCCAATATCTCTTTTGATGACAAGACCTATCAGGCAACAGTCACCATGACAATTGAAGATGCTTATAAGTTCCCTAGAGACTCTTCGGCCAAGATTTTGACTTCCGGTTTGCTGGGTGAGCAATATATTGGTCTTGAGGCTGGCGGCTCCGATGATATGTTGGCTGCTGGAGATAAGATTACCCAGACTCAGTCTGCAGTTGTTCTAGAGAACCTCATTAGCCAGTTCTTATATAACAAGGCTGCCGATAGCGGCCAAGACAAGGGTGCAGCAAAATAATGTCGTTGTTATCAAAGCTCAAGCGCATAGTGCTGTTGGGTGTGATTGGGACCATGGTAGGCTGCGCATCTATTCCTGCTGGGGTGGAACCCTCCCCGCATGATCCGTGGGAGCCATTCAACCGCTCCGTCTTTGAGTTTAATGAAGGTTTAGATGCTTATCTGCTCAAGCCGGTAGTTACTGGCTACCGTTTTGTCTTGCCAGAATTCGTGCGGGATGGGATTTATAACTTCTTTAGTAACTACAGTGATATCTATACCGCCTTGCAGAACTTATTGCAGGGCAAGCCAGACTACGCATTTAGTGATTTGATGCGTGTTGTAGTCAATACTACTTTTGGTTTGGGTGGTTTGATTGATATGGCCACACCAGGCGGCTTGCCTAAGCATAAGGAAGACTGGGGTCAAACCTTTGGTGTTTGGGGCGTTCCCTCTGGGCCTTATGTAGTATTGCCATTCTTTGGGCCTAGTAACGTGCGAGATACCTTTGGTACGGTTGCCGACTTGGAGTCTGATTACTTGTTCAGCTATGTCAAAAATATTGGCTTGCGGAACAGTATTACTGGCTTACGCGTAGTAAATGCCCGCAATACCTATTTCGAGGCGGGTGATTTGTTGGATGGAGCAGCCATCGATAAATACAGCTTTATGCGCGATGCCTATATTCAGAGACGCGCATACCAGATTAACGAGGGGTGCGATGATGAAGAGCCTCTGATGCCGGTTTACGAAAATCCTTACGAGTAAGTGCGCTAGAGCATGGCCAGATTTGGTTAAAGGGCTAAAATGAGCCTCAATGACCAGTATTGATCGAGGACACATGAAAAGCCATAAAACTATTCAAAAATACTTTGCAGTATTGCTATCTAGCTTGTTTTTGGTTGTTGGTGGAGCAAGCGCTCAAGCTGTGGATCAATCCACACCAGATAGCCTCATTAAGAATGTAGTTTCTGACGTGATGGCATCCGTCAAGTCTGATCCCGAGATTCAGAAGGGTAATATTCCGCGCATTGTCGATTTAGTGGAAAAGAAGATTGTTCCCTACACTGATATGCGCCGTACTACTGAAATGGCGATGGGTCCTAATTGGAAAAAGGCCACTCCTGAGCAGCAAGCGCAATTGGTTAGTGAGTTTAAGAATTTACTGATACGTACCTACTCTGGCGCCCTAAGTCAGCTCCGCGATCAAACCATCCAATTTAAGCCTTTGCGTGCAGCGCCCGACGATAAAGAGGTTGTTGTGAAGACGGTCGTGATTGGCCGTGGTGATCCTGTGCCACTTGACTATCGACTTGAGAAAACAGCTAACGGCTGGAGAGTCTATGACATGAACATCATGGGCGTATGGCTGGTAGAGGCCTATCGCAATCAATTCGCTAATCAGATTAGTCAGAACGGTGTAGAGGGTCTTGTGAAGTTCTTGCAAGAGCGCAATAAGCAGCTTGCTGCTGCAAAGCCCACCACTTAAAGACCAAGTAAAGATTAGTAGAAGATGCCATTTTTATTACCAGCCTCAGTGACGCAAGATAATGTCGTGCAATTGGAAAAGGAAGGGCTTCTCAATCTAGCCGCCTTAAGAACTATCGATGGTGCGGGCCTGAAGAATTTTGACTCTACAGTACTAACCGTATTGTTGGCATGGCAGAAAAAATTACAGTCGAATGGTCAACAAATTGCCGTACAAAATGCGCCTGAAAAACTGACAGTATTGGCTGGTGTTTACGGGGTTTCTGAATTATTAGGTTTGGCATAGCATGCACGCTGCAATATCAATTAATCACATATCAAAAAATTATGGAGCACTACAAGCTCTAGATCATGTTTCTCTGTCGATTGAGCAAGGCGAATTTTTTGGTTTGCTTGGCCCCAATGGCGCAGGTAAGACAACCTTGATCTCCATTTTGGCTGGTTTGGCTACTGCGGATAGTGGACATGCTGCAATCATGGGTGCTGATGTACAAAGTCACTTTCGTGAGGCGCGCAGGATGTTGGGGGTGGTGCCGCAGGAATTAGTGTTCGATCCTTTCTTTACAGTGCGCGAAACCCTGCAATTTCAGTCGGGCTATTTTGGTATTCGGAACAACAATGCTTGGATCGATGAGATCATGGCTAATCTAGATCTCACTGGTAAAGCTGATAGCAATATGCGCTCTTTATCGGGTGGTATGAAACGCAGAGTATTGGTAGCGCAGGCCTTAGTGCACAGACCGCCAGTGATTATTTTGGATGAACCTACTGCGGGTGTTGATGTGGAGTTACGTCAATCACTCTGGCAATTTATTAGCCGCCTGAATCAAGATGGCCATACGATTGTTTTGACAACCCATTACCTGGAAGAGGCTGAGGCGCTCTGTCAGCGCATCGCCATGCTCAAGCAAGGAAAGATCGTTGCCCTGGATACCACCGCTAATTTATTGAGTCAGTATGGCTCGGTTAAAAAAGATGGTGAAGGCAAGACGGATCTCGAAGATGTTTTTGTCAACATCATGTCGGGAGGCGCTCGATGAAGTCTGTTCTCAGTCAGCCATCAATATCTTATGGCAGTGGTTTTCCAACCCTACTTCGTAAAGAAATTAAGCGCTTTTATAAGGTGGCGTTTCAGACGGTTGCGGCACCAGTGCTTACTGCCGTGTTGTATTTAATGATCTTCGGCCACGTGCTTGAGGGCAAAGAAGTCTATGGTCGCTTGAACTACAC
>CANBPJ010000015.1 GCA_947371415.1 Burkholderiaceae bacterium | reverse complement strand
GCGCCAACCTATAAAGATTTGGCTCCACGGGATTTCGTATCCCGCTGCATGGATCAAGAAATTAAAGAAGGGCGCGGTTGCGGCCCTAACGGTGATTATGTGGTGCTCGATTTGACCCACATTGGCGCTGAGACAATCATGAAGCGTTTGCCTTCTGTATATGAGATTGGCATTAACTTTGCAAACGTTGATGTTACTAAAGAGCCGATTCCAGTTGTGCCAACCATTCACTATCAGATGGGCGGTATTCCAACGAATATTAATGGTCAAGTTGTTGTACCCGCTAACGGCGTACACAACGAGATTATAAATGGTCTTTATGCTATCGGTGAGTGCTCTTGTGTATCCGTCCACGGTGCGAATCGATTGGGCACAAACTCATTGTTGGATTTGCTTGTTTTCGGCCGCGCAGCAGGCAACCACATCGTTGCGATGAATCTGAAGAATCGCGATTTCAAGCCGTTGCCTGATAATGCAGGCGAGCAAACATTGGCTCGCATTGCAGCGCTTGATAATTCATCTTCAGGTGAGTACGCACAAGACGTGGCAAACGACATTCGTAAAACTATGCAAAAGTATGCTGGTGTATTCCGCAATCAAGAGTTGATGGACGAGGGCGTCCGTCAAATGGCGAAATTGACTGAGCGTGCGAAGCATCTGTGGGTAAAAGACAAGTCCCAAATTTTCAATACGGCTCGTATTGAGGCTTTGGAAGTGGCTAACCTGGTAGAGACAGCAAATGCCACAATGATCTCTGCGGCTGCTCGCAAAGAGAGTCGTGGGGCGCACTCACACGATGATCATCAAGAGCGTGATGACGACAACTGGATGAAGCACACCCTTTGGTATAGCGAAGGCAATGCGCTATCTTACAAGCCGGTTGTATTAAAGCCTTTGACTGTTGAGTCCTTCCCTCCTAAAGAACGTACTTTCTAAGCGAAGAGAAATAGAAAATGAGTGATATTCGTATATTTGAAATTTATCGTTACGATCCAGACGTCGATGCTGCTCCGCGCATGGTGCGCTATGAGCTCGAGTTAACTGGTGAACGTATGTTATTGGACGCCTTAATCTCCTTAAAGAAGCAGGACGAATCCATTTCCTATCGCCGCTCATGTCGCGAAGGTGTTTGTGGTTCGGATGCCATGAACATTAACGGCAAGAATGGCTTAGCCTGTTTAACCAATATGTTGACTTTGCCTAAGGTCATCACATTACGTCCATTACCTGGCTTGCCAGTCGTGCGTGATTTGATTGTTGATATGACTCTATTCTTTAAACAATATTTGTCTATCAAGCCTTATTTAGTGAATGACAATCCACCGCCAGAAAAAGAGCGCTTGCAGAGTCCCGAGGAGCGTGAAGAATTAAATGGTCTGTATGAGTGCATCCTGTGCGCTTCATGCTCTACCTCCTGCCCATCTTTCTGGTGGAATCCGGACAAGTTCGTTGGCCCAGCCGGCTTGCTCCAGGCATATCGCTTTATTGCTGATAGCCGTGATGAGGAGACTGCACAGCGTTTGGACAACCTGGAAGATCCGTACCGTTTATTCCGCTGCCATACCATTATGAATTGCGTAGATGTATGTCCTAAGCATTTGAATCCGACCAAGGCAATTGGAAAGATTAAGGAATTGATGGTCCGTAGGGCAGTATGACCCTTAGCAATGCAGAGTTATATCGTCTAAAGAGTGATGCCCGCAGGGGGTTGCTAGAGAATGATCTAATTCTGCAACGTTTCTTTGAGCGCTATGGCTCCCAATTAAATGTAGAAGATGGAAAAGTATTAACCCAGTTACTGGCACTAGAAGACAATGACTTGATGGATTTATTAATCGGTCGTAAGGATTCTGTCGCTGCATTGGCAAAAGAAGCTGAGGAGGCTTCCTTTAAATTGGTATTACAAAGGCTGAGACAAAAGTAATTCAGGGCTTTTGTGTAGTTGCAGCACGGATACATGATCAAATAGAGTATTAATCATCAATTTGAATGACTAAGGATTAGAAATGATTGAATCGGACATCAAGGCTAAATTATCGTTTTCGGACGGCACCCCAGATATTGACTTGCCTATTTACAGGGGAACAGTTGGTCCTGACGTAATTGATATTCGTAAGCTTTACGGCCAAACAGGCAAGTTCACTTATGATTCCGGATTCCTTTCAACCGCATCTTGCAATAGCAAGATTACTTACATCGATGGCGATAAGGGTGAGCTTCTTTACCGTGGTTACCCAATTGAGGATCTAGCGCATAACTGCGATTTTTTAGAGGTTTGCTATTTGTTGCTTAATGGCGAATTACCAAACGCTTCGCAGAAAAAAGATTTTGAAGAATTGGTTATGCACCACACCATGGTTCACGAGCAAATGCAATTTTTCTTACGCGGTTTCCGTCGAGATGCTCATCCAATGTCGGTATTGACCGGCTTGGTTGGTGCGATGGCCGCTTTCTATCATGATGAAATTGATTACAGTGAGCCCCATGCGCGTGAGGTGGCGCAGATCCGTTTGATCGCGAAGATGCCAACATTAGTTGCTATGGCTTATAAGTATTCAGTTGGTCAGCCATTTATCTATCCCGATAACTCTTTGTCGTACACAGCAAACTTTATGCGCATGATGTTTGCAACACCATGTGAAGACTACAAAGTTAATCCAGTTTTAGTGCGCGCTTTGGATCGCATCTTTACATTACATGCTGATCACGAACAAAACGCATCTACTTCAACAGTGCGCCTATGTGGCTCTTCAGGAACAAATCCATTTGCTGCTATCTCCGCTGGCATCGCTTGCTTATGGGGCCCGGCGCACGGTGGAGCAAATGAAGCTTGTCTAGAGATGTTGAATGATATTCAAGCAAACGGTGGCGTTGAGAAGATTCATGAATTTATCGCACAAGTTAAAGACAAGAACTCTAGCGTTCGTTTGATGGGCTTTGGTCATCGCGTTTATAAAAACTTTGACCCACGTGCGAAATTGATGCGTGAGACTTGCTATGAAGTATTGAATGAGCTTGGCTTGCAAGATGATCCATTGTTCAAATTGGCAATGACACTTGAGAAAATTGCATTGGAAGATGAGTACTTCGTTAGTCGTAAACTGTATCCAAACGTTGACTTCTATTCAGGCATTGTTCAGCGTGCCCTGGGAATCCCAACGGAAATGTTCACTTGCGTCTTTGCTTTGGCAAGAACAGTGGGTTGGATTGCCCAGTGGGAAGAAATGATTACCGATCCAGAGTACAAGATTGGCCGTCCACGTCAGTTATATGTTGGAGAAACTTCACGTAAAGTTCCCAACATTACTGTTCGTAAATAAAAGTTTTAGAGGGTTTTCATGTCACGCACGCTTTACGATAAATTGTGGGATGACCACGTCGTCTATTCAGAGCAAGATGGCACAGCCACTATATATATAGATCGTCAGTTATTGCATGAGGTCACAAGTCCTCAAGCTTTTGAGGGTTTGAATATAGCTGGCCGTCCAGTTTGGCGTATTTCTGCCAACCTGGCGGTTTCAGATCACAATGTCCCAACTACCGACCGTTCTGAAGGGATTGCAGATCCTATTTCTAAGTTGCAGGTTGATACCTTGGATCAGAATTGCGATGCTTTTGGCATTACGCAATACAAAATGAATGACTCCCGCCAAGGGATTGTGCATGTGATTGGGCCTGAGCAGGGCGCCACATTGCCTGGCATGACTGTGGTGTGCGGTGATTCGCATACCAGTACTCATGGCGCCTTTGGTGCTCTCGCATTCGGTATTGGTACCTCAGAAGTTGAGCATGTGCTTGCTACTCAAACCTTGTTGATGAAAAAGAGTAAGAACATGCTGGTTAAGGTGGACGGACGTTTGCAGCCCGGCTCAACTGCCAAGGACATTGTTCTTGCTGTGATTGGTAAGATTGGTACCGCTGGCGGTACTGGTTACACCATAGAATTTGCTGGCGAGGCCATCCGCATGCTATCTATGGAGGGTCGGATGACCCTCTGCAATATGGCAATCGAAGCTGGCGCGCGAGCTGGATTAGTTGCTGTTGATGAGACCACTATTGACTACATCCAAGGTCGCCCTTACGCGCCTAAGGCTGAAGCATTGCGCCATGCTCTGCAATATTGGCGCACTTTGCATTCGGATGTTGATGCGAAGTTTGATGCGGTAGTGGAATTACGAGCAGAAGAGATTGCTCCACAAGTAACTTGGGGCACTTCGCCTGAGATGGTTCTTTCGATTAGCGATCGCATTCCCGATCCAGAGAAAGAGCGTGATGCGAATAAGCGATCTGCAATGGAGCGTGCCCTCGAATATATGGGGCTCGTTCCGAATACTCCGCTGACCAATATCGCCATTGATAAAGTTTTTATTGGCTCTTGCACCAATAGTCGTATCGAAGATATTCGTGCCGCTGCCAAGGTGGTTGACCGATTAGGTAAAAAAGTTGCGGCTAACGTTAAATTAGCAATGGTCGTGCCTGGGTCAGGCTTAGTAAAGGCTCAAGCAGAGCGTGAGGGTCTGGATCGCGTATTTAAGGCTGCCGGTTTCGAGTGGCGTGAGCCTGGATGCTCTATGTGCCTAGCTATGAATGCCGATAGACTTGAGCCAGGAGAGCGTTGCGCCTCCACCTCCAATCGGAATTTTGAGGGTCGTCAAGGTAACGGCGGAAGAACGCATTTGGTAAGTCCAGCAATGGCAGCGGCGGCTGCGATTGAAGGCCACTTTGTTGATGTTCGTAAGATTTCTTAAGGAAATTCAGTGTTTAAATGGTCTTCTTTCACAATGATTAAAAAGCTCACAATCGTTGCTACAGCAGGAATTATTCTTTCTGCCTGCAGCAATATGATGGAGGGCCTAGGCAAGGATATGCAAACCATGGGCAACTCAATGGGTGGCAACAGTACAAGCACCAACAATCAATCCCAAACCAAAGGGAAAGATGTTGTAGTGACGCCGGTGAAGTAAGCGTCATTAAATAGGTAATAAGTCGATATTTAGCAAAAGATCATCATGGATAAATTTACCGTATACAAAGGTTTGGTTGCACCACTCAATCGCGAGAATGTGGATACCGATGCCATCATCCCCAAGCAGTTCTTGAAATCAATCAAAAAAACGGGCTTTGGTCAAAACTTATTTGACGAAATGCGTTACTTGGATCACGGTGAACCAGGCCAAGACTGCAGCACGCGACCAATTAACCCCGATTTTGTTTTAAACCAGCTACGCTACAAAGGTGCGGGCATTTTGTTGGCTCGCAAGAACTTTGGCTGCGGTAGTTCTCGGGAACATGCACCATGGGCGCTGGATCAATACGGCTTTAGGGCGGTGATTGCCCCTAGCTTTGCTGATATTTTCTACAATAATTGCTTCAAAAATGGCCTTTTACCGATTGTTTTATCTGAGCTTCAGGTAGATCACCTGTTTAACGAAACATTGGCATTTAGTGGGTATCAGATCACCATTGATCTGGATGCTCAACAAGTGATTACCCCTGATGGGACGGCTTATAGCTTCGATGTAGCTCCATTTAGAAAGCATTGCTTGCTTAACGGCTTAGATGATATTGGCTTAACCCTGCAACATGCAGATAAAATCAAGGCTTACGAAGCTGAGCGCATCCTTAAGATGCCTTGGCTTGATACACAACTGCCGTAGTTTTATAGAGTTAAAGGCCTTTCATGAAAATTGCAGTCCTACCGGGCGATGGTATCGGCCCGGAAATCGTTGCTGAAGCCGTTAAGGTATTAAACGCGCTCGGCCCTAAATTTGACCTTGAGACAGCTCCTGTTGGTGGTGCCGCCTATGATGTTGCGGGTCATCCACTTCCACCAGCAACCTTAGAGTTGGCCAAAAAAGCAGATGCTATTTTGTTTGGCGCTGTGGGTGACTGGAAATACGACACCTTGGCTCGTGAACTACGTCCTGAGCAAGCAATTCTGGGATTGCGTAAGCATCTGGAATTATTCGCCAATTTTAGACCGGCGATTTGTTATGACGAGTTAACCGCCGCATCTAGTCTGAAGGCAGAAATTGTTGGTGGTCTCGATATTTTGATCATCCGGGAATTGAATGGTGACATCTATTTTGGTCAACCGCGCGGTATTCGCACTTCAGAGCTCCCCTTATTTAAAGGTGCGCGTGAAGGTTACGACATGATGCATTACAGCGAGCCGGAAGTGGAACGTATTGGTCGTGTTGCGTTTGAGGCTGCTCGTAAGCGTGGAAAAAAAGTTTGTAGCGTTGACAAGGCGAATGTATTGGAAACCTCGCAACTCTGGCGTGAGGTCATGATCCGCGTTGGTAAGGACTATCCAGATGTTGAGTTGTCACACATGTATGTTGACAATGCAGCAATGCAATTGGTCAAGGCCCCTAAAGCATTTGACGTTGTGGTGACCGGCAATTTATTTGGTGACATTCTGTCCGATGAGGCGGCAATGTTAACTGGTTCTATCGGTATGTTGCCATCAGCTTCATTAGATAAGAATAATAAAGGCTTGTATGAGCCTAGCCATGGATCAGCACCAGATATTGCTGGTAAGGGTATTGCAAATCCCTTGGCAACTATTTTGTCCGCTGCCATGATGTTGCGTTACTCCTTAGGGTTACCGGCTGAGGCTGATCGTATTGAAGCTGCCGTACAAAAGGTTCTATCGCAAGGTTTACGTACTGCCGATATTTTCACTGAAGGCACAAAGAAGGTTTCCACCATTGAAATGGGCGATGCTGTGGTGGCCGCTCTTTCCCAATAAGAATTATTTAAATACAAAATAAATCATCACACTAAATAGATAGTTGATCATCATGGCAAATACAAAAAAACCGTTAGTAGGCTTAGTTGGATGGCGCGGTATGGTTGGTAGCGTTCTCATGGAAAGAATGTTGGCTGAAAAGGATTTTGATCTGATTGAGCCTGTATTTTTTAGCACTAGCCAGGCTGGTGGTGAAGTCCCGCTTTTGAATGGTCAGAAAGTAACTAAGAACGAAAATACTTTGCTGGATGCGAATGATATCAAAGCACTTTCGCGTTGCGACATCATCTTGACTTGTCAGGGTGGCGACTACACCAATGAGATTTTCCCTCAATTGCGTGCCACCGGATGGCAGGGTCATTGGATTGATGCGGCTAGTGCATTGCGCATGAAGGATGATGCGGTCTTGGTTCTGGATCCAGTAAATCGTCCGGTGATTGATAAAGCATTGGCTGCTGGCGGCAAAAACTGGATTGGTAGTAATTGCACAGTCAGTTTAATGATGATGGCTATGGGCGGTTTGGTAAAAGCTGACATGGTCGAGTGGATTAGTGCGATGACATATCAGGCGGCTTCTGGCGCTGGCGCACAAAATATGCGTGAATTACTGTTGCAGATGGGTGCATTACGCGACAGCGTAGCTGCAGAGTTAGCCGATCCTTCTTCTTGGATCTTGGATATCGATCGTAAAATTACTGAGACTTTACGTTCGCCCGATTTCCCTAAGAAAAACTTCCGCAATACCCCTTTAGCAGGCAGCTTGATCCCGTGGATTGATGTGCCTGTTGACAATGGCCAAACCAAGGAGGAGTGGAAGGGTGGTGCGGAGTTTAATAAGATCTTGGGAAGACCTGCATTTAGAACGCCAGGAAGCATTCCGATCGACGGTTTGTGTGTTCGTGTTGGCGCCATGCGTTGTCACTCACAAGGCTTAACGGTCAAACTCAAAAAAGATATTCCATTAAAAGAGATTGAAGCAATCTTGGCAAATGATAATCAATGGGTCAAGGTGATTCCTAACGATCGCGAGACTACCGAGCGTGAATTATCACCAGCTGCCATCAGTGGTACTTTGACAGTACCAATCGGTCGTCTGCATAAGATGGCTATGGGTCCTGAATATCTTGGTGCCTTTACAGTCGGCGATCAACTCTTGTGGGGTGCTGCGGAGCCATTGCGACGTATGCTCCGCATCTTGTTAGAGCACTAATGTTCAGAATTAGCCAGATGCAGTTTGCAAGAGCGCTTTGCTTAGTTTGGCTAAGTTGGTCATGTACAGCGGGAGCCATTTCTCTTGGCTCCCCAAAACTGCTTTCAAGACCCGGTGAAGCTCTCAAAGTAGAGTTTCCGATTCGAGCTGGCGGAGATGAACAATCTGCCCTTTCCAACTTAAGCGTCGGCATTGCTAATAAGGCGGCTTACGATCGTTTGGGTATATCTCAAAAGATACTCCCACTGAACCCGCAGGCGATGATTTACCGCAATCAACAACGGCAGCTGATGGTCTTGCTTGAAACAGTTGAGCCTGTACCCATGACAGATGACCCATTCTTAGATGTTCTGGTCACCCTCACTTGGTCCGCAGGCAACCTTACTAAAGCCTATACATTGCTTTTGGGTGATGCTCAGAAAATTTTAGTTAGGCCAGGCCAGACTTTATCTGAGATTGCAGCTCAACTCGCCCCTCAATCAGATGGCGCAACCTTAGATCAAACGATGTTGGCTTTGTTTAAGGCCAATCCCGATGCTTTTGCTAGTGGCAGTATTAACCGTCTTGAGGCAGGCGCCGAACTCAATAAGCCTAGCCAAGCTTTATTGCGATCAATCAGTCCAGCTGAAGCCAATCAATTTGTGGCTGAGTCTAATGCCCAATGGCAGTCTGAGCATGAATCAAAGGGCTCCACCCTTTCTTCTTTGGGTGGCGGTAAGGGCAGTGCCGATGTTCCCGTTAGGGACAGATTAAAAATTGGCTCTAGTGCCGATGGTCATGCTGAAGAACGACGCTATACAGAAGAGCTAGTTGCACAAGAAAAAACACTAGAACAGACCCGTGCGCGCGTTGCCGAGCTAGAAAAAAATATTGCTGATTTACAGCGTTTGATTGATGAAGCAAAGGCTAAAGATAAGAGTAGCAATGGTGGTGCTAATACCTTCGGTTTAGGTGGATTTGCACCCGCCTTATTAGCCCTTGTGTTGATGGGCTTTACAGGCTTACTTCTTTGGTTGTTGGCAAAGAATGCACGGAAATTAGAAGTGCGTGATTTTTCTAAGGAAGCGGCTAAGACTCTTGCATCTCCCAAAGATCACTCCATGCCCCATGGAGTGATGCCTGAGCGCGCTAAGGCGTTATTTGCAGGGATAGATTTAGATCTTTCGCCTAGCAAGAAACCTGCTCCTCAATCTGCGCCCATTGAGGCTAATCCATTATCAGATGCATTACGTGTAAAGCTCAATCTTGCTCGCGCCTACATTACTATTGAAGATTTTGCGGCCGCCAAAAAATCGCTTCAAGAAATCGTTCAAATTGGCGGATCGATTGATCCTACTATCACCGTAGAGGCTCAAGGATTGTTGGTTGAGTTGACCCACCGTCATAACTGAGCCCGGATATGCGCATCGCCTTAGGCCTTCAATATGATGGCAGTCCATATTCTGGATGGCAGTCTCAAGTAAATCAAAATACGATTCAAGATGAATTGGAAAAAGCGATTTCTGCATTCGTAGGGATTGATGCTCTCAAATCCACGTTTATTCGCGTCATTACGGCAGGTCGAACGGATGCAGGTGTTCATGCCTTAGGCCAGGTTGTGCACTTTGATGTTGAAGTTGAGCGAGAAAGCTGGTCTTGGGTCAGGGGGGTTAATAGCTTCCTGCCAGAAACTATTGTGGTCAATTGGGCTCAAACCGTTCCCGAAGAATTTAGCGCTCGTTATTCTGCTCATGAGCGCACTTATATCTATGCGCTGCATGCCGGGCCTTGTCGTTCCCCAATGACCGCTTCTCGAGCAGGCTATGTCATGCTGCCGGTTGATCGCTGGTTTGATGTGGATGCCATGAAACGTGCCGCTGAATGTTTAATTGGTGAGCATGATTTCACCTCATTCCGATCTTCAGAGTGTCAAAGCAAGACCCCAGTGAAGACAATGTACTCCATCGAGATTCACTCGGATGAACCATGGCTCTATTTCAAGATCAAAGGGAATGCATTCTTACATCACATGGTGCGTAATTTAGTGGGTAGCTTCATTCAGATTGGTATTGGTAAGCAAAAATCAGAATGGATGGCAGAAGTCCTAGTCGCAAAAGACCGCAGTATTGCGGCGCCTACATTTTCTCCAGCAGGTCTGTATTTAGCTCAAATCGCCTACCCAGAACAATTCGATATCCCAAAACCTTGGCTAGCGAATTCTTGGTTGCCCAAAAATCTCTTTTAATCTTAGTAAGTCATTTCAGGGCTAAAGCTTTATCATTTCCACTTATGGGCTTACTTAATCACTCTCCCGGACGAACTAGAGTCAAAATCTGTGGCTTAAAAACGCCTGAAGATGTGGATGCCGCTGTCGCTGCTGGGGTGGATGCAGTGGGTTTTGTCTTCTATGCGCCAAGCCCTAGGGCTGTGAGCCCGAATATCGCAGCCTCTTTGATCTCCAGGCTTCCTGCGGGGGTAGACGCAGTAGGTTTGGTTGTTAACCCGACTGATGCAGAATTTGAGGCTATTAGGGCCGCTTCCCCAATCACTTTATGGCAGTTTCATGGGGATGAGACTTCCTCTGAATGTCTGCGCTTGGCTGCAGGCCAGCCTTGGATGAAAGCGGCCCGTGTTGGGGCAGACTTCGCCTTTGCTGATTTTTCCCTACAATATGGTCAAGCAGATGCCTTTTTGCTTGATGCCCTTGTTGAGGGCTATGGAGGAGGGGGCATTCCTTTTGATTGGTCAGGAATTCCAGAAACATGGATAAGCGCAAACGCGCCTCAGGTCGTTTTGAGTGGTGGATTGAACGTGCACAACGTGGGCGATGCCATTGCTCGTCTTCACCCTTGCGCGGTTGATGTCTCTAGTGGCGTAGAAATCAGCAAGGGCATCAAAGATCACGCCTTGATGAAGGAATTTATCCAGGCAGTCCGTGCGGCAGATGCAAGCCCAGCACCCCAATATTTGCTGTAACTAATCAAAAGAGGTATTTATGTACGATAAGCCAGATGCACGAGGGCACTTCGGTCCTTATGGTGGAGTATTTGTTTCAGAAACTTTGATGTTTGCATTGGATGAGCTCAAAGCAGCTTATGCTAAATATCAAAATGATCCAGAGTTTCTTGAAGAGTTTCATTACGAACTCAAGCATTTTGTAGGCCGTCCTTCTCCGATCTATCACGCTAAGCGTTGGAGTGAGATGTTGGGCGGCGCGCAAATCTATCTCAAGCGCGAAGATTTAAATCACACTGGCGCTCACAAAATTAATAATGTGATCGGTCAAGCGATGCTGGCCAAGCGCATGGGTAAGCCACGCATTATTGCTGAGACCGGAGCGGGACAGCATGGTGTTGCCACTGCAACTATCTGTGCGCGCTTTGGTTTGGATTGCACTGTATATCAAGGTTCTGTTGACGTTGCTCGTCAAGCTCAAAATGTCTTCCGCATGAAGTTGCTGGGAGCAAAAGTTGTCCCCGTTGAATCTGGAACGAAGACCCTCAAAGATGCACTTAATGAGGCAATGCGTGATTGGGTCACTAATGTTGACGATACCTTCTACATCATCGGCACTGTTGCTGGCCCACACCCATACCCTATGATGGTTAGAGATTTTCAAAGTGTGATCGGCGAAGAGTGCAAAGTGCAGATGCCTGAACTTACTGGTGGGCAGCCTGATTATGTGTTGGCTTGCGTTGGCGGTGGTTCCAATGCTATGGGCATCTTCTATCCTTATATCGATTTTCCAGAAGTGAAACTTATTGGTGTTGAAGCTGCAGGCCATGGCTTGAATAGTGGTTTGCACTCAGCAGCGCTGTGCGTTGGTAAACCGGGTGTGTTGCACGGTAATCGCACTTATCTATTGCAGGATGAGAATGGTCAGATTTCTGAAACACATTCAGTTTCAGCGGGCATGGATTACCCTGGCGTTGGTCCAGAGCATGCATGGCTAAAAGATTCTGGTCGTGCTGACTATGTTGCCATTACCGACGAAGAGGCTCTCAAAGCTTTTCACGATTGTTGCCGTATCGAAGGCATCATTCCTGCTTTGGAATCTTCGCATGCCATTGCATACGCTTGCAAGTTAGCCAAGACATTACCCAAAGATAAAACCATCTTAGTAAACCTATCTGGTCGCGGTGATAAAGATATGCATACCGTTGCACAAGCTACGGGCTCTGAAGGTTAACTTGCAGTGATTCACTGCGCTACACAAAGAAATTGATACGAACTGTTATGTCCAAAATTACTGCACTCTTTAACGACTTAAAAGCTTCTGGTAAGAAAGGGTTAATTCCTTTTATTACTGCTGGCGATCCCGACCCCAAACTGACTGTCGAGTTAATGCATGCCTTAGTTCGTGGTGGTGCCAACGTGATTGAGTTGGGCGTTCCATTCTCTGACCCCATGGCAGATGGACCGGTTATTCAGCGCTCCTCTGAAAGAGCATTGTTACAGGGCGTTACGTTGCACAGCTGCTTAGAGATGGTCAAAGAGTTTCGTAAGGTTGATGCAAATACACCGGTAGTGCTGATGGGTTATGCAAACCCAGTAGAGCAGATGGGTGCAGAGCGCTTTGCCACTGAAGCAAAGGCTGCGGGTGTAGACGGCGTCCTGATTGTGGATTACCCGCCGGAAGAGTGCGTTGATTTTGCTGCCCGAATGAAGGTAGCCGGTGTGGATCCTATTTTCCTGCTGGCGCCCACATCGTCGCCAGAGCGCATAAGGGATGCAGCCAAAATAGCTTCTGGTTACATTTATTATGTGTCAATGCGCGGGGTAACGGGCGCATCTCACCTGAATACCCAGGATGTGGCTAGCATTATTCCCAAGATCCGTGAAGCCACTCACATTCCAATTGCGGTTGGTTTTGGCATTAATGATGCTGAAAGTGCTCGTGCCGTATCTAAAACAGCAGATGCCGTTGTTATTGGTAGTCGAATTATTCGCCTTTTGGAGGATTCACCCCCTGGCCAAGCGGTACAATCACTCGAAACCTTCATACGTGAAATTCGCGTCGCTTTAGATAGTTAATGCACTGGATAGTTAAAAACTGATGAGCTGGATTGATAAATTACTACCCCCACAAATCCAACATACGGATCCTGCAAATCGCAAATCTGTTCCTGAGGGACTTTGGGTCAAGTGCCCCAGCTGCGAAACTGTGCTTTACAGTACCGATATCCAAGCCAATCTCTCAGTTTGTCCAAAATGCAGTCATCACATGCGTATCGGCGCCCGTCAACGACTCGATAGCCTTTTAGATCCTAAAGATCGTTATGAGATCGGCGTAGAAATTTACCCGATTGATCCTCTGAAGTTTAAGGACTCCAAAAAATACCCAGATCGCTTGAAAGAGGCGGCCGACGCCTCCGGTGAATCCGAGGCTTTGATTGTGATGGGTGGAAAAATTGAGAGCATTCCAGTAGTTGCGGCCTGTTTCGAGTTCCAATTTATGGGTGGCTCAATGGGTTCCGTTGTTGGAGAACGTTTTGCACGTGGCGTTCAAGAGGCGATTGCTAAAAAGTGTGCTTTTATTTGCGTTACTGCTACTGGGGGTGCACGCATGCAAGAAAGCTTGTTATCCCTATTTCAAATGGCAAAAACAAATTCCATGTTGACCCTGCTGTCGAAAAAAGGTTTGCCTTACATCAGCGTTTTAACCGATCCAACAATGGGCGGTATCTCAGCCAGCTTTGCCTTCATGGGTGATGTAGTGATGGCTGAGCCTAAGGCATTGATTGGTTTTGCAGGGCCTCGAGTGATCGAGCAAACTGTGCGTGAAAAATTACCAGAAGGTTTTCAGCGCTCTGAATTTTTGATGCAAAAAGGCGGCATAGATATGATTGTTGATCGTCGTCAAATGCGTGCTGAGATAGCACGATTGTTGGCTCTCCTCCAGCAGCTTCCCGAGCCTGCGATTGCGGGTAGCGCGGCCGTATAAAGCGCTTGATTACCGCATACCAAACCCCCATTATTTTTTCTAGCCTCGCGGCCTGGCTTAGTCACCTCGAAACAGCCCACCCTGTCGGCATTGATATGGGTCTTGATCGTATCAACCGCGTCAAAGAGGCTTTAGGTCTTCATTTTGATTGCCCGGTCATTACGGTTGCCGGTACCAACGGAAAGGGCTCAACTTGTGCGTACCTCGAAAGTATTTTTCTGGCTTCGGGGTACAGGGTTGGCTGTCACATGTCGCCGCACTTGCTCAGCTTCAATGAGCGCGCTCGCGTTAATGGCGAGGAGGTGAATGATGATCTATTGCTTGAACACTTTACTGCGGTTGAAAAGGCGCGCGTCAGCCTGGCTAATGCACCAACCTTAACCTATTTTGAATTTACGACTTTGGCTATCATGCATCTGTTTTCAGAGGCAAACTTAGATGCCGTCGTTCTAGAAGTAGGCATGGGTGGTCGTTTAGATGCTGTCAATATTGTCGATGCCGATTGCGCTATCGTGACCAGTATTGACATTGACCACGCGGATTTCCTTGGTGGAACTAGGGAAGCAATTGGACTAGAAAAAGCAGGCATTTTCCGTGCTGGAGGAATCGCAGTTTGTGGGGATCCCGTACCTCCGCAATCCTTAATTGATTACGCTGAAAAACTGGGTTGTGATTTATGGCTCCAAGGGCGGGACTATAACTTTCAGGGTGATAAGCAACAGTGGGGCTGGGCTGGGCGCCAAAAGCGATTTAGTGGCTTGGGTTATCCTGCGCTGCGCGGCGCCAATCAGATCCTCAATGCTTCTGCGGTGATTGCTGCGCTGATGGCGCTCCATCAGCGTTTGCCTGTGAGCGCCCAAGATATCCGCAATGGTTTTGCTCTTGTGGAGCTCCCTGGGCGCTTTCAGGTGCTTCCAGGTCAGCCTACTGTGGTTTTGGATGTGGCCCACAACCCTCATGCAGCTGCAACCCTTGGTCAAGGCCTTGAAAAGATGGGCTATCACCCTTATACCTATGCGGTTTTTGGTGCCATGGCCGATAAAGATATCGTAGGCGTAATTAAACCCCTCTTAAAGAGCGTGGACTTTTGGTTTTGTGCTGATTTACCCACTGCGCGGGCGTCTAGTGCTCAAGCTATATCTAAGAAGATTGAGGAGCTGGGTGTAGCCATCAAAAATGGCGAGGATGGTGGCATTGAGTGCTTTCCAGATCCTGCTGCAGCGTATCAAAAAGCACTCTCTAAAGCGGGTGAGGGTGATAGAATTGTCATCTTCGGATCCTTCTATACCGTTGCCGGCGTAATGGCATATCGAAATAACCAGGCGCATTGATCCATGATTCGTTTACCTAAGCTTTTTAAGCGAAACTCTGAGACTGAAGACCTCGACCGAGGTTCAGCAAGGGGCCGCCGTACGGTTAATAAATTAGCCCCCCGTAGCTTCCAGCGGGCCCAAGAGAGTGATGAGCTTGCCCTCACAGAAGATCCGGAGCAACAGCGCGCTCGTCACCGCCTCATTGGCGCAAGTGTTTTAGTTCTCATTGCGGTTGTAGGTCTCCCGCGAATTTTGGATAGTAAGCCTAAATCAGTGAATAATGATATTGCAGTTAATATTGTTACTAGTCTGCCTGCGCCCAATGCAGCAATGCCTGCCAATGATGAAAAAGTGAAATCAACTGTAGCGGCTGAATTACCTGCTAAGGATAAAGAAGTGGCGTTGCCCAAAGAGCTTGCTGCAACACCGGCGCCCGAAGCAAAAAATGAGATCAAGGCAGATGCTAAATCTACTGCTGCCCCGAATAAAGCAAGCTCTATCGGCCTGGCTGCTGGAGAGGAAATTGTTGCTACCCCAATCGTTAAAGCTAAGGCGGAAGAAGTTCCTAAAAAAGCTGGCTCTGGCAAGTACGTCATTCAGATTGGTGCCTTTGCGTCAGAAGATCGAGCTAAAGGTTGGGTTGCGAAAATGAATGATCAAAAGATCCCGAACTACGTAATCAATAAAACTGGGGGTGATGGTGTAAGGCTCTATGTTTTAAGAGCTGGACCATTTCTTGAGAAGGATGCGGCTGAAGCTGCTGAAAAAAAAGTGAAAGCCATGGGTTTATCGCCAAGACTTGTTGAAGTTGGAACGCCTTAATGGAATACTTATCCACCCTGAAATTAACTACGGTGGATTACTTCACTCTAGTGGTGTTGTTAATATCTGCCTTGGTGGGGATTTCTCGTGGCTTGTTTAAGGAAGTATTGGCGCTTGCCTCTTGGTTTATTGCTTCCTGGGTTGCCTACCATTACACCAGCTATCTTTCTGTTGAATGGCTATCAACCTTTCACATGGATGAGCTGTTGAGCTTGGGCGTGAGCTTTCTCATTTTATTTATCTTGACCTTGATTGTTTGTGGACTGATCGGTAACGTCATTCAAAAAATTATTTTGTCAGCAGGCTTAAGCATGACAGACCGTTTCCTAGGTCTTGTTTTTGGTTTGGCTCGTGGCGCTTTAGTGGTAGTTGTGATCGCCACACTAGCTGCATTGACGCCAATTCCCCAGAGCATAGCCTGGCAAAAAGCAATTACACGGCCTGCAGTCGATATGGCTACAGGTTTAATTAAAAGCTGGTTACCAGCTGACTGGGCAAAACAATTGGGTGATGCAATGCCTAAAATTTCACCCAGCGTAACACCTTCATTAACAATAGGGATCTAGGCTTATGTGCGGCGTCGTTGGAACAGTTTCCCACTCCCCAGTTAATCAACTCATATATGACGCATTGTTGCTCTTGCAACATCGCGGTCAAGATGCTGCTGGTATGGCAACGATGAATGGCAACTCATTCACGATGCATAAGGCAAATGGTTTGGTGAGAGATGTATTTAGAACCCGGAATATGCGTAGTTTGCTGGGAAGCGCTGGCATTGGCCAGGTTCGCTACCCAACTGCTGGCTCTGCAAGCAGCGAGGAAGAGGCGCAGCCGTTTTACGTCAGCGCTCCTTACGGAATTATTCTGGCGCATAACGGTAATCTGACTAATGCAGCTAGTTTGCGCGTAGAGATGGCATATCGTGATCGTCGCCACATCAATACCAGCTCGGATACTGAAGTCCTCCTCAATGTATTGGCTGATGAGTTACAAAAAGAAACTAATAGCGCAGCCCTGGATGAGGGTGCAATGTTTAATGCTGTTACTCAGGTAACTAAGCGCGTTAAAGGGTCGTATGCTGTGGTTTCTTTGATAGCCGGCTACGGCCTGTTGGCTTTCCGTGATCCATTTGGTATTCGTCCCTTATGTATTGGGCGCATCGATACCCCAAAAGGTCCGGAGTGGATGATTGCCTCCGAATCTGTCGCTCTAGACGGTTTGGGTTTTACTTTTGTGCGCGATGTGAATCCCGGCGAAGCAATATATATTGATTTGGATGGCAATTTCTATTCTCGTCAATGTGTTGCAGATGCAGTTTTAACACCTTGTATTTTTGAATACGTCTATATGGCCCGCCCCGATTCCACAATTGACGGTGTTACGGTCTACAACGTGAGAATGCGTATGGGTGATTACCTTGCTGAAAAGATTCGCAAGGAAACAATCCCGGGTGAGATTGATGTTGTTATGCCGATTCCAGACTCTAGTCGTCCAGCGGCAATGCAGGTTGCCAAGCGTTTAGGTGTTGACTACCGTGAAGGCTTCTTTAAGAATCGCTATATCGGTAGAACTTTCATCATGCCTGGTCAGGCGGTTCGCAAGAAATCTGTACGTCAAAAACTCAACGCAATGCGTATTGAGTTCAAAGATAAAACTGTATTAATTGTTGATGACTCCATCGTACGTGGAACAACTTCATTTGAGATTGTGCAGATGGCTCGTGAGTCTGGCGCAAAGAAAGTTATTTTTGCTTCCGCAGCGCCCCCTGTGCGTTTCCCGAACGTCTACGGCATCGATATGCCAACACGAAGTGAGTTGGTTGCTTATGGCCGTACTGATGAAGAAATTAATAAGATGATTGGCGCAGACCAGCTCATCTATCAGAGCGTCGAGGATATGAAGCAGGCCGTAAAGGATATCAATCCAAATATCCAGCACTTTGAAGCCTCTTGCTTTGATGGCCATTACATTACCGGCGATATTAACGAATCGTATTTGGATGCATTAGAGGCTGCTCGAAATACATCGGAGGCAAAAGCGGATCGCCAACGTGACTCAAGTGACTTTGCTCGTTCTCAGCTCCACCTGCATTTGGCTACCGAAGACTAAAAACAACGCTCAAGTTCCTCAGGCATCACTGTCTGAGGCAATTCTTTGATTCGGTGTCAAAATAGCGGTATGAAGAGTACAACTACCCGCAAAAAACCTGATTTCTCAAAGCTTGCACTTGAAACCTTAGCGGTTCGGGCAGGCACTCGCCGTACGGCTGAATATCAAGAGCACTCAGAGGCCATGTTTCTGACCTCAAGCTTTTGTTTTGATAGCGCAGAACTGGCTGCTGATGGCTTTGCTCACGCTGATCAGGGCTTTATTTATTCTCGCTTTACCAACCCTACGGTAAGCATGTTTCAGGATCGACTAGCTGCCTTAGAGGGTGGCGAAGCTTGCATAGCTACTTCCTCTGGTATGGCTGCAATTTTGACAATGGCAATGTCGCACCTACAGGCAGGTGACCATGTGGTCTGCTCTCGTTCTGTTTTTGGAGCAACGATCCAACTATTTAGCAACATCCTTGGGCGCTTTGGCATTACCACTACTTATGTAGATTTGTCCAATACCAAGGCCTGGCAAGATGCTGTTCAAGAAAACACGAGGCTGTTTTATTTGGAAACGCCATCCAATCCTTTAACTGAGATTGCTGACATTAAAGCTATCTCTAAGATCGCCAAGAAAGCAAAAGCACTTTTTGCCGTGGATAACTGTTTCTGCACACCAGCATTACAAAGGCCTCTGTCATTGGGCGCTGATGTGGTGATTCATTCTGCCACTAAATATCTTGATGGTCAGGGTCGTGTCGTTGGCGGCGCAATTGTGGGTAGTAATGATTTCATCATGGGTAAAGTATTTCCCTATGTTCGAACTGCTGGCCCAACGCTTTCTGCATTTAATGCCTGGGTGTTTCTGAAGGGCTTAGAGACACTAGAATTGCGCATGAAACAGCAGAGTGAAAATGCTTTGGCTATTGCGCAGTGGTTAGAAAAACAGCCTGGCGTTGAGCGCGTTTATCATCCCGGCCTGAAGTCTCACCCTCAGCATGCGCTGGCTAAGCGACAGCAAAAAGCGGGTGGCGCTATTCTCTCTTTCACTTTGAAGGGTGGAAAGCGGGCTGCATTCAAACTTATTAATCAAACTAAACTTTGCTCAATTACCGCAAACCTTGGTGATACCCGCACGACCATCACACATCCAGCAACAACTACCCACTGCCGAGTGAGTCCGGAAGCTCGTAAGGCTGCTGGCATTACCGATGGTTTAGTTCGTATTGCGGTTGGCCTTGAGAACGTCGTCGACTTAAAAAATGATCTCATTGGTGGTCTGAAGAAGTAATATCTAAATGACAACAAGGCGATTAACTCTATGAGCTTTGCAGATGCTACCCAGTTCTGGAATGAGCGCTTTGATAAAGAAGAGTTTATCTTCGGCAAAGAGCCGAATGAATATCTTGTTGAGCAAGTAGCTCAATATTTAAAGCCAGGTAACTCTGTTCTGTGTATCGCCGATGGAGAAGGGCGTAATGGTGTCTGGCTAGCGAAACAGGGTATGCAGGTTACAGCCTTTGATGTTTCGGACATTGCGCTATCAAAGGCAAAGCAGTTTGCTAATGCCAATCAAGTCAATGTGCAATATAGCCTTTGTGATACCGATGGCTTTGATTGGCGAGCTAATTCATATGATGCGGTAATTGGAGTCTTCATTCAGTTTGCAGATCCTGAAATGCGTGCAAGGATTTTTCAGCAAGTTCATCAGACCTTAAAGCCGGGCGGTATATTTATTCTGCAGGGCTACACACCTAAACAATTGGAATACAAAACTGGTGGACCATCTCTGATTGAGCATTTATATACAGAAGAGATGATTCGTAATCTTTCTAAAGAATTTGAGATCCTGCATCTCCGTTCTTACGAGAAGGAGTTGTCTGAGGGTGCAAGGCATTCTGGCATGTCTGCACTACTTGGAATGGTATCTAAAAAAGGCAATCGTCCTTAATTGGACTCCAAAAATCTTCTAGGATCATTAATGGGTCTTAGGGGCATGATATGAATTTGATTTCCATCCAGCTCAATATGCATTAGAAGTCCAACCTCGATGTTTAGGCGTTTAACTTCTGCCGCTGACGCTTCCCATTCAATTGTATTGGTGCTTCCTTGAATGCGGAATTGGATTACTGAAATTTGACCCAAACTACTCATTTTTTCAACGGTAGCTGGCACAGTAATATCAGAGGGGAGATTGTGTGCGCTTAATCCACCTTGTGGGATAACCCAAGCCACTTTTACATTCGATGGGATCTTGCCTTTATCAGCCACTATAAATGTTTGGTCGCATCCATCCCATGTCAGATTTCCAGAATCAAATACTCCATAAAACATATTGTTAATGCCGACAAGCTCTGCAACACGTGAGTTTCTTGGCTTTTGGAATAAGACTCGTGGAGGAGCTGTCTGAAGACTGATGCCGTCGTCTATCACTGTTATTCGATCTGCTAATAGATCGGCCTCTCGCAAATCATGCGTTACCAATAGGATTGGTATGTTTAGATTCTTGCGAAGATCAGCTAAAGTCTTGTAGAGGTTTTGGCGGGTTGGTGCATCTACCGCAGAAAATGGCTCATCTAATAGCAGAATTTTAGGCTGTCTAGCCAATGCTCTTGCCAAAGCAACTCGCTGCTGTTGCCCGCCTGATAATTGATTTGGCATCCGTTCTGCTAACTCACCAACTCCCATTTGGCTTAACCAAACTTGAGCAATTTCCCTCCTTTCATTGCGGTTGAGGATAGAATTTTGGAGTGGAATGCAAACATTCTCAACGGCACTTAAATGTGGAAATAGGGCGTATTGTTGAAAGAGGAAGCCACATGATCGTTGAGCAGCCGAAAGTGATATCGATTTACCAGCCACATCGATACTCTCAAACCAAACTTCAGAATTACATTCAATCTTGCCGCTACTAGGTCGACGTAAGCCCGCAATAGTCCTCAATACGGTTGTTTTCCCACTTCCAGATGGCCCGACTAGGGCATGTAATTCTCCTGAGGCGCATTCCAGATTAACTTGTATCGGCATGGGCAAGCGCTGAGATAGTTGGATCTTGAGCATCAAGCACCCCCTCTATATGGATGCGTAGGTGAGCGCCCGAAGATTCCATAAGAAATTGCAATTGCAACCAATGAAGTAGCCAGCAAAAGTAAAGAGAGGGCACCAGCCCCTGAGGCGTCAAAGTTTTGCACTTTGTCATAAATTGCTATTGAAATAGTCTTCGTCTCACCGGGTATGGCGCCACCAACCATGAGGACAACACCAAACTCACCAAGGGTATGGGCGAATGTTAGAACGGCAGCGCTTGTAATGCCGCGCCAGGAAAGGGGTAGTTCAATGAGTCGAAATATCTGCCATTTGCTTAATCCGCTCACTTGAGCCGCCTCCCGAATCTCTGGGTTGATTGCCTCAAATGCCCTTTGTATCGGTTGAATGGCAAAGGGTAGGTTTACTATCAAAGATGCAAGAAGAATCCCGTAAAAGGAGAAAACCAAAGGCAGCCCAAAAAAGGATCTACCGCCTAGCCCCACCAAAAAATAGTAGCCTAATACCGTGGGCGGTAAAACGAGGGGGAGGGCTAGGGTCGCCTCAATCCACGGGCGGCTTTTATTGAGGCTCATTAGTCTATGGGCAACCCAAGTGCCAAAAGGCAGAATGAAGGCCATAGTCCAGAAGGCCAGTTTTAGGGACAGAAGGATTGCATCAATATCCATCTTCATATTGTATTAGCTGTCCTTGCTAGGGTATCTCACTATATGCTTCGCCGTCATTTGATAGTCCAATATATGCATCTATACGCATATATTATTGAATAGTATGACTTCCAAGTCTAGGATTAAGAAAGCAACAGGTAATCTATCTCCAGAAGCCATGGAGAAAGTATTCGAACGCGTCGCTCAATATTTCAATGTGTTGTCAGAGCCATCACGCCTGCGCATCATGTATGCAGTTTGCAGTGGTGAGAAGTCTGTTTCTGAGGTTGTTGAGTTATGCGGCTCTAGTCAGGCTAATGTTTCACGACATCTTGCGGCACTGTACAAGGCGGGAATTTTATTTAGACGAAAAGAGGGAACGACCGTTTTGTATTCAATTGCAGATAATGCAACAGTAGAGATGTGCCAAACAGTCTGCGCAAAGATTGCCGAGAGTTTGCATTAATTTATTAGGTATCTATTCATCAAGGTAGTGATCACATGACAAAAAAACAACTAGAGATTAGCGAGCAAGATATTGGCGCTATCGAGAAGCCGAGTAATCGGGCTCGCCTGGTCAAGGCGCCTGAGCATTTTATTTCACAAGAACTTATTGCCGACATTAATGCCAATGGCCTAGATGAGAACCGTCGTGGATTTTTACGCAAGGGCTTCATGTCTGCGCTAGGTGGGGCTGCTGGTCTTGTCGCTCCGCTTGCTATGGCTTCAGG
>CANBPJ010000014.1 GCA_947371415.1 Burkholderiaceae bacterium | reverse complement strand
TTCATTTCTGAAATACCAGCAACAAATGGAGCGAAAGTACGGATGATTGGCAAGAAGCGCGCCACAATAATCGTCTTACCGCCATGCTTCTCATAAAAAGAGTGCGTCTTACGCAAAGCGGCCTGATCAATCCAGCGTGATTCACTGCTAAAAATACGGAGCCCAATCCAACGGCCAATAAAGTAGTTCACAGTATTGCCGCCGATAGCGGCAATCAATAGGCCAATACAAAGAGTCCACAGATTGAAGTGCTCAGTAGCGCAATATGCGCCAGCAATAAATAGTAATGAATCGCCCGGCAAAAAGGGGGCAACGACTAAACCGGTCTCCGCAAAAACGATGGCAAATAGCAGGCCATAAGCCCAATAACCGTATTGCTGAATCACTACGTCTAAATGGCGATCAATATGCAATAGCAAATCACTCAACTGCAATAGGGTATCGATCAACTGGCGCTCCTTTATGTTTGCAAGGATATTAACAGGCTGACAATACAGCTCACTACATTTCATTCCTATAATGAGACATGCAAACTGAACCTCACATTCAGCCTACGCATTTACTTGATCAGCCACCCATACTTTGTATTGTTGGTCCTACAGGCGCAGGCAAAACCCATCTCGCCATGGCTTTGGCAGAGTTCGCCAAATCGATTGGTCAAACTGTTGAATTAATCAGCATGGACTCTGCACTGGTGTATTGCGGCCTTGATATTGGGAGCGCCAAACCAAGCAAGGTAGAGCAAGCAGCAGTTCGGCACCACCTGATTGATATCTTAGAACCTACAGAGGCGTATTCAGCGGCGCGGTTCGCGAACGATGCTAAGCGCCTGTGCGAAGAAATTCGGGCGCGAGGAAATATTCCTGTCGTGGTGGGTGGAACTATGTTGTATTGGCGTGCATGGGCACATGGCCTGTCTTCATTGCCACCAGCCAATCCAGATATCCGCACTCGCCTAGACGAACAAGGAAAAACGATTGGTTGGCCTGCGATGCATGCTGAGTTAGCCAAGGTCGACCTCATCACTGCCGCACGTTTGCAGCCTAACGATTCCCAGCGAGTGCAACGCGCCCTAGAGGTATATGAAATCACTGGCAAACCTATGTCTGAGCTATTGGCAGCATCGCCAAGTGAGGATGGTAGAGAAGGGTCGGCTATTCCGGAATGGATTGATCTGGTATCACTGGAGCCTAGTGATCGCGCTCGATTACATCAGAACTTAGAAAAACGGTTTGATGAAATGCTCATTGGCGGACTGCTAGAAGAAGTTGAGGCGCTGAGAAAAAATCCAGAGCTACATGCCGACCTACCCGCCATTCGTTCAGTGGGGTATCGACAAGTCTGGGAATATTTGGACGGCGCAGTGGATCAAGAAGAAATGCGCTACAAAGCGCTAGCAGCTACAAGGCAACTGGGCAAAAGGCAGCTCACTTGGTTGCGAGCAATTGCCGGAAGAAACACTTTTGACCCCTTCAACCCCAATGAGTTGAAGGCAGCCCTAGAGTACTGCAAGCAAAGCCTAAATAAATAGACTTTTACTGAGTATTAAATAACGATCGTTTGTGGTGCGCCGGTTGGGCGTTCTACAACCTCACCAACTGTCCAAGCATTTAAGCCTTCAGCCTTGAGAGATTGAATGGCAGCATCCGCCTGGTCAGTTGACACAATCACCACCATACCAATACCGCAGTTAAATACCCGCACCATCTCCGCATCGGCTACGCCACCCTTCATTTGCAACCAGCGAAAAAGTTCTGGCATTTGCCAGCTATCGCGATGCAAGACTGCTTGAGTATTTTCTGGAAGTACGCGAGGTACGTTATCTACGAGGCCGCCACCAGTAATATGAGCCATGCCCTTCACATTAATCTGAGAGATGAGCTTGAGAAGTGGCTTCACGTAAATTTGCGTAGGAGCCATCACAACATCACCTAGAGGACGACCACCCAGGTCATCCGTCGGCTTAGCACCAGCGCGCTCAATAATTTTGCGAACCAATGAATAACCATTGGAATGCGCGCCACTAGAAGCAATTGCCAACACCACGTCACCTGGAGCAATTGTTGCACCAGTAATAATTTTGGATTTTTCAACTGCGCCAACAGCAAAGCCGGCCAAATCATATTCACCGGGAGGATACATACCCGGCATCTCTGCAGTTTCACCGCCAATAAGGGCGCAGCCAGAAAGCTCACAACCCATCGCAATGCCACCCACTACAGTTGCAGCAGTATCGACAGTTAACTTACCGCAAGCAAAGTAATCCAAGAAAAAGAGGGGTTCGGCACCTTGAACCAAAATATCGTTCACGCTCATGGCCACCAAATCCTGGCCGATCGTATCGTGACGATTCCATTCAAAGGCCAATCTGAGTTTCGTCCCAACACCGTCAGTACCAGATACCAAAACAGGCTCTTTGTAGCGCTTAGGCACCTCAAACAGGGCGCCAAAGCCGCCAATTCCGGCTAACACGCCTTCGCGCATAGTTTTCTTAGCCAAAGGCTTAATGCGATCCACCAAATCGTCCCCAGCGTCAATATCGACACCAGCGTCACGGTAGGAAAGGCCTTTTGAGGAAGAATTAGTAGATGAGGTCATGGCAGAGATAGAAGATTAGTAAGAAACACTACTTGGTCGGTAGAATCATTGAATTCTAGAGGATTCGAGCAACATGGCTGAAATTTTTACCCCTTTTCTAACTGCATTTATTCTGGCTTATGCCCTACGCCCAGTTTGCTTGTGGCTTGAGAGGCATCGCCTACCCCGCGCGGCGGCCGCTGGGATTGCCATGATTATTGGTCTGGCAGTCCTATTTTCGATTTTGACCCTCTTTATTACCCTGCTTAAAACCGAAATTCCCCTCATTAAGGCCCAATTTCCAGATTGGATCCAAAATACCCAATCCTGGCTTGGCCCCAAGCTAAATGAACTTCACATTAATTTTGACTGGGGTACGCTAAAAACCACCGCAACTCAGAAGATTACCGAGCATCTTAACGACAACTCGGATGCCCTCATGTCCTCCACATTGGAGACAATATTGACCTCAGGTAGCTCTGTGATTGCCGGCTTCGTCAATGCTGTTTTGATCCTGTTTGTGATGTTCTATCTTTTGATTGACTGGGATCACTTCTTTAAACTTCTGAGAAAGATTGTGCCGCTCCGCGCGCAAGAGACCGTGCACCACTTGGCCATGCATACCGATGGTTTGCTATCCCAATACCTCAGAGGCATGCTGATTGTGATTTCTATCATGTCTGTTTTCTATAGCATCGGCTTAAGTTTGATTGGCATTAAAGGTGCAGCAGCATTAGGCGTATTTACTGCGCTCATGATTGTGATTCCTTACATCGGCATTGCCCTGGGATTTACTTTGGCGATCCTTGCAGCCCTTTTGCAGTTTGGCCCTGGCGGCGCAATCATTGGAGTCCTTGTTGTATATGGCCTCGGTCAGTTCATTGAAGGCTTTTTCTTAACACCGCGTTTGGTTGGCGAGCGGATCGGATTGCATCCAGTAGCAGTGCTTTTTGCCTTGCTCTTATTTGGAAAATTATTTGGATTTTTTGGCGTGCTTCTGGCGCTACCAACTAGCGCGGTAGGCTTGGTGCTTCTGCAGTATGGTTGGTCTCGCTACACCCAAAGCCCTTGGTACCAAAAGTAAATTTCTGCAGCAATGAATAACCCTCCATTGCCTCGGCAATTTGCTCTCGATATCGGCCACACACCTAGTCCCAGCTTAAGTAATTTTTTAGCTGGCGAAAATATCGCGCTGCACTCGACTCTGCAAGATCTGGTGAAATCCTGGGAAATCAATCACCCAAGACTCGCCAGTGAAAACCCCCTCAATCAACGCTGGATCTACTGGTGGGGCCCGGAAGGCTCTGGTCGTACCCACCTACTCAGCGCTATTGGCAGTGCGGCGCAAGAATTGGGTCTGGAATATTTCCCTTTGACCCCTAATGAGCCAATCTCCTGGGTGCACCTAGAAGAGCGGCTCCCCTCCCTGAGTACTAGCAATCGGCCTTCTATAGTTACCGTAGATGACGTGGATCGCCTAGATGAACGCCTCGTAGCCTCTTTATTTCGGATTCTGAACGAAATCCAAGGAAGTCAGGCTATCCATATTTTTATGGCCGGCAATGGTGCTCCTGGCACGCTCAAGCTCAGAGAAGACCTGCGCACGCGTCTGGGATGGGGTTTAATCTTTCAAACCCACCTTTTGGGCGATGATGAGAAAATACAGGCATTACAACAAGCAGCGCAAGCGCGTGGCTTGGTTTTATCGCCAGATGTACTGCCTTGGCTACTCAGTCGCTTTTATCGGGATATGCCGAACTTGATGGCCTTGATAGATGCTTTGGATGCTTATTCACTTGAAACAAAACGTGCCGTAACCTTGCCTCTTGTACGAGAGCTCTTACAGCCTAAATAAACATTAATGACTCAAATAGCACTGTTCGATTTAGATCACACCCTCCTCCCCTGCGATAGCGATTATGAATGGGGGCAGTTCTTAGCTCGCATTGGAGTAGTCGATAGCAAATACTATGCCCAGCAAAATGAGCGCTTCTATCAAGACTACAAAGATGGCAAACTTGATATCCAAGAATTCCTCCGCTTCGCCTTAAAGCCTCTATCAGAACATTCTCGCGAGCAACTTAAAGAATGGCATGATGCCTTCATGCAAGAAGTGATTACCGGCCAGCTTCGCCAACAAGCAGTTGATCTAGTCAAGCGCCACCAAGATGCTGGCGATCTTTGCTGTGTTGTCACCGCTACCAATAGTTTTGTCACGCGCCCCATCGTGGAAAGTTTTGGCATTGAACACCTAGTAGCCACCGAACCAGCCACCGTGGGAGATAACCCGCTTGCTAATTTCACTGGCGAAGTCAAAGGGATCCCAAGTTTTCGGGAAGGCAAGATTCAACGGGTGCACGATTGGCTTGCCAGCCAAAATTTAGCGCTAGATCAGTTGCCACAAAGTTATTTTTACTCAGACTCTATGAACGATTTACCCCTCCTGGAAAAGGTAAGCAATCCTGTTGCCACCAATCCGGATGCTCGCCTACGTGATGAAGCCTCAAAACGTCACTGGCCCATACTTGAACTGTTTGCATGATTACCAAATTTATTAAACGTATTTTGCGTCGCGACCCCATGGTCCGACATACCGCTGCCCATACATCGGGCGCACCAAAACGGGTTCCTAAAAAATCCCATCGCATTGACCCCCATTTACTTTCTAAGAACGCAGTAAAGGTAACGGATACATTACAACAAGCTGGCTTTGATGCTTTCATTGTTGGCGGTGCAGTTCGGGATTTAGCTTTAGGCATTGGCCCGAAAGATTTTGATGTCGCAACCAACGCAACTCCGGAACAAGTGCAAAAACTATTCCGCAAAGCGCGACTGATTGGCCGTCGATTTCAGATCGTGCACGTCACTTTTTTCGGCAAAGGGCAGCCTGAAATTATTGAGGTATCGACCTTTAGAGCCTTACTGGAGAACGCTGGAGAGCATGTAGCTGAAAATGGTCGCATCTTGCGAGATAACGTTTGGGGTAGTCAGCATGAGGATGCTGCGCGCCGAGATTTCAGTATCAATGCGATGTATTACGACCCCGCCACTGAAACCGTGCTCGACTATCACGGCGGCATGGCAGACATGCAGAAGAAAACTTTGCGCATGATTGGCGATCCGGCCAAACGCTATCGCGAAGATCCGATTCGCATGCTACGCGCTATTCGTTTTGCTGCTAAGACCGGCTTTACATTAGATGCGGCAACCCATGCTCCCATCGCCAAACTGGGCAAGCTCATTCATGATGTTCCTTCAGCGCGACTATTTGATGAAATCCTCAAACTCTTAATGTCTGGATATTCATGGGCGGCGATCCAAGGGCTGAAAGATGCAGGTCTCCACCATGGCCTTCTACCTTTGCTTGATCACATTTTGGACAACAAGGCCGACTCTAAAGAGGCCAACGACTTTGTTCGCATTGCCTTGGCTAACACTGACCAACGCATTCAATCTGGCAAGAGTGTTTCGGCTGGATTCTTATTTGCGACTTTGTTATGGCCAGATCTTCTTAATAATTGGAAAAAGAATATCGCTAAAGGGGTTTCCAATATCCCCGCACTGCACGATGCCATGGATGAAACTATTGCCAGCCAAAGTAGTGGCATGGTCATCCAGCGTCGCTTTGAAAGTGATATGCGAGAAATCTGGTCTATGCAACCCCGCTTTGAAAAGCGTGTAGGTCGCTACCCTTATCGCCTAATTGAATCCCCTCGTTTTAGAGCGGGTTATGACTTTATGCTGCTGCGCTGCGCTACTGGCGAGAAAAATCCCGCTTTAGGCGAATGGTGGACCAGCTTTATTGAAGCAGATCCCAGCGGCCAAGAAGCACTCATGGCTAGCGTGAAAAACGAGAGCGGCAATAGCGCATCGCCCACCAAGCGACGTCGTCGCAGAAAAGCCAAAGTCACTACGCCTAGCGAAGGTGAAGCAAGCTAAGCAGACTTTAGGAAAATTCAGTAAAGTAGATTCGGTAGTTTCGTATCGTTTTATTTCTCGTTTGGGATGTACATGGCTCGAGCTTTTATCGGATTTGGTGGCAATATCGGCGACACACGTCAGCTCATTACTGACGCGATTATTTGCCTTGCGCAACGCTGTGAACTCCAAGTTCTGACTAAAAGCTGTTTCTACCAGAGTGCGCCTTTTCAAGCCACTGGCGGCGACTACATCAATGCAGTGATTGAGATTGAGACCCAATTAAGTCCTTATGGTCTTCTGCACGTCTGCCAAGCTGTTGAGCAAGAGTTTGGGCGTGAGCGGCCTTACACTAACGCACCCCGAACTTTAGATTTGGATATTCTGTCCTTTGAAGGCGTATTTCAAGAAGACTCTGAGTTAACGCTGCCCCACCCAAGAATTATTGAACGTTCATTTGTTCTTCTGCCACTCCTGGAAATTGCTCCCGACTTCTTTTTGCCGAACTGGGGTGAGCTCAAGACCTATTTACCCCAAGTTGCGGACCAGCGTATCGAAAAACTCTCTTGCCGCAACTGTAATTGTGGTGAAAAACCGGTTTATAGCCAATCAGCGCATTAATTCATTAAACTCACGCCATGGGTTACCTGCAAGGCGAAAAGCCAATAACGATTTCTAAACTCCTCTCAATGCGTGCCGAGGGCGAGAAAATCACCATGCTGACGGCATATGACTCCACGATGTCCGCCTTACTCAATCGCTGCGGAGTGGAAACTATCCTCATTGGGGATTCCCTGGGTAATGTGATTCAAGGTCACAGCAGCACTACTCCCGTCACTGTTGAGCATGTGGCGTATCACACAGAATGTGTAGCTCGCGCCAATTCACATGCTTTTGTGATCGCAGATCTTCCCTTTGCCAGCTATGGCGATCCCGCTCAAGCCCTAGATTCAGCGGCAGAGTTGATGCGTGCTGGTGCTGATATGGTCAAGCTCGAAGGTGGTGATTGGCAAATCGACATCATTCAATATTTAGTAGAGCGTAGCGTTCCAGTTTGCGCCCACCTAGGTCTATTGCCCCAGTCTGTCCACATCTTGGGCGGCTACAAAGTTCAAGGTAAATCCAAAGATGCTGCTAGCCTGATGCTGGAGCAAGCGCTTGCTTGTGAGCAAGCTGGTGCCCAAATGATGGTGCTTGAAGCCATTCCTTCTTCGCTTGGCAAGCACATTACTGAATCCCTCTCCATTCCAACCATCGGAATCGGCGCAGGAGCAGATTGCTCTGGGCAGGTATTGGTATTACAAGACATGCTGGGCATTAGCCCTGGCAAGCCACCGAAGTTTGTTAAAAACTTTTTGGATGGCCACGCCTCTATTGAGGCCGCAGTCAAAGCCTATGTTCGGGAAGTGAAAGCTGGAAAGTTCCCAGGACTCGAACACGGCTTTGCTGGTTAATCTTACTAACTACCCATTAACTAAAGAAGCTTTTGACGCCATCAAACCAACCCTTTTGATGCGGGTTATGTTTATCGCCACCTGATTTCAGGCTGTCATCAAACTTTTGCAGTAATTTTTTCTGCTCGTCTGTCAATTTGACTGGCGTCTCAACGGCAACGTGAACAAACAAGTCGCCGACCATCGTTGAGCGCAATCCCTTAATACCTTTATTGCGCAAGCGGAATGTTTTACCAGTCTGCGTACCCTCAGGAATCGGGAACTCAACACGCCCTGAAAGGGTTGGCACCTCAATATCACCACCAATGGTTGCCGTAGTAAAGGAGATGGGCATCTGGACATGTAAATCACTGCCATCACGCTCAAACACGTGATGAGGTTTTACCCTCACTTCTACATAGAGATCGCCAGATGGGCCGCCATTGATGCCGGGCTCACCATTACCAACTGAGCGCACACGCATACCATCATCAATGCCCCCAGGGATTTTAATTTCGAGTGTCTTTTGTTCTTTATGCTTTCCGCTGCCATGGCAAGTCTTGCACGGCTTAGGAATATATTCACCTGTACCACGGCACTTGGGGCAGGTTTGCTGCATCGAGAAAAAGCCTTGCTGGACGCGTACCTGACCATGGCCATCGCAAGTTGTACATCTTTCCGCCTTACTCCCAGGCTCAGCACCAGTGCCATGACATGGCTTGCAATTACTCCAGCTGGGTACCCGGATTTGAGTGGTGTAACCCTCGGCAGCCTGCTCGAGAGTAATCTCCATGTTGTAACGTAAGTCCGCGCCCTTATAGACCTGTGGTCCCGCATGGCGCCCGCCACCTTGACCGAAGATATCGCCAAAGATATCGCCAAAGGCATCAGAAAAACCGCCGCCGCCGAAACCGCCGCCTCCAAAACCACCTGATTGATCGAGGCCTGCATGCCCATACTGATCATATGTGGCACGTTTGTTTGAATCCGTTAAGGTTTCGTAAGCCTCTTTAACTTCTTTAAATTGCGCTTCCGCTGTTTTGCTATCGGGATTGCGATCGGGGTGATGCTTCATCGCCATTTTCCGATAAGCCTTTTTTAGCTCCTCATCGCTGGCACCTTTCGCAACACCAAGGACCTCGTAATAATCGCGTTTACTTTTAGGCACAAAATTCCTCTCAACAACCTGAATGACACAAGTCGGCACGAGGCCGACTTGTTATTAAATTACTTCTAAACTGCGTTAAATGGCTTTCAATATCCGGGATTACTTCTTGTCATCCACTTCTTTGAAATCAGCATCCACTACGTCAGCATCAGGAGCTGCACCTTGTGCGCCACCAGGAGCCGCGCCAGGAGCAGCACCACCGGCTTTTGCTTGCTCAGCGGCCATGGCTTTTTCGCCCAGCTTCTGACTTGCCTTACCCAAAGCTTCGGTCTTCGCTTCAATGGCAGCTTTATCGCTACCCTTGATTGCTTCGTCCAATTCTTTCAAGGCAGCTTCAATAGCTTCTTTCTCAGACGCCTCCAAAGTGGCACCATGCTCTTCCAAAGCCTTCTTGGTGGAGTGAGCCAAAGCATCAGCAGTATTGCGGGCTGTTACCAGCTCCAATGCTTTTTTATCTTCATCGGCATTGGCTTCAGCGTCTTTGACCATGCGCAGAATTTCCTCTTCAGTCAAACCAGAGTTTGCCTTAATGGTGATCTTGTTTTCTTTACCAGTAGTTTTATCTTTTGCGGTGACATGCAAAATACCGTTGGCATCAATATCAAAGGTCACTTCAATTTGCGGCATACCGCGTTGTGCTGGAGCAATGCCTTCCAAATTAAACTCGCCGAGTAATTTATTGGCAGCCGCCATTTCACGCTCACCCTGGAAACACTTAATCGTTACCGCAGGCTGGTTATCTTCCGCGGTGGAGTACACCTGTGAATGCTTAGTAGGAATAGTCGTGTTCTTTGGAATCATCTTGGTCATTACGCCGCCCAAGGTTTCGATACCCAGTGACAGTGGAGTCACATCCAAGAGTAATACGTCTTTACGATCGCCAGACAATACTGAACCCTGAATCGCCGCACCAACAGCAACCGCTTCGTCGGGGTTCACATCCTTACGTGGCTCTTTGCCGAAAATCTCTTTGACTTTGTCCTGAACAGCCGGCATACGGGTTTGACCGCCAACCAAAATGACGTCGTCGATTTCAGCGGGATTCACACCAGCATCTTTAATCGCAGTCAAGCAAGGGCCAGCTGTACGGCTGATCAACTCTTCTACCAAGGACTCCAACTTCGCGCGAGTGAGCTTCAAGTTCAAATGCTTAGGACCACTTGCATCAGCAGTGACGTATGGCAAATTGATTTCAGTTTGTTGAGCAGATGACAATTCGATCTTGGCCTTTTCAGCGGCGTCTTTCAATCGTTGCAATGCCAATACGTCCTTACTCAAATCCACGCCTTGTTCTTTCTTGAACTCAGCAATGATCCAGTCAATGATGCGCTGGTCAAAGTCCTCACCGCCCAAGAAAGTGTCGCCGTTGGTAGAGAGCACTTCGAACTGCTTCTCGCCATCTACGTTAGCAATTTCAATGATGGAGACGTCGAATGTACCGCCGCCCAAGTCATACACAGCAATCTTGCGATCCACCTTGTCTTGCTTATCCAAACCAAATGCCAAAGCAGCTGCAGTTGGCTCATTGATGATGCGCTTCACATCCAAACCAGCAATACGACCAGCATCTTTGGTTGCCTGACGTTGGCTATCGTTGAAGTAAGCAGGAACAGTAATCACCGCTTCAGTCACTTCTTCACCGAGGTAGTCTTCGGCAGTCTTTTTCATTTTGCGCAGGATTTCTGCGGATACTTGCTGTGGCGCCATTTTTTTGTCGCGTGCCTCAACCCATGCATCGCCGTTATCAGCCTGAACAATTTTGTAAGGCATTAAACCGATGTCTTTTTGCACTTCAGCATCGGTAAATTTACGACCCATCAAGCGTTTTACCGCGTAGATCGTATTTTTAGGATTGGTCACTGATTGACGCTTAGCAGGTGCGCCAACCAATACTTCGCCGTCTTCAACGTAAGCAATGATGGATGGGGTTGTGCGACCGCCCTCAGCGTTCTCAACAACTTTAGGTGCATTGTTTTCAACAACGGAAACGCACGAGTTCGTGGTTCCTAAGTCAATTCCGATAATCTTTCCCATAATGGCTCCAAAAAATTAAGTTATGTGTAATTTTGTAAAACTGCGAATAAATCGATATTCAATAAATGGGGTCAGAAAGCTGGAATTCAAGGGCCAAAAGAGCAAAAAGGCAGAAATCTGCCTTTTTTATCCTACCTTCCCCACATTACGCTCCTGAAAACCTTAAAAACCCAGAAAAACTGCCTTGTTTAAGGTTTTTTTCCAGTTATTTAGGTGTGCTAACAGTAACTAAGGCTGGGCGCAAAATGCGATCGGCAATGGAATAACCCCTCTGGAGCACTGAAACCACAGTATTAGCCTCCTGATCCGAAGGAATAGAGGCAATTGCTTGATGATGGTGAGGGTCAAACTTATCACCCGAAGCAGGATTAATTTCAGTTAAACGGCCTTTTTCGAAGGCAGATAAGAGTTGCTTCAAAGTGATCTCTAGGCCCTCTTTAAAGGCCTTGGCATCGACTGCCTCAGCATTAAGAGCGGCATACAAGCTATCCGTTACTGGCACGAGATGCTCGGCAAAACTCTCAATTGCAAACTTATGGGCTTTAGAAATATCTTCTACAGCTCGGCGACGAATGTTTTCACCTTCAGCCTTAGCGCGCAGGTAGTTATCTTGCATCTCTGTGAGCTTTTGGTTCAACTCGGCAATTTCTTGCTCGGGTGTTTTTACTTCAGGAACGGAAGCTTCAGCTCCACCTTCAGCCGGAGTCTCTGCGGCAATATGCTCCTGCTCAGAAGCTGGGTTTTGATTTTCTTGGGTCATAGGTGCAAATTCACTTTTCTATCAGAATGGCTACTTCTCAACAATATGGGGTCAATCAAAGCAATTTCAAGTGTGCCGGAGTTTAAGTAATTCTAGCTTTAGCTAACTCAGCCAAGCGATCACGCTCCGCCAATACTGCGTCGGACTCCACACCCAAACTCCAGCCGGACAAATGCTCCTGGGCAATGTCATACATCGCCTCAATCCACTTCGGGTTGCTATTGAGACAGGGGATATAGCGGTAATCTTTTCCACCATGCTCCAAGAAGATCTCACGGGCCTCCATAGCAATCTCCTCTAGCGTCTCCAAGCAATCAGCTGGAAAGCCTGGGCAAAAAATATCGACTCGCTGACAACCCTCTTTACCGAGCTTTTCAATGGTTGGCGCTGTGTAGGGCTTGAGCCACTCCGCTTTACCAAAGCGAGACTGAAAAGTCACTAAATATTGTCCAGGCTCTAAACCCAAAGATTCGCCGAGCAAGCGACCTGTTTTCAGGCACTCGCAATGGTAAGGATCGCCCTTCATTAAATTCCGCTTTGGCAGGCCATGGAAAGACATCACTAGGCGATCACCGCTTGCAAAATCAGGGCGTCCGTCTTTATCCCATGCACCAAGCACTTGATCACGCAAGGCTGTGATGTATGCAGGGTTGTCGTGATAGTGCTTTACTAGACGCAACTCCGGCTGGTTGCGCCATGTTCCCAGAACCCGAAAGACTTCATCAAAGCTTGAAGCAGTAGTTGTCGCCGAATACTGTGGATATAGCGGTAATAACAAGAGGCGCTCCATGCCCTGTGCCTGAAGGGCCTCCAGGGCTTGCTGGGTAGATGGCTGGCCATAGCGCATCGCCAGATCAACCAACACCACTTGACCGTGATGAGCGAATTTCTCGCCCAATTCTTTTGCTTGCAAACGTGAGTAGTGCATTAAAGGGGAGCCCAACTTTGGTAACCAAATCGAAGCATATTTCTTTGCTGAGGCACCACTACGAATCGGCAAAATAATGCCATTCAAGATGCACCACCAAATAATTCGCGGGATTTCTACTACTCGAGGATCGGATAAAAATTCTTTTAGGTACGACCTGACTGCTTTAGCAGTTGGCGCAGATGGTGTACCTAAGTTCAGCAATAAAACCGCTGTCTTCGAGGGGCGTAAATGGGGATTTTGATTCAAGGGGGATCCGTCTTAATTAAGGAGAGCAAGAAGAAAATACTAGCGTCATGAGGAGCTCAGCGCACCCGATAACAATTTAGAGGTAATGTCAACAATCGGGATGACGCGATCATATGCCATGCGAGTAGGCCCAATGACGCCGAGGGTTCCAACAATCTGCCCATCGACGCTGTAGGGTGCGCTAATTACTGCCAAATCTTCATACGGCAGAAGGTCGCTTTCACCACCAATAAAGATCTGAATGCCATCAGCATGGCTCGAGACATCCAACAACTGCATTAAGACGGATTTCTGCTCAAGCATGTCAAACATCTTGCGCAACTTATCCAGATTGGTGCTCAGGTCGCCCACATTGAGCAAGCGACGCTCTCCGGATAGCAACATATCCCCTTGACCCATGCCATAGTCACTAACGCCACTATGCAATGCCAGAGCCATCAAACCAGAGATATCAGTGCGCAAATTATCCAGATCCGAAGCGAGATGCGCCCGGACCTCAGCAAAGCTCTTGCCTGCAAATTGCACATTGATATAGTTTCCCGCTTCAACCAGTTGGCTAGGGGTGTAGTCCTGCGTGGTGGGCAGAATGCGGTTTTGAACATCCCCTTCAGGGGTCACCATGATGAGCAAGATCTTGCCCTCGCCCAATCTCAAAAACTCAATATGCTTAAACACCTGAGCCCGCTTGGGCGTCATGACCACCCCAGCAAAATGGGTCAAATTAGACAAAATTTGTGCAGCTGAATTCATCACCCTTTGTGGAGAATCTGGCAAAAGCCCTTTTTCCATCTCGCGGGCAGCCATTTCTTCTAGAGGGCGAACGGTCACCATCGTATCCACAAAGAGGCGATAGCCTCTCGGGGTGGGAATGCGCCCAGCAGAAGTATGGGGGCTGGTCACCAGACCCATTTCCTCTAAATCGGCCATCACATTGCGAATCGTGGCCGCAGACAGATCTAGCCCCGAGAACCGAGAAAGGGTTCGGGAGCCAATGGGCTGCCCCTCTTCGATATAGCGCTCGATGAGGGTTTTCAGTAAGGCGCGGGAGCGATCATCCATAGTGGAGGGGATTTTATGCGTATGGTTTAATCGTTATATGTTAAGCCCATCCCAAAATTCCATCAAAAAGGCATTTAGCCGGGTTGCACTTGTTGGCAAATATCAGGCTGACGGTATGCAAGAGCGCCTTAAGGAGCTCGCCGAACTCCTAGCTAAGCAGGGTTGCGAGGTTTTCGTGGAGAGCGCCACCGCCTCCCATTTGAGCCTAACTGCCTATCCAATCAAAAAGGTAGAAGAATTTGCTGGGGCGATTGATGTAGCAGTTGTTCTGGGTGGCGACGGCACGATGCTCGGAATAGGGCGTCAGTTAGCCGGCAGCAACGTGCCATTAGTTGGAATCAATATGGGTCGTCTAGGCTATATGACCGATATTCCCATCCAAAACGTCCAAGCCGTTCTTCCCCAAATTCTTGCCGGCGAATATGAAGCCGATGACAGAACCCTATTGGATGCTGTCGTGCTGCGCAATGGCAAAGTCATTAACCGCGCCCTAGCCTTGAATGACGTCGTGGTAAATCGTTCTGGAATTTCTGGCATGGTTGAGCTCGCAGTGCGTGTCAACGGCTCTTTTATGTATAACCAACGATCCGACGGCTTAATTGTGTCTACCCCTACCGGCTCAACGGCTTATGCCCTATCTGCTGGCGGACCCATTCTTCACCCTCGGGTGGCTGGAATATTATTGGCGCCGATTGCGCCACACTCTCTATCCAATCGCCCAATTGTGTTGCCGCGAGATATTGTGGTGAGCATTGAAGTGGTTGATGGCAGAGAGGTAATTGTGAACTTTGATATGCAATCCCAAACCAATTTGCAATCGGGTGACACAATTGAAGTACGCCAATCTGAAAAAACAATCACCCTACTTCATCCTCGCGACCACAGTGACTACAAAACCTTGCGAGAGAAGTTACATTGGAATGAGTATCCATCGACATTCTGATGTCGAATTATTCGGTACGCTAATACATGCTTCAGACTCTCGCGCTCCGTGACTTTGTCATTGTTGACCAACTAGAGCTAGACTTATCATCTGGCTTTACAGTTCTCACTGGTGAGACAGGTGCTGGTAAATCCATTCTCCTAGATGCTCTCAGCCTAGTTTTAGGCGAACGCGCCGATAGCAGTCAGATTCGTGAAGGCTGTAACCGCGCCGAGATTAGCGCCCTCTTTCGGATTGATCCTCAGCAAATACACCACTTCAATCATTGGCTTGATGAACTTGGCTTTCCCATTGAAGATGAAGGACAAAGTCTTCTACTCAAAAGAACTGTAGAAAACAATGGTCGCAGTCGCGCCTTCATTAATGGCAGCGTAGCAACCTTAGCGCAATTGCGAGAAGCCGGCGATCAACTGGTGGATATTCATGGGCAACATGCGCATCAACTCCTACTGAAAGGAGGTGCACAGCGCGAACTGTTAGATCGCCATGCTAATCACATAGAGTTGGTTGGTGAAGTGGCTCTATTATTCAAAGCGCTGCATGATTCTCGTCGTCGCTTAGAACAAGCAGAAAATGCCGGTCAAGATGTTGAGCGGGAACGTGAGCGCCTGGAATGGCAACTAGAGGAGCTCACCGAACTCTCACCGCAAACAGGCGAATGGACGGCCATTCAAGGAGAACATGCTCGCTTGGCCAATGGTGCAAAAATTATTAGCGGTTGCCAAGAGGCAATCGATGTTTTAAGTGATGCAGAAAACTCAGTGGAGTCCACCCTCTCCAAAGCTAGCGCAAATATGAGCGCACTGGCAGAGCACGACTCCGTTCTGAGCGAAATCAGTCAAGCACTAGAGTCGGCACAAATTCAGATTGATGAGGCGGTTCATAGCCTCAATCGCTATTTGCAAAAATTGGATTTAGACCCAGCGCGTCTCAGTGAGGTTGAGGAGCGGATGCAAGCGCTCCATGCTGCCGCTAGAAAATATCGTACTGAAGCGGATGATTTACCAGCTCTCCTTAATGCAACTGAAGAGCGTCTAGAGGCTCTCGCCGCCTCTCAAAATATTGAAGCCTTGCGAGACAAGGTGAAGCAGGAAGAAATCGCTTATCTCAAGCTTGCTAAACAGCTCTCACAAAAACGTAGCAAAGCCGCAGTCGACTTAGCCAAGCAAGTCACAGCCGCCATGCAAGACTTGTCCATGGCTGGCGGACAGCTCGAAATTGCATTGCTGCCTTTATCTGATGGTGGGGCACATGGACTTGAGCAAATCGAATTTTTAGTTGCGGGGCATGCTGGCAGCACTCCGCGTGCATTGTCTAAAGTAGCCTCAGGTGGTGAACTTGCTCGCATCAGTCTAGCTATTAGCGTGATCACTAGCAAAGCTTCATTTACACCAACCCTGATATTTGATGAGGTCGATGCTGGAATCGGTGGCGCTGTTGCGGAGATGGTTGGCAAATTGTTACGCCAACTAGGAGAATCTCATCAAATTCTTTGTGTGACCCATTTGCCACAAGTAGCTGCTCAAGGAAATCACCATTTAAAAGTTAGCAAATCTCAGGCGGGAGATAAAACCCTTTCGCAAGTCAGCCCACTGGGAAGATCCGAACGAGTAGAAGAAGTGGCCCGCATGCTGGGTGGAGCAACGATTACTGACACTACGCGTCGTCACGCACGAGAGCTGCTAGAGCAGAACTAAGCTTTTCCAATATCCGAAGGGGCAAGAAATATTTCTTGCCATAAGGCCAGCACCACTGTCTTCGCCTCAACCAGCTGTGGCTCCAAACCCAAATCTACTCGCGTCTTATCTGCGCCATCTAATCGCAAGCGATGTTGTCTCGCCCGGAGAAGACGATAAGCATCACCAACTTCTTGAGCGGTCTGAGTCTGAATTAATCCCACCTCCCCAGCTATACGTAGCAGGGCAATATTCCCTAGATTGCTAATTAATTGTGGGTGGGTATTTGAAAATGCCAAAACTAAAAATTGGACAATAAATTCAATATCAACCATACCACCAGCATCATGCTTTAAATCAAAATCAGCGCTAGGATTGGGATGTCCAGCATGTACTTTGCGACGCATTTCTAAAATCTCGAGACGCAGCTGGTCAACATCACGCTTCTGACTCAAGACTTCAAAACGCACATCATCAAAGAATGCGCCAACTTCCTTAGACCCAGCAGAAAATCTTGCTCGCGTTAGTGCTTGGTGCTCCCAAACCCAGGCCGCATTGTCACCTTGGCGCAATTGATACTTTCTAAACGCATCCGCATTGGTTACCAGGAATCCAGCCGATCCATTGGGACGAAGGCGCGTGTCAATTTCAAATAAACTGCCAGCCGAGGTATAGGCAGTCAACCAATTAATCATCCGCTTTGCGAGCAAGGCATAAATTTCTTGAGCGGCAAGATCAAGCTCTTCAGCTTGATATAAAAATACCAAATCTAAATCCGAGGCATATCCTAGCTCTTTCCCACCCAGCTTGCCATACGAAATCACTGCAAATGGCGCAGTCGTATCTGCCGGTAAAGCAAATTTCTGAGCAACACTAGGCCAAACACGCTCTAAGGTAGTCTGCAATATTAAGTCTGCCAAAGCGGACAAATGATCGCTGACCTTTTCCACTGAGAGTTCGTGATCAACACCAATTCCTAAGTCTGCCAATAAAGTAATAAAGGTTTCGGTGTGATGAGTAATGCGCAAAATATCCATTGCCTGCTCAGAACCATCCCCATCTAGCATGACATCATCAAGACGCATGTCTAGCGTAGTTTTAACCTCCTCCCAATACTGTTCTGGATGCTCAATCAGGGCCTGCTCCATGCGCGAGCTAAGCAAGTAATCCAATAAATGGGGGTGCCGAGTTAAATATTCTGCACCCCATTGAGAGGCACTCAGCAAAGCCAGCACGTTCGATAGCGCCCGAGGGTATTCAGACAGAATGGATAAATAGGCGCTACGTCGCGCAATCGCTTCTAGCAAATCAAAAAAGCGCAGCAGAGTCAGATCCACGCCAACATAAGTCGACTGATCTGCTTGCAAGCTATCCGCAGCTTTGCGAATCAAGTTGTTGAAAATTAATCTACTTTTCTCAGGTAACTGTCTTTGTTTATAGCTATCAGCCCAAGCTAACCAGCGTGCCGCAGACTCTGGGAAGACTGTGCCATCAGGCTCCCATCCAACTGGCAATAAGGCGTTGTCTAGGCGCGCAGCATCATCAAGCACAAATGCTTTTTCAAAATACTGAGCAACTGCCGTTTGATGCTGGTCAAGCTCACTCAAGAAGTCTGCCTGCGCTTGAATCTGATCAGGGCCAACCATGCTGGAGGCTAAGCGGATGCGTGCCCCTTCATCTTCTGGCAGATAGTGCGTCTGCTGATCCTCCCATACTTGAATGCGATGCTCTAAGCGTCGCAAGAATACGTAGGCAGCCTTTAATGCATCAATCTCTTGGGCAGGCAAAATACCTTGCTGCTTTACCAACTCCAATACCTCTAAAGTGGGGCGAATTCGAAAGCGTGGATCTGTACCACCGCGCATTAATTGAAACATCTGCGCTAAAAACTCAATCTCACGGATGCCACCACGGCCCAACTTAATATCTCTTGATCGACCGTGATGATGTGATGAGCGCTTATCTGCCTCATGCTGTATTTGCGCGTGCAATTCTCGAATAGAGGCAATGACCCCATAGTCCAAATGTCGTCGGTATACAAAGGGGCGTATGAGTTGATCCAGCTCCCGCTCGCAATAGGCAAACGCAGGCGAGCCAGGTATTGGAGAAATCAACCTCCCTTTGATCCAAGCGTAGCGCTCCCACTCTCTACCCTGAACCACTAGATATTCCTCGAGCATATCAAGGCTACATACCAAGGGACCAGAATCTCCATTAGGCCGCAAGCGCATATCCACTCGAAAGACAAATCCATTTGCGTCATGCTCCGCCAATAACTTGATCAAGCGCTTACCCATGCGCATAAACCACTCGTGATAAGACAAGCTCTTAGGTGCGCCTTGGGTCTCCCCTTCGTGCTCATATAGAAAGATGAGGTCGATGTCGGAAGAAAGGTTAAGCTCTAGACCGCCCAGCTTGCCCATGCCCACCACCATCAAAGGCATCTCTGAATCAGTGACCTTGCTCCAAGGAAGTCCAAAACGTCTCTGCAGATCTTCCCGAATATAGGCAAGCGATAGGGCGACCGCTTCCTCTGCAAAATGACTCAGGGCGTGCGTGACCTCTTTTAAGCCTGCCATGCCATTGAGGTCTCGGAAGGCAATCCAGAGCATAAGGCGCTGCCTAGCCAACCTGAGATCTGCCATAAATTGAGCCTCATCCTGCTCTGGTGCAGCTAGAGCTTGTCGGCAAGGGCTTAATAAACCCCTAATTCCATCAATATCGACTGTTTGAGCGCCCTGAAGGCTGAGCCAGTCGAGCCATTCGGGGCGAGAATTCAGCCAGCGTTGCGCATAACTGGAATGCTGCTTGAGAAATTCAATTTGAACGGCAAAATCTGTCATTTCTCCATCTTAATCTGACTCTAGACCAAAACCTCAGAAGCTTGGCGATCGCCTAAGGGCTGACGGATAATAGAGTCCATGCTTCGAAACATCATCCGGACTCGCCTGCAGAGCGTGCTTCAAAAACGTCCTCCAGGCTCTGGTGGTCGTTGGCGTAAGCGTGCCCTGATTCTTGCTGGCGTCACTGTGGCTATTTTTGTACTAGGTCATCTTGGGGTACGTTTTGTTTTATGGCCTCAGATTGAGAAATCAAAACCCACCCTAGAGCGCTTAATGAGCGCTCGCTTGGGCAGCAACGTCACGATGGATGACGTACAAGTCTCTTGGACCGGAATTCGTCCAAACTTTGTCATAGCGGGTTTGAGATTTAATCACTCCAACACTTCGCCAAGCCCCCTACTCATTCAAAACATTAGCGGGCAACTCAGCTGGCTTTCTTTCTATTATTTGGCGCCCTATTTCCACGAGATTACTTTTGATCAGGTGCAGCTATATGCACAACGTGATGCCAAAGGCGTGGTCTCGGTCGCCGGAATTCCTGTTCACAGTAAAGCCAATGATTTTTCTTCCGAAAACTGGTTGCTCGCTCAGAGTGACATTCAAATTAACAATGCCAAAATATTTTGGGAAGATCAACAGGGCCGAAAGCTAAAAACTTCAATTGACATTCAAGAGCTTCATTTAAGCAATGGCATTCGTAGTCACAAAGCAAAAGTGATTGCGCAAACTCCATGGAGCCCAAACCCCATCAAAGTTCAGGCCAACTTTGTACATCACCTTGGCGGGCAAGCAGGCAATTGGCAGGATTGGATTGGATCTTTTTCATGGGATCTGGCTGATTTAAATCTTAGCCAAATTACCAAAGATATTCCGCTACCACTACATGACTTGGGTGGAAAGCTCAGCTCCAAAGGAAGCCTGAGGCTGGATGGCGGCAAGGCTGATGGAGGGCAGATGGCTTTAACAGCTGATCGCCTCAAGGTGCAGCTGAATAAAGATGAGGACCCCATTGAGTTTGGCAGGCTCGAAACGGATCTAGTGCAGGATACGGATGGTGGACTGAACTCCATCACCACCAAAACATTGGCATGGCGCAATATCGATAGTCCCGCTACTGCACCACTTGAAAATTTAAGTCCGATTACCTTCCGCTGGCGCCCGCCAAAAGATGGTGGCGAAATCAAGGAGTTCGGCTTCTCATCGCCAAAAATACAGATGGAAGACATTGCGCTCTTTGCACTTAATCTGCCTTTGCCAAAAAAAATTCACCAATGGATTAAGCTTTCCGAGGCAGATGGAGAGCTGCAGAATTTAGAAATTAATTGGTCTGAAAGTCAATCGGCTTTATCGGCCCTGCCAATAGCGGGCAATTGGTTCTCTGCCAATAAGCTAGATTTCACTATCAGCGCAAAACTGAACGACATCAGCTTCACCGGAGTCAACAAATCGATGCCCTCGGTTTCTCATTTATCGGGAAATCTGACTAGTAATCAAAAGCAGGGTAACTTTACGCTGGACTCAAGAAGCCTTGAGCTAGAGATGAGTGATTTCCTATCTGACCCTCAGATTCAATTAGATCGCGCAAAGGGTGAGATTAGTTGGGCCAAGCAAAAAGGGGGCTGGCTGATCAATGCCAAGCAACTCCAGCTAAGCAATCCTGAAATCACTACGAACCTGGATCTGAGTTATCTGATTGGCGCATCTAAGCTGCCCGATCAGATGACGCTGGACATGGAGTTTGTTAAAGCTAAATTAGCTACTGCCCATCGCTACCTCCCAGTCGGGATGGATAAAGATAGTCGCCTCTATCTGAGCAAAGCCTTTGAGGCTGGGGACATTCAAAATGGTTCCTTGCACATCAAGGGCGATCCAAATCAAGCCCCATACCCAACCGGAACGATTGGAGAGCTAAGCTTGCATCTGCCTTTTTCCAAGGCAAGCTTTAAGCCAGCGCCCCTATTGCCAAAAAGCCAGGGAGTTTGGCAGGCACTTAGCAATGTCAGCGGCGCTATCGATATGAAGCAGGCAAGCTTGAATGTAAATATCGACAAGGCAAGCTTTAAAAAAGTGATGCTAAGCAATATCAAATCAGAGATCCCCAATCTCAGCGCCAAACAACTTACCTTACTCATTAATGGCACGGCGGATGGTGAGGCAGCGGAAATCTTGGAATACCTCATTGCCTCCCCTGTTGGGGTGCAACAGCCAAATCTCGCTAAAAATCTTTCGCTTACTGGACCAGTAAACATTGACCTTGGATTAAAAATTCCACTCTCTGGAAATGATGACGCCAACGTAGATGCCAAAATAACATTGCCCGGCAATAAGGCTCAATGGGGTTATATTCCTCCGCTAAAAAATCTGCAAGGTAAGGTACGCATTACCGAAAAGAATCCAGAGTTTGAAAATATTAGCGCAAACTTTCTGGGTGGCTCCCTAAAGATTTCAAGTGCGCCATCTGCCGCGGATAACTCCAGCTTCATTATCAGCGGCGACATTAATGCAAACTCAATTAAGGAGTATTTGGCCGAAAGTCCTCAATCCCAAATTAGCCACGCATTCATCAATGCGATGAGCGGGTCAGCCAAGTATGAGGGCCTAATTAACTTTAATAAATCTGGCAGCCAAACCAATCTGAAGTTCGATTTACGCAATTGGGCCAGTTCTACCCCCGTTCCCGCCAAGAAATTAGCAGGCGCCCCCATGCTTGGACAACTGACCTTGAAAACATACGCCAGCGGCAAATCCAATGCCGTACGTGCAGATGCATCAGGGAAATTGGGTGACCAGTATTACCTATTAGGCAGCTTAGATTCAGAAAATAAATTGAGAGCTGCTTTAGGAGTAGGTGCTAGCCCCAACCTTCCGCAAGATGGTTTTGCGCTTCATGTAGCAAACAATGAGCTGAATTTGGATACCTGGGTTGATTTTCTAGGCACTACAAAATCAAGCCATAAAACAGTAGGGCCTAAACAATCCGACGCGCAGGAAAGCAATATTCAAGTCACCGCACAAAT
>CANBPJ010000013.1 GCA_947371415.1 Burkholderiaceae bacterium | reverse complement strand
GAGGATGAAGCTCTATTAATCGTCAATAAACCACCAGGTTTGGCAGTTCATGGTGGATCGGGTATCGCCCTTGGTGTCATTGAAACTCTGCGCATTACCCGCCCAGAACTCAAATTCCTAGAATTAGTTCATCGCTTAGATCGAGATACTTCGGGTGTCCTCCTCCTAGCTAAAAAACGCAGCGCTCTAGTGGAGCTGCATCGTCAAATTCGCGAAGGGCAGACAGATAAGCGCTATTACTTGCTTGCCCATGGCGAAATTGCTCAGGGTCCAGGCGTCATGCAGCTCAAGTTCGCCTTACATAAGTATTTATTGCCTAATGGAGAGCGACGTGTCCGCGTTGACCCAGATGGTTTGCCAAGTCACACCGCTTTGCGTGTCGTCAAAACTATGAAGCGTGGAGAGGTAGCGATTACTTTGGCCGAGGCTCAGCTCAAAACGGGCCGCACCCACCAAATCCGTGTCCACCTCCAAAAACTGGGTCACGCTATCTTGGGTGATGATAAGTATGGCTTTGAGGATCAAGACAAGATTATTAAATCGAAGCGCTTGTATTTACATGCCCATTTGGCCGGCTTTACGCATCCGCGCACTGGTGAGAAGATGCGCATCGAATCGCCATTACCCGCTGAATTTGCGGCAATGATGAAAAACTTTGAGGTACCAGCTGAAAAAAGCAGAGCAACCGATACCCCAAATGATTGAAGAGCAAAAGTCCGAAAGACGTTACGACCTGATTGTGTGGGATTGGGATGGAACCATTATGGATTCCACGCCGACTATCGTCGATTGCATACAGCAGGCTTGCCGTGATTTAGGTTTTAAAGAGCCGGATGACACTTTGGCTAGCTCAGTCATTGGCTTGGGTATTCAGGATTCATTGAGAAGAGCCGTGCCCTGGATTGAGCCGGCCCATTTCCCAAAGTTGACTGAGCGCTTTCGCTATCACTACTTAGCTAAGGACCATGAGCTAGATTTATTTCCGGGTATTCGTGAGTTACTAGCCAGCCTGCGTGATGATGGTTATTTATTAGGCGTTGCCACCGGCAAATCTCGTGTGGGATTGGATCGCTCCTTAAAGCATCACCAGTTAGAAGCTATGTTTCATGAAACCCGCACTGCAGATGAATCCTTCTCTAAGCCCCATCCTGGGATGCTCTTAGAGTTATCGGATGTGATGCAGGTGCCAATGCGTCGCATGCTGATGATTGGTGACACTACCCATGATTTGGATATGGCGGCTAATGCAGGGGTGGATGCGGTGGCGGTAACTTATGGTGCACATCCACCCAGCACCTTACAAGAAGCGCCATCCCTGATTCATGTGGATGATGTCTCGCAGCTAAGTCAATGGCTTAGTGACAACCTCACTGTTAAAAACTAGTTAGTCAGCAAGGATTAAAAAAGATGGACCACAATCAATCCGAAAATGCGAATCAAAATTGGGAGCGTCAGGCACTCGAGCATTTGTTATTAGAAAATTTAAAAGAGACTCGTAAGGCACGTCGCTGGAAAGCGGTGTTTCGCATTCTGACTCTCATTGTCTTTGTCGGCGCAGTGCTGGCAGTATTTGATTTTCATCTGCCAGGGCGCGGCATGGGAATGGAGAAGCACACAGCCTTAGTTACGCTAGAGGGAGAGATCTCTTCAAGCTCCATGGCTAATGCTTTGGATATCAACTCATCACTGACCGCTGCATTTGAGAATGAAAATAGTGCGGGGGTTGTATTGCGCATTAACAGCCCTGGTGGCTCTCCAGTTCAGGCTGGCATGATGAATGATGAGATTCATCGCCTGCGTAAACTCTATCCAAGTAAACCGTTCTATGTAGTGGTTGAAGACATTTGCGCCTCCGGTGGTTACTACGTTGCCGTAGCTGGAGATCAGATTTTGGTGGATAAGGCCAGTCTCGTAGGGTCCATCGGTGTGATCATGGAAGGCTTTGGTTTTACTGGCTTGATGGATAAATTGGGCGTGACACGTCGGATGATTACTGCCGGCTCTAACAAGGGCATGATGGATCCGTTCTCTAAAGAAAATCCACAGCAAGTAGAGATGATCAAAACTATGATCGATGAGATTCATCAGCAATTTATTGCGGTGGTGAAGGCGGGCCGCGGTGATCGCTTAAAAGAAACGCCGGATATGTTCTCTGGCCGGGTTTGGAATGGCGAACAAGCCATCAAAAATGGCTTGGTGGATGGCTATGGAACCGTGGAGTCTGTAGCCCGCGATATCTTTAAAGCCTCAGATATCCTGGACTACACAATGAAAGAGAATTTCGCCGAACGCGTTGCCAAGCGCTTTGGTGCTGAGGTGGGCTCTGCTGCTGGTAAGGCATTAATTAAGACGCCTGATCTCAAGTAATACAGCAGTCAACCAATACAGCTTAGGCCAGCAATAGAAATACTGCTGGCCTATTTTGTAATGAGGAGCATGCTGCTTCATTCGGATAGCGCTTGCGCCATTCTGCAATCGAGAGCGTCGTAATGGTTTCGCTTGGAAGGCTGAGATCCATCCCCAAGCAAAGCAATGATTGTGGTGCCAACGTACTAAGGCAGGCCATCAGCATTGCGGTGTTGCGATAGGGTGTCTCAATCCAGATTTGAGTTTGTTGTAACTTTCTGGACTCCACTTCCAACTGTTTCAGTTTTGCGATGCGGTCTTGTGCATCATGCGGAACGTACCCCTGAAAAGCAAAGCGTTGACCATTTAAACCGCTAGCCATCAGGCCCAACAAAATCGAACTTGGACCAACCAAAGGCTTTACCTTGGCGCCCAGCTTGTGCGCTGCTAGCACGAGCTCTGCGCCAGGGTCTGCCACCCCGGGAACGCCAGCCTCTGACATGAGGCCCATGTCATTGCCAGCCATTAAAGGCTTGAGCAAATCCATTGGCTTTACTGCGTCACCATACTTGGCGTTTCTGGCAACACCACGCCACTCACTCATTTGCATTTCTTGAATGGCGCAAGCTAAAGGTAAAACACTATCTACCGCTTTTAAAAAAGCTCGGGCAGTTTTGGCGTCTTCCACAATCCAATGCACTAGCTTGGATGTTTGAGCAATGGTTTCGCTTGGTAGGACCCAAGGTAATTGCTCAACTCGAGAGTCATCTCCCAAAGTATTGGGAATTAAAAAGAGGGTGCCTAGTGTGGAGCTCATGTATTTAACTTCGTTTCTTTTTTATTTTTATTTCTTTGTCGGAATTACAAAGCCAACTTCTCGCAAGAGGCCGCTCAAGGCGATCAAAGGAAGACCAATTAACGCAGTGGGATCATCGCTCTTAATGGATTCTAAGAGTGAAATTCCCAAACCTTCGGATTTGGCGCTACCTGCGCAGTCATAGGGCTCCTCGGCATGTAGGTATGCCTCCAGAACATCATCAGAGAGTTTGCGGAAAGTCACTTCCGTAGGAATATTGATCGTTGTTTCCTCAATCCCACGCATGAGGCACAGCGCCGTTTGAAAAGTCACGGTTGCACCACGCATGAGCTGAAGTTGCGCCATTGCGCGCTCAAAGTTTCCTGGCTTACCAATGGCGGCGCCACACAGGTCGGCCACTTGGTCGGAGCCAATCACCCAGGCCTCAGGGTGGACCTTAGCTACCGCTGCAGCCTTCGCTTTTGCTAAGCGCAAGGCTAGCTCCAGAGTGCCTTCGCCAGGGAGGGGGGTTTCATCAACCTTGGGTGAGATGACATCAAAAGGGATGCGTAGGCGCTCTAAGAGCTCCCGACGATAGACCGAGGTGGATGCCAGAATTAGTTTTTTTGCAGAATTACTCATCGCTACTTGTACTTTCGGTGAAGCCTTCATTTAGACTGATGTCATGAATCGTAATCAAGTTTTACCTCAAGTTGAGCTATCCGCGGATCCAAGCGCTTTGCGCAGGATCGATTTTTGCGCCCCTCAGGCCTATCAAGGGGCTGGTTTTTTGGAGATTTCAGCCTTGCCGAGGGTGGCCGAGGAGGCTTCTAGCCTTGAGCCGGGTGATGGCTTCCATTGGCAGGTAAGTACGCATTTTGCGGATTCTCCAGGTTCGGAGCCCCGTCAAATCCTGGAGTTGGGGGTAAAGGGCCGTATTCATCTGGTCTGTCAGAGTTGTTTGCAAGATTGTGGCCTGGACTTGGCCCAAGAGAGCCGATTCATCATGGTCGCCACTGAAGCGGAGGCGGATGCCTTTCCAATTGAGGATGATCAACAGGAACCTTTGGTTGCCAGTCAGCACTTTGATCTGTTGGGCTTGATTGAGGATGAAATTTTGCTGTCTTTCCCCTTAATTCCAAAGCATCCCGCAGGCGCCTGCCAACCGCATGCCTCTTCATTTGGGGAGGGCGGGGAAGTAGCCGATGCCTCTGAAAAACCTCAAAATCCCTTTAACATATTGAAAAATATGAAAAAAAATTGATTTCAGGGTAATGAACCAGACCTCCCTTTTAAGTTGTCGTTATCAATAAATCAAGCATTTAGTGGATTTTCTATGCTAGAATATTGCCTTGCTTAGGAGTTCAATATGGCCGTCCAACAGAATAAAAAATCCCCATCCAAACGTGGCATGCACCGTGCGCACGACTTTTTGACCGCACCTGCTACGGCTGTTGAAGCCACAACTGGTGAGGCTCATTTACGCCACCACATTTCACCAAATGGCTACTACCGTGGCCGTAAAGTTGTTAAAACTAAAAACGACTAATTCTTTAGTCTGAAAAGATAGAAGCGGCTCGATTAAAAGCCGCTTTTTTCTTGAACACACCAATTGCAGCAATTCATGATATGAGTGTCACTCTTGCTATCGATGCCATGGGCGGAGATCACGGGGTAGTTGTCACAGTCCCTGCTTGTTGTGATTTTCTTGAAAAACATGATGATGTGAAGATTGCCTTGGTTGGCAATCCGGAATTGCTTAAGCAAGCCTTAAGTCGTTTTCCAAAAGCGCCAATGGGGCGCATTCAAATTATTCCCGCCAGTGAAGTTGTCTTGATGGATGATCCCATTGAGGTAGCGTTGCGCCGCAAAAAAGATTCTTCAATGCGCATTGCGATTCAACAAGTCAAGGATGGCTTGGCGGATGCCATCATCTCCTCTGGAAACACGGGCGCTTTGATGGCGATCTCTCGCTACATCCTTAAAACCTTAGATGGGGTTGATCGTCCTGCGATTGCTACTGCGATCCCCAATGAAAAAGGCTGCGGCACCACAATGCTTGATCTTGGTGCCAATGCCGACTGCGAGCCGATGCACTTAGTGCAATTTGCGCAGATGGCAAATGTCATGGTTCAAGTGGTTGATGGCATAAAAAATCCTTCTATCGGTCTTCTCAATATTGGGGAAGAAGTCATTAAAGGCAATGAGGTGGTGAAGCAGACCAGTGAGTTACTGCGCCAAACTAACTTAAACTTTTATGGCAACGTAGAAGGTAATGATATTTTTAAGGGCACTACAGATATCGTAGTGTGTGATGGCTTTGTTGGTAACGTTGTCCTCAAGGCGAGCGAAGGTTTGGCCAAGATGATGAGCGGCTTGATTAAACAAGAATTTAATCGCTCATGGCTCACTAAATTAATGGCGATCTGCGCCATGGTGCCATTGCTTCGTGTGCGCAAGCGCGTTGATCATCGTCGCTACAACGGAGCTGTGCTTCTAGGGTTGCGTGGTTGCGTGATCAAGAGTCACGGCTCTGCAGATCGTTTTGCATTTGGTTTTGCGCTTGACCGCGCCTATGAAGCGGCAAAGAATCGCATGGTAGAGCGCATCGCTCAAGCTTTTGTGGTGGAGACAAAATAATCATGAGTACATATTCTCGGGTAGCGGGAACGGGAAGTTATCTTCCTGCGTTGCGTTTGACTAATCAGGACCTCGTTGAGCGTTTAGCTAAGATCGGTCTTGAGACTAGTGATGAGTGGATTGTGACCCGAAGCGGGATTTCTGCGCGTCACTTTGCGGCTGACAATCAGTTGACGAGCGACTTGGCGGTGAAGGCTGCTCAGGCAGCATTAGAGGCTGCCGGTTGCTCATCTGAAGATCTGGACCTCATTATTTTGGCAACATCGACGCCAGATCATTTGGGTGGTTTCCCAAGCACGGCTTGTGTAGTTCAAGATAAGCTGGGTGCCCATACTAACTGCGCTGCATTTGATGTGCAGGCAGTTTGTGCTGGCTTTACTTACGCTCTCGCGATTGCGGATGCATTTATTCGCACAGGCACCTACAAAAAAGTATTGGTTCTTGGCGCAGAAACTTTCTCTCGCATTTTGGATTTTCAAGATCGTACTACTTCTGTGTTGTTTGGTGATGGCGCTGGCGCAGTGGTGCTAGAAGCCTCATCAGAGCCTGGAATTTTGTCTACAGCCTTGCATGCTGATGGCAGTCAGCGAGATATTTTGTGTGTGCCAGGGCGCGCCAAACAGGGCGGTGTTGAAGGCTCTGCCTACTTGACGATGGATGGCCCTGCAGTATTTAAGTTGGCCGTGAAAGTGCTTGAGCAAGTAGCGCATGAAGCCTTGGAAAAGGCCAACCTCAAGCCAGAGCAAGTTGATTGGTTAGTGCCGCATCAAGCCAATATTCGCATTATGGAGAGCACAGCCCGCAAGATGGGGATGTCGATGGATAAAGTCATTGTTACTGTGCATGAGCATGGCAACACCTCCGCCGCTTCCATACCCCTTGCTTTGGATGCCGGCGTGCGTTCCGGTCAAATTCAGCGTGGTCAACATCTCTTGCTAGAGGGTGTGGGCGGCGGCTTTGCTTGGGGCGCAGTTGCCATTAAGTATTAAAGTAAAAGCAAAGCAAACGCAACGCATCAATCATCATTAATCACCGACTATTTCTATGACATTTGCATTCGTATTTCCTGGCCAAGGTTCCCAGTCTGTTGGGATGCTCAACTCCATTGCTGATCGCCCTGAAGTGCGTGCAACATTGGAAGAGGCCTCCGAGGCATTGGGTGAGGATCTTGCAAAACTGATTGCTGAAGGCCCTGCAGACGCATTGTCTTTAACCACCAACACACAGCCAGTCATGCTCACCGCAGCGATTGCATTTTATCGTGCCTGGCTAGCGTCTGGCGGCGCCATTCCTAAGGTGATGGCAGGTCATAGCCTCGGCGAATACTCTGCCTTGGTTGCGGCCGGTGTGATCTCTTTTAAAGATGCTGTGCCTTTAGTGCGTTTTCGCGCAGAGGCCATGCAGACGGCCGTGCCAGTTGGTACTGGTGGCATGGCAGCAATTTTAGGTTTAGATGACGCGATTGTGAAAACAGTCTGCGCAGAAGCAGCCACAGCATCTGGTGGCGTAGTGGAGGCGGTGAACTTTAATGCCCCAGGACAAGTGGTGATTGCTGGTGGCAACGATGCAGTAACTAAGGCTTGTGAGCTACTAAAAGCAGCTGGCGCTAAACGTGCTTTGCCATTGCCAGTTTCCGCGCCATTCCATTCTTCTTTGTTGCAGCCTGCATCTGAAAAGCTAAAAGGTTACCTAGCCAATATCGAATTCAAGATCCCGACGATTGCGGTAATCAACAACGTCGATGTAGAGATCTTGAATGATCCACTTGCCATTAAAGATGCCTTGGTACGTCAAGCTGCCAAGCCTGTGCGCTGGCAGGAGACTATTAATATGATGGCTCAGCAGGGCGTTACTCAAGTGGTGGAATGTGGTCCTGGTAAGGTTTTGGCGGGATTGTCTAAACGTATTAATGAAAATGTTGTTGGCGTTCCTATCTTTGATACAGTCAGCCTTAATGAAGCTTTGGCTACAGTGAAGTAAAAAATAAACGACAAATCAACGAATCAACGAATCAGTAAATCGATAGCGGAAGATAAATATGAACCTCGACTTAAGTGGGCAAATTGCATTGGTAACCGGCGCATCGCGCGGCATTGGCCAGGCAATTGCAGATGAGTTAGTCAAGTGTGGCGCCAAAGTGATCGGCACTGCTACATCTGAGGATGGTGCCAAGGCCATTCATGCTCGTTTAGAGGCGAGTGGTGGGCGCGGTGCAGTCTTGAATGTGACTGATCCAAAGGCTTGTGAAGACATTATTGATTTGATCGTTAAAGATTTTGGCGGCATTGGTATTTTGGTGAATAACGCCGGTATTACGCGCGATAACCTCGCAATGCGCATGAAAACAGATGAGTGGACCGATGTCATCGACACCAATTTAAGCGCTGTTTTCCGCCTCTCTCAGGCCGTAATGCGCCCCATGATGAAGGCGCGTACAGGTCGAATTATCAACATCACCTCGATTGTTGGTCATATGGGTAACCCAGGTCAGGCTAACTACGCTGCGGCTAAAGCAGGAGTTTCTGGCATGACCCGCGCTTTGGCCCGTGAAATCGGCAGTCGTAATATCACAGTCAATTGTGTAGCCCCAGGCTTTATTGATACTGATATGACCCGTGCTTTGAGTGAAGAGCAGCAAAACGCCCTAAAAGCGAACATTCCCCTGGCTCGCCTCGGCAGCCCTGAGGATGTAGCTCAGGCGGTGGCATTTTTGGCCTCTCCAGCCGCTGGATACATCACGGGTAATACCTTACATGTCAATGGCGGTCTATATTTAGCCTAAATCTACAGCAGGAATTTGATCATTTTTTAGCGGATTTACTAATTTAGTCCGCCAAGCTGATAAAATCCTTTTCATCGTTTTTTTACAACCCTTGGGGGAATTAATGGATAACATCGAACAACGCGTTAAGAAGATCGTCGCTGAGCAATTGGGCGTCGCAGAAGCAGATATCAAGAATGACTCTTCTTTTGTGAATGACTTAGGCGCAGACTCTCTTGACACTGTTGAATTAGTAATGGCTTTGGAAGACGAATTCGGAATTGAAATTCCGGATGAGGAAGCTGAAAAAATCACTACTGTTCAGCTCGCTATCGATTTTGCTCAGTCTAAAGCTCAGGGTTAATTCCCTAGCTTAGTTAATAGCTATTACTGTGTCAGCATCAAATGGCCGTCGCCGGGTTGTTGTTACCGGCTTAGGCCTGATCTCACCTGTTGGTAACTCGGTTGATGTAGCCTGGTCTAATTTGCTCGCGGGCAAATCGGGCATTGCTACCATCACGAAGTTTGACCACACTCCGCTCAGCGTTCATTTCGCTGGAGAGGTGAAAGATTTCAATGTCGAAGAATACGTTTCTGCCAAAGAGGCACGCCATATGGATACTTTTATCCATTTCGGTATTGCCGCTGGTACGCAAGCGATTCGCGATAGTGGCTTGCAAATAACCGAAGAGAACGCAGAGCGTGTTGGCGTGATGGTTGGTTCAGGCATCGGTGGATTGCCGATGATTGAAGAGACTGGCGCTGAATTGCTGGCTCGCGGTCCTCGTCGTATCTCCCCATTCTTTGTGCCAGGCTCAATCATTAATATGATTTCCGGTCACCTCAGTATCTTGTTTGGTCTTAAGGGTCCAAACGTAGCTGCGGTTACTGCCTGTACAACCGGTTTGCACAGTATTGGATTGGCGGCGCGCTTAATTCAGTATGGTGATGCCGATGTGATGGTTGCTGGCGGTGCCGAATCCACTATTTCCGCTTTGGGTGTTGGTGGTTTTGCCTCAGCTCGTGCGCTATCCACTCGCAATGATGATCCTGCAACTGCTTCACGTCCTTGGGATCGAGACCGCGATGGTTTCGTTCTGGGCGAGGGTGCTGGTGTTGTCGTTCTTGAAGAGTATGAGCACGCTAAAGCCCGGGGCGCCAAAATCTACTGTGAGCTCTTAGGTTTCGGCATGAGTGGTGATGCGTATCACATGACTGCGCCTAATATGGATGGACCACGTCGTTGCATGCTCAATGCAATGCGCGATGCTGGCCTGAATGCGGATCAAATTGATTACATTAATGCGCACGGTACCTCTACGCCTTTGGGCGACAAGAATGAAACCGCTGCCATTAAGGCTGCCCTTGGCGACCACGCTAAGAAGACCTTGATTAACTCTACCAAGTCAATGACTGGCCACCTTTTAGGCGGTGCAGGCGGCTTGGAGTCCGTCTTTACTATTCTGGCTTTACATAACCAGAAATCTCCACCAACAATTAATATCTTCAATCAAGATCCTGAGTGTGATTTGGACTACTGCGCCAATACTGCTCGCGATGTGAAGATTGACTATGCCGTCAAAAACAACTTTGGCTTTGGGGGTACTAACGGTACCTTGATTTTTGGCAAACTGACCTAATATCCTTAGTAAGCTCTTTCCCAATCTTTTATTGGTTTTTACCAAGCAGGTCTATAGCATCATGAAAAAGTATCTTATTGCGCTCGTAGCTATCTTTAGCCTGGGGCAAATTGTATTCATTCCCATTGCATCCGCGCAAACTCCGCGCGTAGCTATTCCTGATTTTGCTGATTTGGTTGAACGCGCTAGCCCAGCAGTAGTGAATATCCGCACAACTGAAAAAGTAATGCAGCAGCAAGCTCAGGGCGGCATTCCGGGCATGCCTGAGGATCAGGCCGAGTTCTTCCGTAGATTTTTTGGGGTGCCTATTCCTGGTCTTCCTAGCGGCCCAAAGCAAGCACAACCAAACCCTGGCAAACCACAAGAGGCTGATCGCGGCGTAGGCTCGGGCTTCATCATTGAGTCCAATGGCTTGATTCTGACCAATGCCCATGTTGTGGAGGGTGCCAACACGATCTATGTGACCCTGACTGATAAGCGTGAGTACAAGGCTAAGTTATTGGGTATGGATAAGCGTACCGATGTGGCGGTTGTCAAAATCGATGCGCGTGATTTACCAAAACTACCCTTGGGCGACTCTTCTCGAGTGAGAGTGGGTGAGTGGGTGTTAGCAATTGGCTCCCCATTTGGCTTAGAAAATACTGTGACTGCAGGGATTGTGTCCGCCAAGAGTCGTGACACTGGCGACTATCTGCCGTTTATTCAGACTGACGTAGCAGTAAACCCAGGAAACTCTGGCGGACCTTTATTAAATACTGCGGGGCAGGCTATTGGCATTAACTCGCAAATCTTTAGTCGCTCTGGTGGTTATATGGGCATCTCTTTTGCGATTCCGATTGATGAGGCGATGCGTGTTGCAGATCAACTGCGCACCAATGGAAAAATGACTCGTGGTCGTATTGGTGTCGCTTTGGGTGAAATGACCAAAGAGATTGCAGAGAGCTTGGGCTTAGGTAAACCGCGTGGCGCCTATGTTCGCAACGTTGAGCCAGGCGGGCCGGCGGCAGCGGGTGGCATTGAGTCAGGCGACGTGATTCTGAGCTTCAATGGTCGCGATATTGGCAAATCTACCGATTTGCCAAGAGCGGTTGGTGAAACTAAACCAGGCACTAGTGCAAGTGTGCAGGTTTGGCGCAAAGGTTCTACCAAGGATTTGATGGTTTCTGTAGTGGATACAGAGGCTGGTCAAGCTACTGTGAAGAAGGCGGATAACCCTAATTCAAATGGGGCAAATGCTAATTCTCTCGGGGTAGTTGTTTCCGAGCCCTCGGATAGCAAGAAGAAAGAGCTCAATATCCGTGGTGGCGTTGAGGTTACTGGCTTGGGTGATGGCCCTTTGGTGCGCGCAGGAGTCCGTCCGGGCGATGTGATCATTCGGATAGCAGATGCGGATATTACTGGGATAAAGCAGTTTGAGAGCCTGGTAAAGGGTTTAGATGCCAATAAGGCCGTCCCCGTTTTTGTTCGTCGAGCTGACAGCACCATGATTATTCCTATAAGGCCAAAATAAGCAGAAATCCTGCTTTTTGAGGCAAAAAAACGGGATTGGTGCCAAATTGGCGCCACCCATTACAATCACTTTAAGACGACTTTTTGCAGCGCATCATTGTGGTGCGTTCTGACAAGGCGTTTTTTGAAGACTAAATAAGACGCTATGGATTTAATCCGCAATTTTTCTATCATCGCCCACATCGATCACGGCAAATCGACGCTTGCCGATCGCATTATTCAATTGTGTGGCGGTCTCTCTGATCGTGAGATGGAAGCTCAAGTTCTCGACTCAATGGATATTGAGCGTGAGCGTGGCATCACCATTAAGGCACAAACTGCTGCGCTGTCTTATAAAGCCAAAGATGGCAAGACTTACAAGATCAATTTGATTGATACGCCTGGACACGTCGACTTCTCGTATGAGGTCAGCCGCTCCTTATCTGCATGCGAAGGCGCATTGCTAGTAGTGGATGCGAGCCAAGGTGTTGAGGCGCAAACTGTTGCCAACTGTTACATGGCCCTAGAGTTGGGTGTTGAGGTTGTGCCAGTTCTCAATAAGATCGATTTGCCTCAAGCTGATCCCGAGCGCGCTAAAAAAGAAATTGAAGATGTGATTGGTATTGATGCATCCGATGCAGTGACATGCTCAGCTAAAACAGGTTTGGGTGTTGCGGAAGTGATCGAGGAAATGATTGCTCGTGTGCCGCCACCAAAAGGTAGTGCAACGGATCCCTTGCAGGCGCTGATCATCGATTCTTGGTTTGATAACTATGTTGGCGTGGTGATGTTAGTACGCGTTGTGAACGGCACCTTAAAGCCCAAAGAAAAAATTACCTTAATGTCAAATGGCTCGAGCCATTTAGTCGAGCACGTGGGCGTGTTTAGCCCGAAGTCTGTAGATCGTCCTGAGTTATCGGCTGGTCAAGTAGGTTTTGTGATTGCAGGGATTAAAGAATTAAAAGCTGCCAAGGTGGGTGACACCGTTACGCATACCCCCGGACAACAAGGTCGAGTTCCTGCTAGCGAACCACTTCCTGGTTTTAAAGAGGTTAAGCCTCAGGTCTTTGCGGGTCTTTATCCAGTAGAGGCCAGTGAATACGATCAGCTGCGGGAATCTTTAGAGAAGCTGCAATTAAATGATGCTTCGCTCTTGTATGAACCAGAGGTTTCGCAGGCTTTAGGGTTTGGATTCCGTTGCGGCTTTCTTGGTCTGCTCCACATGGAGATTGTGCAAGAGCGTTTAGAGCGTCAATACGGCATGAATCTCATCACTACCGCTCCAACGGTGGTGTATCAGGTAGAGCAATCTGATGGCTCTATCTTGTCTGTAGATAACCCATCGAAGATGCCAGAGGCCAGCAAGATCAATACGATTCTTGAGCCGATTGTGACAGTTAACCTGTATATGCCGCAAGAGTATGTCGGGGCGATTATTACCTTGTGCGTTGGTAAGCGTGGCATTCAGATGGATATGAATTACCTTGGACGCCAGGTTAAGCTTACATACGAGTTGCCGATGGCGGAGATTGTTTTGGATTTCTTTGACAAAATGAAATCCATCTCGCGCGGCTATGCATCTATGGATTACGAGTTCAAAGAATATCGTCCAGCCGATGTAGTGAAGGTGGATATCTTGATCAATAGTGAGCGGGTTGATGCTCTGTCAGTGATTGTCCACCGTAGCAATAGTCAGCATCGGGGGCGCGAAGTCGTTGCCAAGATGCGCGGAATTATTCCGCGTCAAATGTTCGATGTAGCGATTCAGGCGGCGATCGGTAGCAATATTGTTGCCCGTGAAAACGTCAAAGCATTGCGTAAAAACGTATTGGCAAAATGTTACGGCGGCGACATCTCTCGTAAGCGTAAGTTATTAGAAAAGCAAAAAGAGGGTAAGAAGCGCATGAAGCAAGTGGGTAACGTGGAGATTCCACAAGAAGCCTTCTTGGCCATCTTGCAGGTGGACGACTAATGAATTTCGCTCTCATCCTCTTTATCTTGGTAGTGGTATCTGGTATTGCCTGGGTCGCCGATCGACTGTACTTTGCCCCACAAAGGCGCGCTGTAGGTATTGAGCGTATGCCCTTGTGGCTGGAATACACGGCAGGATTCTTTCCGGTAATTTGCGCTGTATTTGTGTTGCGCTCCTTTATTGTGGAGCCATTCAAAATTCCATCGGGATCAATGATTCCGACCTTGCAGATTGGCGACTTTATTTTGGTGAATAAGTTCACCTACGGCATTCGCTTGCCGGTAATCAATCACAAGGTAGTTGAGTTGGGCTCTCCCAAGCGTGGCGATGTGGTGGTGTTCCGCTATCCACGTGATGAGTCTGTTGATTACATCAAGCGCATTGTGGCTTTGCCAGGCGACACCATTACTTATGAAGATAAGCGTTTAACGATTAATGGTCAGCCTTTGCAGTACAGTGGCGGCGAGCCTTACCTCGATCCAGAAAATATGCGTTACGCCAAGCGGTTTGCGGAATCATTCCCAGTAGATCTCGGTGGTAATAAGCACGAAATCCTCAATGATCCAGATCGTCCGGCCGGGATGTTTCCTGCCGAGCGCTTTCCTGGATTTGAAAACTGTCAATATCAAAATGCTGGACTCACTTGCACAGTGCCAGCGGGCCATTACTTTGCCATGGGTGATAACCGCGACAACAGTGCAGATTCTCGCTACTGGGGATTTGTGCCAGACAAAAATATTGTAGGTAAAGCCTTCTTTGTATGGCTTAACCTCGGAAATCTAGGCCGTATTGGCGGATTCGAATAAAGTCATGAACGCCCGCGCCACTATCGAAACTGCACCGCTGCAAGCGCAACTGGGTTACACCTTTAAGAAGTTGGAGCTACTCAATCAAGCGCTCACACATCGCAGTCATAGCAAGAAAAATAATGAGCGCTTAGAGTTTTTAGGCGACTCCATTCTCAATTGCGTAGTTGCTGAAATGCTCTATGAACGCTACTCTGATTTGGATGAGGGTGATCTTTCTCGTGTCCGGGCTAACTTAGTCAAGCAGCAAGCTTTATATGAGATTGCGCAAACATTATCTTTATCAGATTACCTGCGCTTGGGTGAAGGCGAGCTCAAGAGTGGGGGATTTCGTCGACCATCTATTTTGGCTGATACCCTTGAGGCGGTGACTGGTGCCATCTTTTTGGATGGTGGGTTTGATGCCGCTAAAACTTGTCTGCGCAAACTCTACTCCATCATCTTGGCTCACGTTGATCCAAAGACTTTAGGCAAAGACGATAAGACCTTGCTTCAAGAGTGCCTACAAAGCTATCAACTGCCATTGCCTACTTATAACGTTACAGGCACTAGCGGCGCTGCACATAATCAGCAATTTGAGGTTGAGTGTTTAATACCGAATCTGAAGGTTGCTGTTAAGGGCGAAGGTGCTTCTCGACGTGCAGCAGAACAAGCGGCAGCAAAACTGGCCTTGATCGCTGCGCAAAAAGCCTTGCCTCAAGAATTGGGTAAGCCTAAAAAGACTCGGTCAGCTAAAAAGAAAGCAGCAAAAAAAGTGGCAACCGAAGAGCAGTTAAATCTTAAGCTGAAGGGTTAATCGTGTTTAGATGCGGCACTATCGCCATTGTTGGCCGTCCCAATATGGGCAAATCGACTCTCTTGAACGCCTTGGTTGGTCAGAAGATCAGTATCACCTCGCGCAAAGCGCAAACAACTCGCCATCGTATTTTGGGCATTCAGAACCGTGAAGAAGCGCAGTTCATCTTCATTGATACGCCGGGTTTTCAGACTCGTTTAATGAATACCTTGAACAAGGCCTTAAACCGCACGGTAACCACCGCCTTGCAAGACGTGAATGTAGCTTGCTTTGTGGTTGAGGCGGGTTACTTTGGTGAGGATGATAAGAAGGTTCTTCGGTTACTGCCGAATGATTTGCCGGTGGTCTTGGTATTGAATAAGTTGGACTTATTTAATAGCCGCTTTCAGACTCCATCTGAGCGCGACCAAGCTTTGCTCAATTTCATGAAAGAAATGAGTCAGCCTTGGAGTGATTTGGGTGGACATGAAGATCAAAGTAAATGTGAATTTACTGAAATTGTGCCGATGAGCGCCAAAAGTCCTGGGGATGTCGAAAGATTGCTAGATGTCCTGGAGAGTTATTTGCCTGAAGCCGAGGCAGTTTACGATGGCGATACTATTACCGATCGCAGCGAGCGTTTTCTGGCTGCTGAGATCTTGCGTGAGAAGGTCTTCCGTTTCACTGGTGAGGAATTACCATACACCAGCACCGTGGTGATTGATCAGTTCAAAATGGATGGCAAGATGCGTCGTATTGCAGCTACGATTTTGGTAGACCGCGATAGTCATAAGGCGATGATTATTGGCGCCAAGGGCGAACGCCTTAAGAAGATCTCTACTGATGCCCGCATCGATATGGAAAAGCTCTTTGATGGCAAAGTCTTTTTAGAGACTTGGGTCAAGGTCAAGCGTGGCTGGGCTGATGATCGTGCTGAGTTACGGGCGCAGGGTCTAGAGTAAATTACCATGGCCTCGATTCGTGTTGCTGACGAACCTGCTTTTGTATTACACAGCATTCCCTATAAGGAAACCAGCTTAATTCTGGATGTCTTTACACGGCAATATGGCCGCATGGCTTTAATTGCTAAGGGCGCTAAACGTCCGCACTCTGTATTGCGACCGGTTTTGCAGCGCTTCCAGCCTCTATTGGTCTCTTGGAGCGGAAAATCTGAATTGCGTACTTTGACGAAGTCGGAATGGGTGGGCGGTACTCCATCCTTGGTCGGGGATGCCTTGCTTTGCGGCTTTTATCTCAACGAGTTGTTGGTCAAGTTTTTGGCTCGTGAAGATGATTACGAAAAGCTCTACGATCACTACACTGACACCATCTCCGCCTTATCAAATCTTGAATTTGAATCAAAGGGCTTAGAAGAAATTCTGCGCCCATTTGAGTTAACCCTGCTCCAGGAGACGGGTTATGCTGCAGCCCTAGATCGCTGTGTAGAAACTAATAGTGCCCCGATCTCAGAAGAGCGATACGTATACCAGCCAGAGCGCGGTGTCAGACCTGCGCAAGTCGATGACCCAGGTCATTGGCCAGTCTTGAGTGGCCGCTCTCTCTTGGCAATCGCAGTGGGAGATTTTTCTGCCTCTGAGACGCTTTCTGAGAGCAAGCAATTGATGCGCTTCTTGCTTGGATTGCACCTCCAGGATCAGGTGCTGACAACCCGTCAGATTTTGATTGATCTGAAAAAAATCTAGTAAGCTACTTTAATGAATACGCAACCAAAACTTGAGCTAGGCATCAATATTGATCACGTGGCTACTTTGCGTAATGCGCGTGGGACTATTTACCCTGATCCTTTGAGGGCTGCGCGTTTGGCTGAAGAGGCGGGCGCTGATCTGATTACTTTACATTTACGTGAAGATCGTCGACACATTAAAGATGCTGACTTATTAGCGTTGCGCCCATTGATTCAGACGCGCATGAACCTAGAATGCGCTGTTACACCGGAGATGATTAACATTGCCTGTCAGGTGAAGCCCCATGATGTGTGTCTTGTTCCCGAAAAGCGCGAAGAGGTAACTACTGAAGGTGGCTTAGATGTAGTGGGACATTTTGATGTGGTGAAAGCAGCAACTACCCAGTTAAAAAATGCAGGCATTCGGGTATCTTTATTTATCGATCCAGAGGAAAAGCAAATCCAAGCTGCTAAAGAGGTGGGCGCTACGGTGGTGGAGTTACATACTGGTCGCTACGCCGATCTTGAGGGTGATCAACAAGTAAGCGAGTTAGAGCACATTAGAAAAGCCGCCCAATTTGGGGTGAGTATCGGTTTACGAGTGAATGCAGGGCATGGCTTGCACGAAGGTAATGTAAAGCCCGTCGCTGCTATTACGGAACTCTCTGAGCTCAATATTGGACATGCAATTGTTGCTGAAGCCTTATTTAAGGGGTGGCAAAAGGCAATTGTGGATATGAAAGCGCTGATGGTTCAAGGCAGAGCAACTACCTTAAGATAAAAACTCAGAAATGATTATTGGTATCGGCACAGACATTTTACAGATAGAGCGCTTGCAGGCTGCTTATGATCGCACCCATGGGCGCTTAGCTGAAAAAATCCTTGGACCAGACGAGATGCTGGTATTCAAACACCGTTTGGCCAGAAATCACAAGCGAGGTATTGCATTCTTAGCTACTCGCTTTGCTGCGAAAGAAGCCTTTTCAAAAGCAATTGGTCTAGGCATGAGAATGCCGATGACTTGGCGGTCCTTGCAAACACTCAATGAGCCTAGCGGCAAACCAGTCACATCCTATTTGGGCGCACTCGCACAATTTATGCAGGACAAAAATTGGGAAGCCCAAGTCACCGTAAGTGATGAGCGGGATATGGCAATTGCCCACGTCATCGTAGTTCAGAAGCAAGCAAAATAATTTCATTCACGAGGAATACATGAGTAAGTCGACCATGAAACCGGGCCCGGTAACTTTAGACGTTGTTGGTCTTGAGTTAAACGCAGAAGATCGCCGTCGCATCTTGCACCCCCTAACTGGCGGCGTGATTTTGTTTGGTAGAAATTTTTCCAATCGTAAGCAGCTCACCAAACTCACTGCAGAAATTAAAAAGCTACGCCCCGATGTACTGATCTCGATTGACCATGAGGGTGGGCGAGTTCAGCGCTGCAGAATTGATGGCTTTACCCATTTGCCTGCAATGCGTAAGCTCGGTGAGCTCTGGGGTGCTAAAAATAAATCAACGGATAAATCAAAGCATCCCGCTGAATCGGCTGCAATTGCGATGGCTGCAGCCACTGCAAGCGGATACGTTTTGGCTGCAGAACTTCGTGCTTGTGGCGTGGACTTGAGTTTTACCCCGGTCCTGGATTTAGATTTTGGCCGCAGCAGCGTGATTGGAGATCGTGCGTTCAGTCGTGATCCGCAGATCACTTTTGCATTGGCCAAGAGTCTGAATGAGGGCTTGCGCCTTGCTGGGATGGCGAACTGCGGTAAGCACTTTCCGGGGCATGGTTGGGCTGAGGCGGATTCTCATGTGGCAATTCCGGTGGATGAGCGCCCTTTGAATCAAATCCTCAATATCGATGCTAAGCCGTATGAGTGGTTGGATCTGAGCTTGACTGCGGTGATGCCAGCTCACGTGATCTATCCAAAGGTTGATAAAAATCCAGCAGGATTTTCTAAGGTTTGGTTGCATTCTATCTTGCGTCAAGAGTTGGGCTTTGAGGGCGTGATTTTTAGTGATGACCTTTCAATGGAGGGTGCAAGCGTTGCCGGCTCTGTGGTGAAGGGTGCTGATATGGCACTCGATGCGGGATGTGATGCGGTCTTGATTTGTAATCGACCAGATCTCGCAGATCAATTACTCGGTCAGCTCAAGGTTTCCAAAGCTAAACAAGCGGAGTCTGCTGTTCGCTTAAATCGCTTGATGCCGACTGCAGTGGCTCCTACTTGGGATGAGCTGCAGGCCGAGGCGCAATACCAGCACGCCAAAGGCTTGCTGCAGCAACTAAATTTGATTTCATGAGATTTCTATTTCCGTGAAACTCTTTCCCACTCCGAAATAACGAACTTTTTAACCTCTTCCCCTTGCTCTCTAGCGCAAATGATTTCATTCACGTTCACTGTTTGATAAATCTTCTGCAAACGCAGAACATCTCCTTGGGTAGAGTAATTCGGAATCCAGGACCCCCAAAAGAAGCCCAGCCCTTCTAATTCTATATAGGCATTAGCAGCCGCCTCTTGTGTAATTGGCAGATCCAGATACGCAGAGGCAATATTTAAGGATTCTATTTTTTGCAGCTCTGCTTTAACTGATGCAATTAAATCCTCACCGATATGGCCTATGGAGATATTGGCGACCTGATCTTTAGAGTCAATTTCAGTTCTAATTTGAGTTTCCCCAGAACCCTGAATATCGACATTGCTGATATTGCGCTCGAGACTTAAGCTTGATAGCAGTGCATTCAAGTGTTCGGTATGTTCACTTGGTACATAAATGTCATGCGGACTATCTTTTAATGGGAGATAGAAGGCCAATAAAGACATGCGTGTATCGCTAAAGTTTTGTAGACCCTGCATTGCAAATGTTGGCGGAACATCCCCAATAAAAAGCCCAGTTTCTTTTGCATTAAAAGCAATCATTTCATGTTGGCTATAAGGGTGGTTGGTAACACACTCAGTCCAAAACCCCGGTAAGCCTAAAGATTGCGCAATCTCTATACGTTTTTTTGCGATTAACTCGGCAATGTGATGCCCCCTGTAATCCGGGTCCACCATCATTTTTCCGGCTTCCGGTGAAGCATTTTGAGCGCCATCAAAGGTTAATGCGCAGTGTCCAATAATTTGATTATTTTCTAGTTTGGCAACGACGGAGTGCATCTTCTTGGTGACGATTGCATCTTGTAGTTGTGCAGCGTCATACATGATTGGGTTGGTGTAACTGTCTCCATAACAGCGCCGGACGCAGTCAATCAAATGAGGAATGTCCTCAAGGGCCAGAGTAGTAATTTGAGGGGAAATGGTATCAGTCATGATTTTTATTATGACTGTACTTTAAGAAATAAAAAAGCCCGGCATGCCGGGCTTCTACTGATTGAGCGAGCTAATTAGTTAGCGCGGCTACGATATTCGCCAGTACGAGTATCGATTTCAATCTTGTCGCCAGTGTTACAGAACAAAGGAACTTGTAATTCATAACCAGTGGCCAACTTAGCAGTCTTCAATACTTTGCCTGAGCTGGTATCGCCTTTGACAGCTGGCTCTGTGTAAATGATTTCACGAACTAAAGAGTTTGGCATTGCAACGGAGAGTGCCTTACCTTCGTAGAACACGACTTCACATGGCATGCTTTCTTCGAGGTAATGCAATGCATCGCCCATGAATTCTGCTTCCACTTCGTATTGGTTGTATTCGGTATCCATAAATACGTACATTGGATCCGCGAAATAAGAGTAAGTGCAATCTTTCTTGTCCAAGATCACCACATCAAACTTGTCATCGGCTTTGAATACACCTTCGTTAGGCGCGCCAGATAACAAGTTCTTAAATTTCATTTTCACAACAGAGGAATTGCGGCCAGAGCGGCTGTATTCTGCTTTTAAAACGACCATGGCATCAGTGCCGATCATTACTACGTTACCAACGCGGAGTTCTTGTGCTGTTTTCATCTTGCTATTCCTGGGTGCAGAGCTGATTTTCTGCGGGTTTTATCAAAAACAAGATTGTACCCGCCCACAGGCTGATTTCGCTGAAGATTAGGCTACAAAGTCCATTAGACGGGCGGCTAGACCGCCATCAGCTTGTTTTTTCAGTAAATCAGCATGCCAAGCCTTGGAATGGCTGTTCCAGCCCTCGATTGATTGAAGCCAATGACTAGGCATTGCCCAGGCCATGGCAGCAGTGACGGCCTGTTTAAGCTCCTGTGATGCATCTTCAAGGTAGAGATCTAAAAATGCGGCTAGCTTGATTTCATGTGCGCGATCCTCTTGGGGGTAGATATGCCAAATAAAGGGCTTGCCTGCTAATTGTGCTCGGACGAAAGAGTCTTCGCCGCGCACAATATTGAAGTCGCATTGCGATAGGACCCAGTCATATTCATCTTGAGAAACAAACGGAATGGAGATGAGTTGAATATTATTTGGTAAAGCGACTATTGGAGTGGGGTGACCGGAGCTGAATTGGAGTTGCTGAAGTTGACCATGCGTCAGAACAATATCGAAGTTTTCTCCCAGGCTTCCTAGGTCGCCTAACCACTTTAAAAGTGGGGCGCCTGGATAGCAAAAGACACTGATGCGTTTGGTATTGGGCCGCAAAAGTGCCCAGCTTGCTTTTAAGCTTGCCGGAACAGTAGCGCTACCTTCTAAAGATCCTGTGGGTACGGGGTCAATCAGAATGCCGCCAACATTCTCTTGAAAGCCTGGGAAGAAAAAGTATTTCGGAATGCCATGGGTTTGCGGAGAGGCTCTTCCATGAAAATCTGCAATCCAAGGTTCAGCACTCAAGTACTCTAAATTAATGATGAGGGGCTTTTTGGGAGTAATGAGCAGGCCTGCAAGATAGCGCTCAGGAAGCTCGCACCCAAACGCTTCAACCACGACGTCGGGAGTCTGGACAAGGTGCCCACTATTAGCAAAGCTCGCTTCCCACGCTTGGATGTCAATTCTGCTTCTGATTTCTGGATCAACACCAGAAGCGAGTAAATTGAGGGTTGGCAGGTCATCGCAAAAAATGCGCACCTCTTGGCCGTGAAGACTTGTTAAGCTTCTCGCTAGACGCCAGCAAACACCGGCATCACCATAGTTATCTACGATTTGACAGAAAATATCCCAACGCATGAGTAATTCGCTTTTTGAAACCCTTCAGCAGGATGTTAAACGGCTACCCGGATTGCCGGGGGTATATCGCTTCTTTGATGAGGCGGGACATATTCTGTATGTCGGTAAAGCGCGCAACCTCAAAAAGCGTGTCTCTAGCTACTTTCAGCGGACGCAGCTTTCACCACGGATAGAGCTGATGGTGGGAAAAATTGCCCGCTATGAAACAACAGTAACACGCTCAGAAACCGAAGCCTTAATTCTAGAGAACAATCTCATCAAGGAGTTGGCTCCCCCATTCAACATTCTCTTTCGTGATGATAAGTCTTATCCCTATGTGATGTTGACAGGTCACCAGTTTCCGAGGTTAGCCTCTTATCGCGGAAAAATTGATAAACGCAATCATTACTTCGGACCGTTTCCCAATTCATGGGCGGTGCGTAACAGTGTGCAGATTTTGCAAAAAGTATTCCGCCTGAGAACCTGTGAAGACTCGGTCTTTAAGAATCGTAGTCGACCCTGTTTATTGCATCAAATCCATCGTTGTAGTGCACCCTGCGTAGGCCGGCTCAGCGTAGATCAATATGGGCAAGATGTAGCGCAAGCGACCCGTTTCTTAGAGGGCGACCATAGTCGCGTGCTGTCTGAGCTCGAAAAGAAAATGCATGCCTACAGCGATGCCATGGAATTTGAAATGGCTGCTGTCTTAAGAGATCGTATTGCC
>CANBPJ010000012.1 GCA_947371415.1 Burkholderiaceae bacterium | reverse complement strand
CAGCCATAGCAACAGCAGATGTATCAGAGCCGCCACGACCCAAGGTGGTGATATTACCATTGGGATCAACGCCCTGAAAGCCAGTAACGACCACAGCACGTCCCGCATTGAGATCAGCAAGAATCTTCTGGTCATCAATGCTCTTAATGCGGGCCTTAGTGAATGAAGAATCGGTATGGACGGTAACTTGCCAGCCAGCGTAACTGACAGCATCAACACCTTCGCGGAGTAATGCCAGGGCCAATAGGCCGGAGCTCACCTGCTCACCAGTCGAAGCAATTTGATCTAGCTCACGAGGATTTGCATTGGGATTGATATCTTTTGCCAAACCTAACAAGCGATTGGTCTCACCGGACATAGCGGAAGGAACCACCACCACCTGGTGGCCAGCGCGCATCCACTTAGCAACGCGTTTAGCGACATTCTGAATACGCTCAACTGAGCCCATCGAGGTGCCACCATACTTATGAACGATAAGAGCCATAAAAACCGTCGTATTGTCTATTTACAGGGAATTGCATTCCCAAGGGTCTAAAAGGGGCTTATTTTACAGGGTTTTATCCCCGCACTACAGCTTCTCAGACCACTGCGGAAGCACTCGCTTGCCAGTGGAGACTAAATGCGGATGGCTGACCCCCACCCCCACCACAGCGATGAGCTCGTCGTTAATGTAGAGCAGAGGTGCTTGGCGCCCCCAAGGGGGTAGATCAGACTCCTGAAATAGGTTCTTGAGAGTTTTTCGGGGCGAATTAGGTTTAATTTGAATCTTTTCAGCACCCTGCCGCTGCCGCTGCTCAACCAAACCCCGCTGTTGGGCTGCATCTACCCAGGCCGCCGGCAAGCCCAGCGACTTACTGCGCGTTGGGATAGGCTGGAAAGTCCATTGACCAGATTCTGTAGCAGCTATCTGCAAGATGCCGCGCCAAAGACGAATGCTAACTTCATCATGCTGCCATTCCAAACTGGAGTCTGGCTTTACCGCCATCAGGTCTTTCCACCAGGATTCAAGTCGCTCCTGGGATGGCATAACAAGGTTATTTAACCTCAGCCAAAAACGCATTAAGTTATTGGCGGCAGGTTTATCGGATTTGGCCAGCACCAACAGTGGCTTGAGTTTGAGGGTGGCGCCCTCAAGAATGCCTTTACCATCTTGCCTGGCCAATCGATCGAGAAGCAGTTGTGATTGAGCCAGCAAATCTGCGCTTCGAGCGAGATTGGAGATGGCGCTTGGCTGGATTTTTTCTAATCTCGGAATAATCTCTTTGCGAATAGCATTGCGACGGTAGTGCGTGTTTTGGTTGCTAGGATCCTCTACCCACTTGAGCTTATATTGCTTCGCATAAGCCTCCAGATCCGCCCTACTCAGATTTAATAGTGGGCGCCATAGCTTAATCGAGCGCCCATCAGCAGTAATGATGCGTTGTTGTGGCATCCCAGCAAGACCCGCCACGCCTGAACCTCGTAAGAGTTGCAATAGGATAGTTTCCGCTTGGTCATTTTGGTGGTGAGCCAACAATAAGCTTTCAATGCCATGCTCAATACAGAGATCGGTCAATGCTTCGTAGCGCTCAATCCTTGCTCTTGCTTCGATATTTCCACCAGCTTTATCAGCAAAGTGCAGGAGGCGAAAATCAAATTGGGTGTGATATTTCTTGGCAAGCTTCTCACAAAAATCGAGCCATTGATCTGCGGGTTTTTGCAAGCCATGATGAATATGGAAGACCCAAACTTCTGTAGATTGTTTTGGGGTCTTACTCGCTTGAACTGCTTTACAGACAGCATCAAGCAAAACAACCGAATCAAGGCCGCCACTTAAGGCAAGCGCAATTCGATTGGCCGCCGGAGCCGCCTTAAGACTTGGCTTCGATTTCCTTGAACTTGCCATAGCTCATCAAGCGTTCATGGCGACGCTCGAGTAGCGCATCCACTTTCATGCCGTCGAAGGTCTTGAGAGATTCGGTTAAAGCTTTGCGCATACTCGTCATCATGGCATCGTAATCACGATGGGCGCCACCAGTAGGCTCAGCAACAATCTTGTCGATCAAGCCTAATGTTTTTAAGCGTTGTGCCGTGAGGCCTAACTGTTCAGCAGCTTCAGGCGCCTTCTCAGCAGTCTTCCATAGAATGGAGGCGCAACCTTCCGGTGAAATCACTGAGTAGGTAGAGTTTTGCAGCATCAATACGACGTCGCCCATCGCAATGGCCAAAGCCCCGCCAGATCCACCTTCACCAATAATCGTGGCGATGATGGGCACTTCTAGTTCCGCCTGAACATACAAGTTGCGACCAATCGCTTCCGATTGATTGCGCTCTTCAGCATCAATGCCAGGGAATGCACCCGGGGTATCAACAAAAGTAAATACCGGTAATTTAAATTTCTCAGCCAAACGCATCAGGCGCATTGCCTTGCGATACCCTTCTGGGCGACTCATGCCAAAGTTTCTTAAGGCACGCTCTTTGGTATCGCGACCCTTTTGATGGCCGATAACCATGCAAGGCTGATTCTCAAAACGCGCTAGACCTGCAATGATGGATTGATCATCCGCAAAATTACGATCACCATGTAATTCATGAAAATCTGTGAACAATCCGCTCACGTAATCCAATGTGTAGGGACGCTGAGGATGACGTGCCACTTGCGAAACTTGCCAAGGGCTTAAGTTGGCATAAACATCTTTAGTCAGCTGTTGACTTTTTTCGGTCAGCGTTTTGATCTCATCGGAGATGTCTACCGATGATTCATCTTGCACAAATTGCAGTTCTTCAATCTTTGATTCTAGTTCAGCGATTGACTGCTCAAAATCCAGGAAAGTCGTTTTCATAGCTTGATTTTAATGTTCAACCGGGATGGGGTCGATACTTCTCCACATGTACCAGGTTGCTACCGTTCTCCAAGGAGCCCAATTTGCAGTCACTTCACGGGCCTCATGCCTACTGACAGGCTCTCCACTGAAGTAATTGAGGGAAATGGCCTTAATAAGGCCCGCATCGTCTAAAGGAAGAATATCAGGCCTCACCATATTGAAAATGAGGAACATTTCCGCTGTCCAGCGCCCAATACCCCTGATATCACATAATTCCTTGATGATCGCCTCATCTTCCATACCTTTCCACTGATTGGCATGCAAACGACCAGAATCGAAGTGTTCGGCCAAATCGCGGATGTATTCAACTTTGCGGCCCGATAGACCCGCTGCGCGCAGCTCTTCCACGGTTAGGCTAAGTAGATTTTTGGGGCTGACTTTCTTTTTGAGCGCCAAAAGGACTTTATTCCAAACGGACTGGGCAGCAGCAACGGAGATCTGCTGGCCAACAATTGCCCTTGCTAAAGTTGTGAATGCATCGCCCCGTGTCATTAAAAAACCAGAGCCATATTTAGGGATGAGTTTTTTAAGAATGCGGTCCTGCTTCATCAGCTCAGCACAGGCTTGCCCCCAATACTCAGGGGCCACTTCTTCAATAATCGATTGCTCTGCTGCTTTACTCAAAATACATTCTCAATCATTTAATTTCTGGACTCAGCTGCTAGATTTAACTTCTACGCCACTCGGTAATACCACCAGGCTTATCTTCCAATACTACGCCCTGCTCCAGTAATGCTTTGCGAATCAAGTCAGCTTTAGCAAAATCTTTTTGCTGTTTGGCTGATATGCGCGCTGTAATCTGCTCTTCAATTTTTTCTGCAGATAAACCAGCTTCAATACCTCGAGAGCCTGCCTGTAAAAATACCGTCGGATCATATTGCAAAAAGTTTAAGCTAGCAGCAAGCCCCTTTAATGTATTTGCTAATTGCGCCTTTTCTTCAGCCTGCGCACGATTAACCTCGCTCGCTAAATCAAATAATGCAGCAATTGCCTCGGGGGTATTGAAGTCATCATTCATGGCATCAGTAAACCGCTTAACCCATGGCGAATGGGGATCTACAGGCTGATTGCTTATGGGAACATGCGCCAAGGCAGTGTAGAGCCGAACCAAACCAGAGCGCGCTTCCTCGAGCTGCGCATCACTATAGTTAATGGGGCTACGATAGTGGGCGCGCAGCATAAAGAAGCGCAATACCTCAGGATCAAAATTCTTGAGAACATCTCGAATTAAGAAGAAGTTACCAAGTGACTTGGACATCTTTTCTTCATTCACCCGAATATGGCCGTTATGCATCCAATAATTTACAAAAGGCGCATCACTAACGTTGTGCTCTTGGCCATATAAAGCACCCTCGCTTTGGGCAATCTCATTCTCATGGTGCGGGAACTGTAAATCGGCGCCACCACCATGAATATCAAAATGCTCTCCCAATAGGTCGCAGGACATTGCTGAGCATTCAATATGCCATCCAGGACGACCTTCGCCCCAAGGAGATTTCCAACGTGTATCTGCAGGCTCTTCTGGTTTGGCGCTTTTCCATAAAACAAAATCTAAAGGATCGCGCTTGCCGCCACCAACGGCGACTCGCTCACCTGCATTTAATTCATCCAAAGATTTTCCGGAAAGACGACCGTACCCTGGAAATAAACGAACAGCAAAATTTACATCGCCATCCTCCCCTTGGTACGCCAATTCGTTTTCTATCAGACGGCCAATAATTCCTTGCATTTGAGCAATGTAATCGGTTGCGCGAGGCTCGTGGTCAGGATGCATTAATCCCAACTCATCAGAGTCGGCATGCATAGCATCAATAAAGCGCTGCGTCAGAGCGGAAATAGGCTCACCATTCTCAATGGCGCGATTAATGATCTTGTCATCAATATCGGTGATATTGCGCACATAAACCACCTGATAGCCGCTCGCACGCAACCAGCGCACCACCATATCAAAAACAATCATGACCCGAGCATGCCCAATGTGGCAAAAGTCATAAACGGTCATGCCGCAGACATACATCTTCACTTTGCCCGGCTCGATGGGTTTAAAGGTCTGTTTTGAACGACTGAGCGTGTTATAGATTTGCAGCATAGGGGCTATAAAGGTGGGCAAGTAGCGCCAATTTGTTAGACTGAGCGCTGAGTATATCGAATGAGCCAGTTTTTCACCCCGCCCCCTATGCCAGCTAAGCCCTTTTTAATTCGTTCAGCCCTTTTGAGTGGTTTGAGCTCCATTTGCACCCTTTTCCTTCTGGTTGGATGCAGCACCCCAGGCCAACAATTGGCCGATGCCGAGATCCGAGCCTTAAATAGCGCCCCTACTGCCGCTACAGCGGGCTCTCCAGCCCCCTATTTGGGGTCTTACGGCCCCAATGACCCACCAAGACTTGCTGGGAATGACGCAGGATATAACCAATTTAATTCTGAGTTATCAGACTCGGTAGCGGTTCCCTTTTTATCATTTTTGATTATTGAGCCCGATCCAGTCACCAAAAATGGGGTTCCGTCTGATATCGAAAAGCTGGTGAAAGCCAAAAAATATCCTGATGCGATCGACCTAATTAATCAACGCCTAAAGAAAACTCCGGGTAACGTGCAATTACGTTACGTCAAAGCGCGGATGCAAATCGAAATGCGTCAGTGGGAGCCGGCCAAAAAGACATTGATTGAAATCACCCAGCAATTTCCGGAATTGCCGGAGCCTTATAACAATCTAGCAGCCCTTGCGGCAAACCAAGGAAACTGGATTGAGGCAAGAGACTATTTAGAGCTGGCCTTGAAATTACGCCCAAGCTATACCGTTGCATCAGCCAATTTAGGTGAAGTCTATATTCGCCTTGGCGCCCAAGCCTATGAGGATGCAGCTAAAGATGCGGCGCTCAATCAACGCCAATACACGAATCGCGCAAAAGCATTAATGGAAATCCTGAAGCCCTCTAAAAAGGCTGCTTTACCAGCAATGCAAGCTGCACCGACTTCTCCAACACCAAGCAATCCTAAATAATTTAATTACCGTTTTTATCTACTAACTCATCAGAAAGTTAATTCATCATGGCTAAAGTTCTACTTAAAACTAATAAGGGTGATCTCACCCTTACACTGGATGCTGCTAAGGCGCCAAAAACGGTTGCTAATTTTTTACAGTACGTAAAAAACGGCCACTACGATGGCACGATCTTCCATCGCGTCATTGATAACTTCATGATTCAAGGTGGTGGAATGACTGCTGGCCTAAAAGAAAAAACTTCTGGCGCTCAAATTGAGAATGAAGCAAATAATGGTTTAAAAAACGAGCGTGGCACTGTTGCCATGGCCCGCACTAGCGATCCACATTCCGCTACAGCGCAATTTTTCATTAACGTGAATGACAACGACTTCTTGAATCACACAGCACCCAATGCTCAAGGTTGGGGCTATGCTGTTTTCGGAAAAGTCACTGATGGCTTGGATGTAGTTGATGTGATTCGCAAAGTGAAAACAGGTAATGCTGGATTTCATCAAGATGTACCCACTGAAGACGTCGTCATTGAAAAGGCAAGCATTCTCGAAGAATGATTCCGCAATACGCTAGCGCGCTCTTCATTTCCGACCTGCATCTCACGCCGTCAATGCCATTGACGGCGCAACGATTCTTTGATTTTTGCGAAAAAGATGGACCCAAGGTAGAGGCTGTATTTATTTTGGGAGACCTGTTTGAATACTGGGTCGGCGATGATGCGGCGCTTCATTCCCCCTTTCAACAAGAGGTGAAGAGGGCGCTGGCAACCCTCTCCACTAAAGTAAAAACATATTACTTGCATGGTAATCGGGACTTTTTAGTTGGGAAGTATTTTTTAAGTAAAACAGGCATGATCCTCATGCCTGACCCGAGCAAGATCAACATTGCTGGCTCGGAATATGTTCTATGCCACGGTGACTCTCTGTGCACCGCTGACATTGGCTATCAAGTCTTCCGTGGCTGGGTTCGAAAATCCTGGGTTCAAAAATTATTTTTGAGGATGCCGCTGCATTGGCGTCGATCAATTGCAAGTCATCTACGTAGCAATAGTGGTGTGCAATATCAACGGTCTGTTAAATCAACGCCCGAGGGAACCCAAGTTAAAACCGATGTCACTCTAGCCGCATGTGCTGCAGTATTGAAGAGTCAGACTGGAACTCAATTGATTCATGGGCATACCCATCTACCCGCTCATCACCAAGAGAGTCTTCAAGATCAACAATGGCAACGCTGGGTTTTGTCAGACTGGGATTTGGATCATCCAGAAAGCGTGAAACCACGAGCAAGTGCACTGCTCATTAATCAAAACGGTGTGTCTTACACCGATTTGATTAAGGCTTAAACCTGTAAATTAGCAGTTGGAATACTTAGACAAACACTGCACCATCTGAGCAAAGATGCGTGGATTAGCGCACATCACTTCACCGCTTTGTAAGAATCCTTCTTCACCGCGGTAATTACCAATTAAGCCACCGGACTCGGTAATCAATAAAGCACCTGCAGCCATATCCCATGGCTTGAGATCGCTTTCAAAGAATCCGTCATAGCGACCAGCAGCAACATAAGCCAGATCCAAAGAGGCGGCCCCTGGACGACGCAAGCCGGCACATTGACGTGACATATCAGCAAAGATTTTTAAATACTTTTCTAAATCCTGATCTTCGCGATAAGGAAAACCAGTACCCAACAAGGAATTTGCCAAGCGATCTTGAGTGGCAACACGCAAACGCCGACGGTCCAAATATGCACCAGCACCACGTGTGGCAGTGAAGAGCTCATCGCGAGTTGGGTCATACACCACAGCTTGCTGGGTCACCCCGTTTACAGACAATGCGATCGAAACCGCATATTGCGGAAAGCCATGAATAAAATTGGTGGTGCCGTCTAAGGGATCAATAATCCACACATTTTCTGCGTCGATATTTTGAGCGCCAGTTTCTTCGGCCAAAAATCCGTGCGATGGGTAGGCTTCGCTCAGGGTTTCGATAATGGCCGCTTCGGCTTGTCTGTCCACCTCGGTTACAAAATCGTTGTGTTGTTTACGGTCAACCTGAAGACGCTCTAAATTAAGAGAGGCTCTATTAATCACGGTTCCGGCACGACGGGCAGCCTTAACGGCCACATTTAACATGGGATGCATAGTTTTGATGGACAAATTAAATAAGAACAAGCTCACCAGATTGCAAACTGCAGGACAATAAGGAGCTAACACAATGATTCTAAACGATTGCTCCTTTGAACACCCAAGCTTCTAGAGATTCCCTGCCTTTATGAACACTGCTCAAGCCCAATTATTGCGCTGGGTTTTGGTTGAAACCAGCCATCCTGGAAATGTCGGATCGGCGGCGCGTGCCCTCAAAACCATGGGTTTCGGGGATCTGCGCTTGATACAACCGAAGATTCCTGGGGTTGCCAGTACCCTAGAGGCTATTGCCCTGGCTAGTGGCGCAGTTGATATTTTGGAAAGCAGCCAAGAATCTCCCGCTCTCGAATCCGCCGTGCAAGACTGTACCCTGGTTTTAGGTCTCACTAGCCGTGACCGTGAATTTGGACCCCCGGCACTCAATTGGCAAGATGCGCGACCCTTGATCAAAGCAGCGATTGCCGGGAAACAACAAGTAGCACTCCTGTTTGGGCCGGAGCGAACTGGCCTAGATAACCATCACCTCTCACTATGTACACATCGGGTGTGGCTAGATGCAAACCCCCTCTACCCCTCCCTAAACCTCGCACAAGCGATTATGGTTTGTGCGTTCACGCTCAGAGAGACCTTGGGCGAAGATTCTGAATCTACGACATTGATTGGCGCTCAAGAAACTTCTGAACTGGTCGACTATGCTGATCCAGCAGCTGTAGCTGCAATGCTCGAGCACTGGCGCAAAGGGCTTGAGGCAATTGACTACCTTGACCCCGCCAACCCCAAGAAGCTCATGCCCCGTTTACAAGCTCTATTTGCAAGGACTCGCCTCCATAAAGAAGAAATCGATCTGCTGCGCGGAATTGCCAAGCAGATGCTCTTGAGAAAATAAATCTAGCCTTTACCCGTTAAAATCGATTGATGTTTAATTCACTTTTCGACCAAGTCGACTCCATCATTCTTCGTGACCCAGCCGCCAGAAATCGCCTAGAGGTCATCACCTGTTATCCGGGTTTACATGCTGTTTGGATACATAGGGCATCTCATGGTCTGTGGAATTTAGGCTTGAAGTGGATTGCACGCCTTCTATCGATGCTAGCCCGCTTCATTACCGGCATTGAAATTCATCCTGGAGCTAAGATCGGCAGCAGGGTATTTTTAGATCACGGACTTGGCATCGTCATTGGTGAGACCACTGAAATTGGTGATGATTGCACTATCTACCAAGGCGTTACCTTAGGCGGCACCTCTTTATATAAAGGCGTTAAGCGTCACCCCACCCTAGGTAAGGGTGTTGTGATTAGCGCTGGCGCCAAAGTCCTTGGAGGCTTTACTGTAGGAGATGGTGCACGTGTTGGGTCAAACGCCGTAGTACTCAAGGAAATTCCAGCCGGAGCAACAGCAGTAGGCATACCTGCGCGCATCTTGCACCCCGATTTACCCCAGTCCAGCTCACCAGATAGCAAAGCAAAAGAATATTTCTCTGCCTACGGAGTCACCCCGAACGTAGACGATCCAGTCTCTATGGCCTTAAAGGGTTTGATTGACGCGACCCTGGAGCAAGAGGCCAAAATCGCAGCGCTGGAGAAGGTGCTTGCAAAACTCAGCAATACACCGACATCTCAGGGTGATGAATCTAGCGATACGAAGCGAGATCTTGGCGCCTTAAAGGAATGGCTTAAAGAGTGAGTTAATGCAGGGTTGGCGAGGAAGTGCCAGGATCGGAAATGCCGCCTGTAAATTCGTCATCGCCCTCGCCTGACTCATCGTCAGGCATTCCAAAAGCAAATGCTTCACCACCTTCAGGGTGGCGGTTTTCAATCTCTTCATCGGTAGCAGCGCGAATATCTTCAACCTGCACCCAGAATCGCAGAGCCATCCCCGCTAGCGGGTGATTTCCATCTAAAACAACTTGACTATCGGCTACATCCGTAACGGTGTAGATCAAGGGCTCGTCATCTACCTCATCTGAATTAACCTCTTCCTCAGCATCAGGCACACCCTCAAACTGCATGCCCACCTCCAAAGGTTCTGGGAAACGTGCACGTGGCTCAATCTTTAATAGCTCTGGATCGTATTCACCGAAAGCCTCGCTAGGCTCAAGCTGAATGCTCGCCTCATAGCCAAGGTCTTGACCGTCCAATAAGTTTTCAATCTTAGGAAAGGTACCCTCATATCCGCCATGCAGGTATACCATCGGAGAATCTGGTTCCTCGATAATATTGTTTTGCGCATCGGTTAATTTGTAGCGCAGGGATACAACGGTATTTTTTTCGATCTTCATACGTAATTCATTCAACATGATGTTTTAAATAGCTTCTTACTTATATGACCTCATTTTACTTGAGCAAGCCCTACGATCCACCGCAGGCACCTGAAAACCTTCCTCTAGAACGCCCCTGGGCACTTCTTGGGGGTATTAGCCCCAAAAGTTTCATGAAATCCTACTGGCATAAGAGGCCGCTTTTAGTTCGTGGTGCCATCCCTGCTTTTGAGCTTGCAAAACAAATGGGTGAATCCCTAAATAGCGCAATTTCGCCAGAAGAGCTATTCAAGATTGCGGGTAAGGATGTAGTTGAATCTAGGTTAATTAAAGCCAAACCCTGGAGTTTTTCTGATGGTCCATTTAAGAAAACATCCATTCCTGCCCTCGACTTGCCAGACTGGACGCTACTTTTGCAAGGAATGGAAGCAAGGCACCCAGCAGCAGCAAAGGTGCTCTCTTGGTTTCGCTTTATTCCAGATGCACGCTTAGATGATCTAATGATTAGCATTGCTGGTCCCGGTGGTGGCGTTGGACCCCATTTCGACTCCTATGATGTCTTTTTAATTCAAATGTCGGGTCGCAGGCGTTGGCGCATATCCGAACAAAAAGATTTAACTTTAAACACCGAGCTTCCTTTAAAGATTTTGCAGCACTTCAAGGCTGAACAAGAATGGGACCTAGAGCCAGGCGATATGCTGTACCTCCCACCCCATGTCGCCCATGATGGGATTTCACTGGATGCGGGCTGCCAGACCTGGTCAGTAGGGTTTAGGGCGCAAAGCTACAAAGAATTGCTACAAGAGGGTTTATGGCGCCTGGCTGAATCCCTGGAAGATATTCCGGAACTGGAAAAACATTTCGCAGATCCTAAGCAAGCGGCGACTAGTTCAGCCGAGCAACTGCCGGAAGAAATCATTCGACAGGTAGCGCAAAAATTAAAGGATTTAAAGTTAGATCGGGTAGCAACCTTCCTCCCGGGAATCGCCGCCTATCTGAGTGAACCTAAACCTCAAGCGTTTTTTGCTGGGCCTACACAAGAATATTCGCCTGAAGAATTTAAGGACTCACTAAAAACGCAAGCATTAAGGCCGCACCCACAAACTAGGTTGCTGGCACTTGGCAAGACGATTTACTGCAATGGAGAGGACATGACTAGCGGCCAAACAGCCTCAATTCAAAAGGCGTGGCGCTCACTTGCAGCCTCGAAACAAGTCCAAGGTAACCTTGGTGGGGCGCCTGCAGAGAGTAGCCTTTTTGAAGCCTTCGAAGCAGGTTGGCTAATTTTTTAAGTGCAAATAAAGACATGGCTATAATGTTCACAGGAAAGTACCTAAGGGCTTACCCTGTGCATTCCTAGTATCAATAACCGGTTATTAATGATAATTTTTTAAGAGGAAATTACAAATGAAGAAGTCACTCGCACTCGTAGCAATGTTGGCAATCGTTTTGGCAGCTTGCGGTAAAAAAGAAGAAGCTAAACCTGTAGAAGCTGCTCCAGCTGCTGCTGCTCCTGCCGCTGAAGCTCCTGCTGCTGCCGCTCCTGCTGCTCCTGCTGCTGATGCTAAGAAGTAATCTTCATCCTGAAGAAAAAAAGCCGCTGAAAAGCGGCTTTTTTATTGACTGAAATTACTAATCTTTAATAACTTATCTCAACATCTGTTCTGTAAGTAGAGTTAAGAGCTGCAATCCAGCTGCCGTATTTTCAGGCTTACCATCTGCATCTTGAACATAAACAGTCGAAGAGTTATCGCCAGTCGATTTAACAACAACAAGGTATTTCTTCGCCTTCAGGCTGGAGTCGTCTTTGCTGCTAAATAGATTGGTAAAGAAGCCTTTAGTATCGCCCAAATCTTTTGGGTTCACGTAACGAACATAGTAAATACCGTTAGCACGATTGCGATCCTCAACCGTAAAGTTAGAGCGATCCAAGGCAAGTCCAGTGTCGCGCCATGCGCGATCAAAGCCTGCTGCCATTTCAATGTGAGCAGTATTGACACCCTCCTGCACCAGCTTTGCCTTCGGCGTCTTAGGACCCAGCGGTAGTGCTACTTGCGCTTTAGCCTGCTCCTGGGTCATCCCTAAGCGCTCCATCAAACGGGCCAAGAAAGCCGCCTCTAGTTCTGGGTCGTTAGGACGAGAAGTCCAGATAGTGGAGTTGCATGCAGTTGTTGTTGAATCAGTTACACACTTCTCAATGGCGCCACGCTGAGTAATGTAAACCTCAGTTTCGCCTGAATTACTAACTTCAAGGCGTGTTTTGTACTTATCTCGTTCCCCAGTATCGTAAAGGGAATCCAAAGCGCTACCAATAGTAGAACGAATGAAGTCCTGAGAAATCTTGGCACGATTCTCGGCCCAATCAGTTTCCATGATTCCAGTCGATGGTGAATCAATCACCAATAAGAAACCATTTTCTTGCCAAAAATCCTTAATTTGCGGGTACAGCTCTGGTGCAGGCTTTTCAATGACCAACCAACGACGCTCGCCATCACGAGCAATACGCATGCCCGGAATACCGGTCATTACATTCTTGCGTGTCTGCACGGATTTTTTTACCGCAGCATTGTATTCGGACATCGTAGCAGAGCCATCTTGAACAATGTAACGGCGATCAGCTTGGGCGGTAATTAAGTCTGGGGGGTAAGACAAGTTAGGCCCACGAACAGCACCAGCAGATTTGTAGTCAACGGTGTCATTAGTCGTGACCGATTTGCAGGCTACTAAACCAAGGCATACAACAGAAAGAGTGAGTAAAGTTGCGCAATACTGACGCAGAAGTTGCATGAAATTCATCATAGTAAGCCGGCCTGTTTCATCGCAGTTTTCAAGGGTTCACGCAAGGCAACGCTCAAAGGGGTTAAAGGCAAACGAATTCCAGTCGTGATCTTGCCCATTTCATGGAGGGCCCATTTCACAGGAATCGGATTCGCCTCGGTAAACATGGCTTTATGCACAGCCAGCAATTGATACTGAATCGCGCGTGTCTTGATAACATCATCAGACATGGCAGCCAAACACAAGTCATGCATCAGGCGAGGTGCGATATTCGCGGTAACGGAAATATTTCCCTTGCCGCCCATGAGCATTAGCATTGCGGCACTCAGGTCGTCACCAGAAAATACGGAGAAATCTTGATGCCCAGCTCGCTTCAAATCAGCCAGCAATAAGGTACCACGCTCAATGCTACCGGTCGCATCTTTAATGCCAATAATGCCAGGCACAGCTGCAAGGCGAACCGTCGTCTCACCAGCAAGGTCTGCCACCGTTCTACCGGGAACGTTGTAGAGAATGACAGGGAGATCCACCGACTCTGCAATTTTTTTAAAGTGAGCAAACATACCCTCTTGGGTAGGTTTGTTGTAATAAGGGACAACCTGCAAGCTGGCATCAGCACCAACGGATTTGGCGAAATGAGTAAGCTCAATTGCCTCAGTTGTTGAGTTTCCACCAGTTCCAGCTATCACTGGAATGCGCCCTGCAATATGATCAACAGTGACTTTAATTAACTCACAGTGCTCTTCAACGGAAACTGTTGGAGATTCACCGCTGGTACCGACAATTACAATGCCATCCGAACCCTCGGCGACATGCCAATCCAGCAATGAACGCAAGGCGGGGAAATCTAAACTTCCATCCTCGCACATCGGCGTCACAATGGCGGGCATACTGCCAGCAATAGGATTTTTACTAGCTTGGGATTGTGTTGTATTAGTCACTGAATGTGTCTGAATTATCTGAATGTTAACCACCAAATTGTAACGGAATGCACCCTTTTAGATGCCCTTTTACAGCACAAATCCGCTGAACCATAGCGGGTTTAGGTTGATCAAGGTAAATATCCTCATAGGCAACCACTTTCAGGTCCGAACGTGCTGCCAAAGAAAGCAATTCCCCGGGTTTTAGTAAAAAATTTGGATTGGATGGCCTTCCAAATTGGGCATTTCCGTCGGCAAAGGTCTCATAGATGAAGACGCCTCCCCCACTCAACATCAAGGGTAATTGATCTAAAAATGGCCGATAGAGGTAGTTAGTCACCACGATCCCTGAAAATATCTGGCCAGCCAGTGGCCAAATTGCGCCTTCTAGGTTCGCTTGTTGAGCTTGAATCCTAGGGTTGTGCAAATCCTGAATGGCATTGATATCCTGATCGACGGCCGAAACAGTATGGCCCAGTGATGCCAACAAAGCAGAATGTCTACCAGCACCGCAAGCCAAATCCAATACGGACCCCTCGACTGGGATTAATGGTGCAAAACGCCTCACCCATACGGAGGCATCTGCGATCACATCATGTGTAGAAGCCAAGTGAATGACCTTAGTCGTACGCTAGACCCATAGACTCACGGACCTCGCGCATGGTTTCTTGTGCAACCTTGCGAGCCTTGTCACAACCATCAGCAATAATGGATCGCAGCAAACTTGGGTCGTCTAAATACTTCTGCGCACGCTCAAACATTGGCTGTTGCTCGGCAAGAATAGCATCAATCACAGGCTGCTTGCACTCCAAACAGCCAATACCTGCTGAATGGCATTCTTTTTGAACCCAAGCCTTAGTCTCCTCATTGGAATACACGGCATGGAGTTGCCAAACTGGGCAGCGCGCGGGATCACCCGGGTCAGTTCTACGAACACGAGCAGGGTCAGTTGGCATAGTGCGGATGGAGCGAATGACTTCCTCCGGCTTTTCACGAATGCTAATCGTATTGCCATAGGACTTTGACATCTTTTGACCATCAATACCAGGCATACGTGAAGCAGAAGTGAGCAAAGCTTGTGGCTCTGGCAGAATAATTTTGCGAGCGCCCTCTAAGAAACCAAATAGTCTTTCGCGATCCGCCATGGAAAGACTTTGCGCTTCCTGAAGTAATGCTTTTGCTTGCTCCAAAGCCTCATCATCACCCCGCTCCTGAAAAGCTACGCGTAACTCGGCGTACATCTTGGCACGCTTACTCCCTAGTTTCTTAACTGCCTCTAGCGCCTTCTCTTCAAAGCCGGGCTCACGGCCGTAGAGATAATTAAAGCGGCGCGCAACTTCACGTGTCATCTCTACGTGAGGAACCTGATCTTCACCTACCGGCACAAATTGCGCACGATAAATCAGAATGTCAGCGGCTTGCAGCAAGGGGTAACCCAAGAAACCATAGGTTTGTAGATCCTTTTCCTTAAGCTTTTCAATTTGATCTTTATATGTAGGAACGCGCTCAAGCCAGCCCAAAGGGGTGCCCATGGCTAGCAACAAGAATAGTTCAGCATGCTCGGGCACTTTGCTCTGAATAAATAAAGTCGCCTGGTTTGGATCCACTCCGCATGCAAGCCAATCAATCACCATATCCCAGACCGATTGCTCGATTACATCAGGGGTTTCGTAGTGGGTCGTTAAGGCGTGCCAGTCTGCTACAAAAAAGTAGCAGGGATACTCAGACTGCAAGCGAACCCAATTCTTTAAAACGCCATGGTAATGGCCGAGGTGCAAACTACCAGTTGGTCGCATGCCAGAGAGAACGCGTTCTGCAAACATCTTGATCTGTATTCTTTAAAGGTAATTAAAACGGGTTAAGTGTAAATAGTGCTTAATGAAAGAGCGTCCATACTGGAGTTAAATGATCAGGCAGGTGCGGCAAAGTGCCAAGGTCAATATAACTCTCTTCTGGATCATGAAAATCAGATCCTCGAGAGGCCAAAAATCCATAGTGCTGAGCAATCTTGCCATAGGTTTGATATTGGCTAGGACTATGGCTACCAGTGATCACTTCAATGGCCATGCCACCAATTTCTTTAAAATGTTTATAGAGCTCATCCATTTGCATGGCATTTAACTTATACCGGCCAGGATGAGCAATAACGGCGGCGCCACCGGCCGCCTTGATCCAAGCCACCGCATCATCTAATGAGGCCCAGAGGTGCGGAACATAACCAGGCTTATCTTCAACCAGATAGTTTTTAAACACATGGTCTGTATCGCGACAGAGGCCCTGCTCAACTAAAAAGCGCGCAAAGTGTGTGCGAGAGATTAAATCATGATTACCAGCAAAATGAAGGGCACCTTCGTAGGCGTCAGGTATACCCACTTTCAATAATTGCTCGGCCATCAACTTGGCGCGATTGCTGCGACCTTCACGGGTGCGACGCAAGCCCTCTAAAATTCCTGCGTGGGCAGCATCAATTCCAAGGCCAACAATATGAATGGTCTGACCCATCCAGGTTACAGAGATCTCAACCCCAGAAAGATAATCCATCCCCAGTAAGCTAGCTGCAATTCGGGCCCTCTCCTGACCGCCTAACTCGTCGTGATCAGTTAACGACCACAAACGGACGCCATTGCCATAGGCGCGCTCTGCCAACTGCTCAGGCGTTAAGGTCCCATCGGAAACCACGGAGTGGCAATGTAAATCTGCGTTTAGGCTGGAATTGCTAATCATGACCCTATTTTAGGTCAAGCTGGTGTCAACTACCCGGCGAGGTGCATCCAGGTAGTTACGGGATTGCATCTCAATTAAGCGGGATACCGTTCTAGAGAACTCGCTAGTAATTTGGCCTTCGGTGTACAAATCGACCGCAGAGAGCTCTGCAGAGATGATTAATTTGATTTTATGGTCATAAAGGACATCAATGAGCCAAATAAAGCGCCGAGCTTCGTTAGTCATCCTGGGGGGCATATAGGGAACTCCTGACAGAATCACCGTATGAAACTGATTAGCAATCTCCAGATAGTCATTTTGAGATCTTGGGCCACAACACAGAGTTTGGAAATCAAACCACACCACCCCTTCGGCCATGTGGAGAGGCCTTAACTCTCGAGATTCAATCCGCAACACGGGACGGACCGTTTCCTTCTGGTTCCCAATCAAAGTCTGAAACATTTGCATCAGAATTGCATGGGTATGAGCATTGACCGGTGTGAGATAAGCATCCACTTGAGACATCTGCACGCGCCGATAATCATTACCAGCATCAACATTCATGACATCGAGCTGCTCTTCCAGGAGTTTGATTGCAGGAAGCAAGCGATCACGATGCAAGCCATTGGGATACAGCTGGCTAGGTTGGTAGTTTGACGTCATTACAAACTGGACGCGATCCTCGAAGAGCGCACTTAGCAAGCGATACAAAATCATCGCATCAGCAATATCATTGATATGAAACTCATCAAAGCAAATTAGACGGTAGCGCTTAGCTATTCTTTTGGAGAGCTCATCTAGCGGATCAGATAATCCAGAAAGCTCATGAAGCTCGCGGTGCACTTCTCGCATGAACTCATGAAAATGTATGCGGATCTTTTTTTCCAATGGGGATGCTGCAAAGAAGCAATCCATCAAAAAAGATTTGCCGCGACCTACACCACCCCAAAGATAGACCCCCCGAGGCAACTTGGGTTTGAAGAGTTTCTTTTTTAAGCCACTACTGCGAATTTCTTTATAAGCAATCCACTCATCTTCGCAGCGCTGTAAGCGCTCAATGGCAGCAAGCTGCGCGGGATCGCTTTGATACCCGCGCGCCTTTAACTCTTGATGGTAATACTCTAATGCTTTCAATTACATGTTTAATGCACGTTTATCCGTCGCTAATGCGGCTTCGCGAACCACTTCCGATAAGCTTGGATGTGGATGACAGATACGAGCAATATCTTCAGCCGCCGCTTTAAATTCCATTGCTACGGCTGCCTCAGCAATTAAGTCGGAAGCATTAGGTCCGATGATGTGAACACCCAAGATTTCATCCGTTTTTTCATCGGCCAAAACCTTAACAAAACCATCAGCACGGTCCATACCTAAGGCACGGCCATTAGCAGCAAATGGGAACTGGCCTGCCTTGTAAGAAATACCAGCCTGTTTCAGCTGCTCTTCAGTTTTTCCAACCCAAGCAATTTCAGGATCGGTATAAATAACCCAAGGAATGCAGTTGTAATCGATGTGGGGCTTTTGACCGGCTATAGTTTCTGCAACTAAGACGCCCTCATCTTCAGCTTTATGAGCCAACATTGGTCCACGCACTACGTCACCGACTGCATAGACGCCAGGTGCAGCGGTTGCACAAGTGTGGTCATCAATAGGAATAAAGCCCCGCTCATCTACCTTGAGGCCAATATTATCAAGACCTAACTTCTCAGTATTAGGCACGCGACCAACAGAAACGATTAGGCGATCACACTCTAATTTCTGGGCTTTACCTTCGCTATCGGTGTAATTAACAACAACACCTTTTTTATCTGCTTTAACTTCACCAATCTTGACGCCCATATTCATTTTGAGGCCCTGCTTGGTGAAAATCTTTTGCGCTTCTTTAGCAATACCTTGATCACAAGCGCCCAAGAACGTTGGAAGCGCTTCAAGAATAGTGACATCAGAACCAACACGACGCCAAACAGAGCCTAACTCCAAACCAATCACACCAGCACCAATTACGCCTAGCTTTTTCGGAATCGAATCAAACTTCAGGCCGCCTTCGTTATCGCTAATCAGCACGTTATCAACAGGAATGCCTGGTAAGTGACGCGCTTTAGATCCGGTAGCAATGATCACGTTTTTAGCCGTAACCACTTCCTTGTCTTTGCCGTCAATCTTGACTTGATAGCCGTCAGCGCCCTTACCTTCAAAAGACGCATGCCCCTTTAGCAAGGTAATTTTATTTTTACGGAATAAAAACTGAATACCAGCAGTCATCTTGGTCACAATCGCATCCTTACGGGCGATCATTTTGTTGGAATCCAACTTTACAGAGCCAACAGTAATGCCGTGGTCTGCCACATGATGACTAATCTTCTCAAATTCCTCGGATGAAGCAAGCAAGGCCTTTGATGGAATGCAGCCCACGTTCAAGCAGGTTCCACCTAAGCGTGGCTCACCTTTTGGGTCGTCATAAGCATTCGACTCTGCGCAAGCGACCTTGAAGCCTAGTTGTGCTGCACGGATCGCAGCGATATAACCACCAGGGCCGCCACCAATAACTAATACATCAAATGATTGACTCATGATCTTCTCTCTTACAAATCAAGGAGGAGACGTGAGGGATCTTCTAAAGCATCCTTCATTGCAACCAAACCAAGCACTGCTTCGCGACCGTCAATGATGCGATGGTCATATGACAAAGCTAGATAGTTAATTGGACGAATCACAATTTGACCGTTCTCAACTACAGCACGCTCTTTGGTTGCATGAATGCCCAAGATAGCTGACTGCGGAGGATTGATAATTGGAGTAGACAGCATGGATCCAAATACGCCACCGTTCGAGATGGAGAATGTACCGCCAGTTAAGTCCTCTAAGGACAATTTACCTTCGCGCGCTTTAGTGCCGAACTCAGCAATCTTTTTCTCGATATCTGCCAAATTCATTTGATCAACGTCACGCAGAATTGGGACTACCAAGCCACGTGGCGAGCTCACTGCAATACCAATATCAAAGTAACCGTGATAAACGATATCATTGCCATCTACAGAAGCATTCAGCAATGGGAACTTCTTCAATGCATGCGTTGCAGCTTTCACGAAGAAAGACATGAAACCCAACTTCACACCGTGAACTTTTTCAAACTGATCTTTGTACTTGTTACGCATGGCGATTACTGGAGCCATGTTGACTTCATTGAATGTTGTCAAGATGGCGTTGTTTGCCTGAGACTCTAGCAAACGCTCAGCAATACGAGCACGCAAGCGGCTCATTGGTACACGCTCTTCTGGACGCTCACCCATTGGGATTGGTGCGCTTGGCAATGCAGCAGATTTTGCTCCGCCAGCAACCGCGTTCAGTGCATCACCTTTGGTGACGCGGCCATCACGACCAGAGCCGGCAATTTGTCCAGCGCTAATATTGTTTTCAGCAAGAATTTTTGCTGCCGAAGGCGCGGCAGCGGCACCTGATGCCTTAGCAGCAGGAGCAGCTTTAGCTGGAGCGGAGACCGGAGCGGCCGCAGGTGTTGCGGCAGCTATAGGCGCAGCAGCAACAGCAGTACTATCAATCTTTGCAATCAACTGCTCAGCAACAACAGTGCCGCCGTCAGCAACAACGATCTCTGTAATGACGCCAGCAGATGGTGCCGGAACTTCCAACACCACTTTGTCTGTTTCGATTTCGATCAAAATTTCATCTTGACCAACGGCATCGCCAACTTTCTTTTTCCATTGCAACAAAGTAGCTTCAGCTACTGACTCGGAGAGTTGGGGAACTTTAACTTCAAAAATAGCCATGATTAATCCTATTTAGTGTTTTTATATGGAGTGATGTCTACGATTACTTCGTAATGACATAACCCTTAAGTTTTGCGAATGCTGCAGTAAGAAGGGACTTCTGTTGTTCTTGATGGAGGTGGGCGTATCCGCATGCTGGTGAAGCTGATGCTGGTCGACCTGCATATGCCAACTTCATGCCTTCGGACATATTCTCCAAAATATTATGCTGAACAAAGAACCAGGCTCCCTGGTTTTGCGGCTCATCTTGACACCACACCACCTCTTCCAAGTTCGGATACTTCTTCAACTCGGCATTCAATGCTTTATGCGGGAACGGATACAGCTGCTCTAAACGAATAATCGCAACATCGTCTAATTTTTTCTCTGTACGCATCTTAGCTAGGTCGTAATAGACCTTGCCGGAACACATTACTAAACGAGTCACCTTCTTGCCTTCAATGGCCTCATCGCGCTCTGGCAGAATCGTTTGGAAGCCGCCCTTTGTGAACTCGGTCAATGGAGAGGCAGCTTCTTTATTACGCAATAAAGATTTAGGCGTCATCAAGATCAGCGGCTTGCGGAACTGGCGAATCATTTGACGACGCAATACGTGGAAGATCTGTGAGGCTGTTGTTGGCTGAATCACCTGCATATTGGTATCAGCACACAACTGCATAAAACGCTCCAAACGTGCAGATGAATGCTCTGGGCCCTGACCTTCGTAACCATGTGGCAACATCATAACCAAGCCGTTTGCACGACCCCACTTCACTTCACCAGAAGCAATAAATTGGTCAATCACCACTTGGGCACCGTTCGCAAAGTCGCCGAACTGGGCTTCCCAAATCGTCAATGTATTTGGCTCGGCAGCAGCATAGCCATACTCAAAACCGAGCACAGCCTCTTCAGACAAGATTGAATCAATAACAAGGAATGGAGCCTGATCTTTAGCCACATGACGGAGTGGCATATAGGTACCGGTATCCCATTTCTCGCGATTTTGATTATGTAATACCGCATGACGATGGGTAAAGGTGCCGCGACCACTATCCTCGCCAGACAAACGAACTGGATAACCGCTGGCTACCAAGGATGCGAAAGCCATGTGCTCACCCATACCCCAGTCAATATTGGACTCTCCGCGACCCATTGCAGCGCGGTCTTTGTAAACTTTTTCAACGAGCGGATGGGCTTTGAAGTCCTCAGGAATAGTGGAAATCTTTTCAGCCAAACGCTTCCACTCTGTCAACGGAATCGCTGTATCAGCCTCATCCGTCCACTTCTTATTTAAGAATGGAGACCAATCTACCGCAAACTTGCCTTTGAAATTGCTGAGAACGGGATCAGAAGTGGACTTACCAGCATCCATCGCAGCGCGATACTCCTTCACCATTAAATCACCGGTACCAGCTGGCAATACACCTTGCGCTTCTAACTTATCAGCATACAGTTTGCGCGTGCCTGGATGAGCTGCAATTGTTTTGTACATTAAAGGCTGAGTCATTGCGGGCGTATCTTGCTCATTATGGCCTAGCTTTCTGAAGCAAACGATATCAATTGCAACGTCTTTGTGGAACTGGGTACGGAACTCAACGGCTAATTTGGTGGCCAGCACCACCGCCTCAGGATCATCACCATTCACGTGCAATACAGGGGCATCAACAACTTTCATGATGTCGGTGCAATACAAGCTGGAACGCAAGTCGCGCGGATCTGAAGTAGTAAAGCCAATCTGGTTATTAATCACGATGTGAACTGTGCCGCCAGTGGAATAACCACGAACCTCTGACATCGCCAAAGTTTCTTGCATTACGCCTTGTCCAGCAATCGCTGCATCACCGTGCACCAGCACTGGCAATACTTGCTCACCCAACATATCGCCACGACGCTCCATACGAGCGCGTGCAGAGCCCTCTACTACTGGGTTCACAATTTCCAAATGGGAAGGATTAAATGCGAGTGACAAATGAACAGGGCCAGCCGGGGTAGAAATATCGCTTGAGAAACCCTGGTGATACTTCACGTCGCCCGCAGGCAGCGTTTCTGGACCCTTGTGCTCAAACTCAGCAAACAAATCCGTTGGCATCTTACCCAGGACGTTAACCAATACATTCAAACGGCCGCGATGGGCCATGCCAATCACAATCTCTTGAACACCCTTAGAGCCAGCTTCGCGAACTAGCTCGTCCATACAAGGGATAAAGCTGTCGCCACCCTCGAGTGAGAAACGTTTTTGCCCAACATATTTGGCCTGGAGGTAACGCTCCAAACCTTCAGCCGCGGTAACGCGATCCAGAATTTGGCGTTTCTCGTCCACATTAAATCTGGGGGTTGAGCGAATCGACTCTAATTTCTCTTGCCACCACTTTTTAATTTTCTGGTCTGCAATAAACATGTACTCGGCACCAATCTTGCCGCAATACGTTTCACGCAAAGCCTGCAATAAGTCCCGCAATGACATTTCTGTCTTGCCAAAGAAAGTATTGCTGGTGTTGAAGACGATATCCATATCGCCATCAGTAAAGCCATAGAACGCAGGATCCAGCTCAGGGATATCTGGGCGCTCTGTGCGCTTTAAGGGATCAATATCGGCCCAGCGATTACCGACGTTACGGTATGCGGCGATTAACTGCTGAACGGCAACGCGTTTGCGCCCCATCTCAGAGTCAGCTGAATCAGAAACCGTTCTAATGGGGCCTTGCTTAGCCCGCTCAGCAAATGAAGCAACAATCGGGGCATGCGCAATATCAGTTCGAGAGGAACCATCTGCCGCAGGCACTTGCTTCACGCCATCGAAATAATCTCGCCAATGATCCGCTACGGAAGCTGGATCGTGCAAGTAGGATTCGTAGAGTTCCTCTACGTAGGGGGCGTTTCCGCCGAAGAGATAGGAATTATCTCTTTGATCCTGCATCATGATGCTCACCTT